>CAMFLL010000237.1 GCA_945957405.1 uncultured Mycolicibacterium sp. | reverse complement strand
CAGCGATGTCCCGAGACATATCGCTGTCAGCGATGTCCCGAAACAGAACACGGCGCTGGGCGCCGGTGAAACTCCACAAATCATCAGCTGAAGACCACCGTCCGGTGCCCGTGCAACAGCACGCGGTTGTCGCAGTGCCAGCGCACTGCCCGCGACAACGCCAGCGCCTCGGCGTCCTGGCCCACGGTGGCCAAGCGCGCCGGGTCGAAGGAGTGGTCGATACGGATGACCTCCTGCTCGATGATCGGCCCTTCGTCGAGGTCCGGCGTCACGTAATGCGCCGTGGCGCCAACAAGTTTCACGCCGCGGTCGAACGCCTGGTGGTAGGGCTTGGCGCCCTTGAAACCCGGCAGGAACGAATGGTGGATGTTGATCGCACGACCGCGCAACGCCTGGCAGGCGTCATCGGAGAGCACCTGCATGTAGCGGGCCAGCACCACCAGTTCGGCGTCGAGGTCGTCGACGAGGGCCAGCAGCCGCGCCTCCGCCTCCGGCTTGTTGGTGGGCGTCACCGGGATGTGCACGAAAGGCAGGCCCGCCGCCTCGGCCATGGGCCGCAAGGTCTCGTGATTGGACACCACTGCCACCAGTTCGCCACCGAGCGTGCCTGCACGCCAACGGAAGATCAGGTCATTGAGGCAATGACCCATCTTCGACACCATCACCACGACCCGGGGTTTGCGGTCGTCGTCGAAGCGGAACGTCATGCCGAATTCAGCGGCGACGGAGGCGAACTCCTCGGTCAGCTGGGCGGCATCGCCGGCGCCGTCGGTGCTGACGAACCGGGTGCGCATGAAGAACGCCTGGCTGCGGGTGTCGTCGAACTGCTGATGTTCGGCGATATCGCAGTTCCTGGCGAACAGGAACGAGCTGACGGCGTGCACGATGCCGGGTCGCTGCGCGCAGCTCAGCGTCAGGGTGAAGTTGTCGGTCATGGTTGCTCCTGATGGTGTTTCGGGTGTGTCAGCCGGCTGCGCCGACCAATTCGGCATCGGTGAGTTGGGACAGGCCGCTGAGATCGGTTGCCGCTGTGACGGTGTTCGCGAGCAGCAGCGCAGTGGTCACCGGCCCGACGCCGCCGGGCACCGGGGTGAGCCCGCCGGCGCGACCGTCGACGGAGTCGGCATCGACATCGCCGAGCAGGCGGCCGTCGGCGGTGGCCGTGGTGCCGACGTCGATGATCGTCGCGCCTTCGGCGATGTGTTCAGCCTTGAGGAGACCCGGCACGCCCACCGCGACGACGACGATGTCGGCAGTGCGGGTGCTCGCCGCCAGATCTCGCGTATGGCGGTGGCAGACAGTCACAGTCGCGTCGCGCTGTACCAGCATGTTCGCCACCGGCGTGCCTACCACGATCGACCGGCCGATCACCGCGGCGACCCGCCCGTCGAGTTCGATGCCGTGATGGTCGAGCAAGTCCAGCACCGCCTGGGCCGTGGCCGGCGCGAACGCCCGTTGTCCCGCCACCAGCCGGCCGAGGCTGCCCGGGCTGGCGCCGTCGATGTCCTTTTCGGGGCTGATGGCGGCACGCAGGATGGCCAGGTCGACACCATCGGGCAGCGGCGTCTGCAGGATGACGCCGTGTATTCGCGGGTCCTCGTCGAGGTCGGCGAGGACCGAGAGCAGCTCCGCGGTGTCGGCGTCGGGGCCCAGATCGATGACGTCGCAGCTGATTCCGGTGCGGGCCGCCGCCGCGGCGATCGAGCGCACGTACCACGCCGTCGATTCGTCATCCGTGGCCGTCACGACCGCAAGGGCCGGCGTCACACCCCGCTCGGTCAGTGCCGCGGCGCGCGTGCTCACCTCGGCACGGATGGTGCGCGTGAGTTCGGCACCGCCGAGAATCACTGTCATGCTCTCAACAACTTTCGGACTCGGTCGTTGACGTCGTCGGCGCGGGTGGCCAGATGATCCACACCGGCAATCCGGTCGACGAGGGATGTGCGAACAGTGGTGTCACGGATGCTCGACAGGTTGATCTCGACATTGACGCGCGCGGTTGTCGCCGCCGCACGCGCGGCGTCGGCAGCCGCTGCGACATCACTGATCACATTGGGGTTGGCCACCGGCAGCAGTTGTTCGGCGAGACCGAGGATCTCGCCGGCGGCGCGGACCACGTCGGCCGGGACCGACGCGGCCTGCTGTGCAGCCGACGCGATGGCGGCCGACCGGGTACGACGTTCCTGCTCTGTGGTTTTCGGCAGGGCGTAGGCCGCGATGACACCGCTGAAGGCGGCCATGTCGTCGTCGACCAAGCGCAGCGCCTGCTGCCGGGCGGCGTCGGCCCGCTCGCAGATCGTGGTGACCAGGATCTGGTGTTCGGCATAGCGCGGACCCGCGGTGTACCGCGCCACCATGGACACCAGCGCCGCGGCCTGGCCGAGGTGCAGCGCGGCGGCGGCGCCACCACCCGGCACGGGCACCTTCGCGGCGAGCGCGTCGAGAAAGCCGACGACGGTCTGCGTATCGGTCGAGTGATCGACGGTGGTCATGACCGGATCTTCGTCATCTCGGGGTCGACGAGGGGTTCGGCGACCACGGTCGCGGCGATCCGGCGGTCGAAGTACTGGATCTCCACCTGGGTGCCGGGCGCGGCGGGAGCCGGCAGCCACGCGTAGGCGATGGGTGCGCCGACGGTGTGGCCAAAGGCGGCGCTGGTGATGTAGCCGGCCGGCTCGCCGTCGACGAACACCGGCTCCGAACCGAGTACCACCGACCGCTTGTCGTCGATGGTCAGGCAGGCCAGGCGCCGGTCCACGGTGGTATCGGAGATGCCCGCGAGTGCCTCACGCCCGATGAAGGACTCCTTTTGGGCGCGCACCGCGAACCCCAGGCCGGCTTCATAGGGGTTGTGTTCGGTGGTCATATCCGTTCCCCATGAGCGGTAACCCTTTTCGAGCCGGAGGCTGTTGAACGCCGCGCGGCCGGCTGCGATGACGCCGTGCCGCCGGCCCTCGGCCCACAGTGCGTCCCATAGCCGCAGGCCGTTGTCGGCCGAGGTGTAGAGCTCCCAGCCCAGTTCACCCACATAGGACAGGCGCATGGCCGTGACCGGAACTCCGCCGATCCGAACCTGTTTGGCGCGGAAGTACTTGAACGCGTCGTTGGAGAAGTCGTCGTGGCTGATGGCCGATACGAGATCGCGGGCGCGCGGACCCCACACACCGATGCAGCAGGTGCCGCCGGTGATGTCGCGGACCGTCACCGTGTCGTCGAACGCTGACTGCCTGCGGAAGTAGTCTAGGTCGAGGTTTCCGTTGGCGCCGACCTGGAAGGTGTCCGCAGCCAGGCGGGCCACGGTGAGGTCACTCCGGACACCACCTGCGGTGTCCAGGGCCAGGGTGTAGGTGACCGACCCGACCGACTTGTCCATCTTGCCGGTGGTGGTGCGCTCCAGCAGCGCCAGGGCTCCGGGGCCCGAGATCTCCAGGCGTTTCAGCGGCGTCATGTCGTAGAGCGCCACCGCGGTGCGCGTGCGCCATGCCTCGGCCGCGGCGATGGGGGAGTGGAACATCGCCGACCACTCGTCGCGGGCGGGCGGCTGCCATTCGGCCGGCAGCTCGTCGATCAGCGCAGCGTTGGCCTGGTACCAGTGCGGACGTTCCCAGCCATGGCCTTCGAGGAACATCGCGCCAAGTTCGGTCTGCCTCGGGTGGAAGGGGCTGACCCGCAGATTGCGTGGAGATTCCTTGGGCTGCAAGGGATGCAGGATGTCGTAGATCTCCACGAAGTTCTGCTGCGAGGTCTCGCTGACGTACCCCGGGTCGAGTTGGACGTCCTCGAACCGGTGGACGTCACAACCGTGCAGTTCGACCTCCGACCGGCCGTCGGTGAGCAGCTGTGCCACCGCACGCGCGACACCCGCCGAGTGGGTGACCCAGACGGCTTCGGCGATCCAGAAGCCGGCCACATCGGGGGATTCGCCGATCAGCGGTCCGCCGTCGGGGGTGAACGAGAAGATGCCGTTGAATCCCGATTCGATGGTGGCAGTCTCCAGGCATGGCAGCAGGGCCTGGCACTGCTGCCATGCTGGGGCGAAGTCTTCGTCGGTGAAGGCGAGCATGGAAGGCATTGCGTCGTCGGTGATTTCACCGTCGGGCAGCTCGGTGGTGGCCACCGGCATGGGGCGGTGCGCATATGACCCGATACCCAACCGGTCGACGTGCTCGCGGAAGTAGAGGTCCTGGTCCTGGTGGCGCAGAATGGGAAAGCCGGCTTCGGACGACACGGTGTTGCGTCCGACGAGTTCCGGGATCTGGGCAGTCTTGGCGTACTGGTGCGCCAGCGGTAGCAGCGGCACGTCCATTCCGATCAGCGCGCCGAGGTCCGGACCCCAGAAACCGCCGCAGGACACCACGATGTCGGCAGGTACGAAACCGGCCGAGGTGGTGACTCCGGTGACCTTGCCTGCACGGTGCTCCACGCCGATCACCTTGGTCGAGCCCTGGAACACCGCACCGCGACTCTCCGCGCGGCGGGCGAGCGCGACGACGACGCGGGACGCCTTGGCCAGTCCGTCGGTCTCGACGTAGAGGCCGCCGAGGATGCGGGTGGGATCCAGCAGCGGGTGCAGTTTGGCGCATTCCTGCGGATCGATGACACGGCCCGCGACTCCCCACGACGTGGCCCAACCCTGCCTGCGGTGCAGTTCGGCGAGGCGCTCGTCAGTGGTGGCGATCTCCAGGCCACCGACCCGGTTGAAGCACCACTGGCCGTCGACCTCGAGTGAACCGAACTTCTCGGCGGTGTAGGTCGCGAAGTTGGTCATGGTCTTCGACGGGCCGGTCTGGAAGACCAGGCCGGGGGCGTGCGATGTGGATCCACCGGTCAGCGGCAGCGGGCCCTGGTCGAGCACCGTGACGCGATCCCAGCCTCGGGAGGTCAGTTCGTCGGCCAGGTTCGTGCCGACGATGCCGGCACCGATGATCACGACGCGCGGTGATCCCATGGGCGTGGTCTCCTACTTGGTTGCACTGAGGCGATAATTGATCAACAACTGATATACCAACAATATGGTGCGCAGGTGGCGCGGTCAAGCCCCGTGCGCGTCATGCGAAACGCGTTGTGTAGGGCACAACTACACGAATGTGTTCGCTATTGTTGCGCCATGAGCAACGGCAGCTCTGAAGCCAGTAGTAGTGGTGGCGTGCAGTCGGTCGACCGCGCGCTCTTGGCGCTGGAGATTCTCGCCCGGCGCGGCGACACCGGCGTCACCGAACTCGCCGCGGACATCGGTGTCCACAAGTCCACCGCATTCCGGTTACTCGGTTCCCTCGAAGAACACGAACTCGTCGAACAGGCTCATGAGCGCGGGAAATACCGACTCGGCTTCGGGATCCTGAGACTGGCCAGTGCAGTGTCGGGCCGTCTCGACGTCACCCAGCAGGGTCGGGAGGTCTGCGAGCGGCTGGCCGCCGAGGTCGGTGAGACCGTCAACATCGCGGTATTGCGATCGCATTTCGCAGTCAACGTCGATCAGGCCCGCGGCCCCTCGGCGGTCGGCACCCACAACTGGGTCGGTGAACTCACGCCGCTGCACGCGACCTCGAGCGGCAAAGTGCTGTTGGCCTACATGGCGTCGGATGCCCGGCGGGAACTGCTCGAGTCGGCAGGACTGACGCGATTCACCGAGCACACCATCACCAGCATCGACACACTCGATGAGCAGTTGACCCGGGTGATGGCTGACGGATATGTGGTGTCCAGTGAAGAGCTCGAGCACGGCCTGAACGCGGTTGCCGCCCCGATCCGCGATCACACGGGGGCCGTCGTCGCGGCGCTCAGTGTGTCCGGCCCTGGTTACCGCCTCACCGAAGAACGCGCCCGAGACATCGCCCTGCAGGTGGTGGCCGCGGCCGGCGAAGTTGCCCATCGCATGGGATATCAGGGCAACAACCCCTGACGGTCCAGTAGGCGGCCTTCCTGCCATGTGACCGGAGTCACACAGTTTCAGCAACCTCATACGCATAAGTGCTGGTCGTCGATTGCGAAATATTTTTCGCTGAACAGTCGCGTATCACCGATGCACGCTCTAATATATCAGCGCGTAGGACGTGTACACCCGTGCAACGGCGCACCAATGCATCATCACCAAGGTGTGATGCCGGTCATAGTCGGTCTCGACTGCGGCCCGCATCACGTCACAGAGCCCACAGCCCGGCCTCAGCCGCAGGGAGTTTGAATGACAGCACAAAAGCACGGTTCGCTCGAGGCGGACATCAAGAACAAACTGCACGAGACCTTTCCGGGGCCCGGCGTGCCGATACCGGAGGATCACGACGAGGCGGACGTCGAGATGTGTTCGCGGCGGCCCGTCACCGACAAGGTCGTCTTCGGGGTCACGGCCGCGATCGTGGTCGCCATCCTCGCCTGGGGTCTGATCACCCCGACTTCTTTCCAGTCCACGATGACGTCGATCCTGAACTGGGTCGTCGGAAACCTGGGCTGGTTGTTCATCGTGTCGGCGACTTGCTTCGTCCTGTTCGCGGCATGGTTGGCCCTGAGCAAGTACGGCAAGATCCCGCTCGGCCGGGATGGCGAGAAACCGGAATTCAACACGGTCAGCTGGATCGCGATGATGTTCAGCGCCGGTATGGGCATCGGACTGATCTTCTGGGGTGTGACAGAGCCACTGACGCATTTCGTCAAACCTCCACCGGGACTGGCTGATTCGAAGGCGGGCACCGCGTTGGCGACGGCGCTGTTCCACTGGGGCTTCCATCCCTGGTCGATGTACGCCGTCGTCGGCCTGTCCATCGCCTACGGCAGCTACCGGATGGGACGCCGACAGCTCATCAGTTCGTCGTTCGTGTCGCTGCTGGGCGCCAAGCGCGTCGAGGGACCCATTGGCAAGGTGATCGACATTCTCGCCATCTTCGCGACGATGTTCGGCACCGCAGCCTCGTTGGGCCTGGGTGCCCTGCAGATCGGTGCGGGCATCGAGGTGATCGGCTGGGTCGGCAAGGCGACCACCCTGCTGCTGGTCGCCGTGGTCGCCCTGCTCACGTTCGCATTCGTGGCATCGGCGGTCTCGGGTGTCTCGCGGGGCATTCAGTGGTTGTCCAACATCAACATGGTGTTGGCCCTTGTGCTGGCGGTCTTCGTCTTCGTCGCCGGGCCCACGGTCTTCATCCTGAATCTGCTGCCGACCGCACTCGGTGACTATGCGGCCAACCTCGCGGCGATGTCCGCCCGGTCGGCCGCGGCCGGTCCCGACACCGAGACCTGGCTGTCGTCGTGGACCATCTTCTACTGGGCGTGGTGGATCTCGTGGACGCCCTTCGTCGGGATGTTCCTGGCCCGTATCAGCCGCGGCCGATCGATCCGCCAGTTCGTCGTGGGCGTCATCCTCATCCCGACGACGGTGAGCCTGGTCTGGTTCGTCATCTTCGGTGGCGCCGGTATCGGCCAGCAGCGCGACGGTATCGACCTGTACGGCACCGGTGAACCCGAGTCCACGCTGTTCGGCATGCTCGACCGGTTGCCGCTGGCAGGTCTGTCCTCGCTGCTCGTCATGGCACTCGTGGCGATCTTCTTCGTGTCGGGCGCCGATGCGGCCTCGATGGTGATGGGGACGCTCTCGCAGGGTGGATCGCTGTTCCCGTCCAGGTGGGCCGTTGCCTTCTGGGGGCTGAGCACCGGCGCGGTTGCCGTGCTCATGCTGTGGGCCGGCGGTAACGACGCACTCAACGGCCTACAGACCATGACCATCATCGTGGCGGCGCCGTTCGTCGTCGTGATGATCTTCATGTGCGTATCGCTGTACCTCGATGTGCGCCGTGACCCCTTGGTGGCCGATCTGCGCAAGACCGCGCCCGCCGAGCCGGTGGCGACGGCGAAGTAGCGCATCGATGACGGAGTGCCCGCCCGCGGCCAGTGGCCGCTGGGCGGGCCCTTCTCGTTCCCAGGGAAAGCCACGATGACGTGCGGTTTCGCGCGAACCTGAGAGATCAGGACTGAAAGCGTCGTTCCGCTTGACAGCGGCTGTGACTGGCCACACACTGTTGCATATTACGAATCGTGTTTCGCATAACGCGTCGGAACCGAGAAGAGAGGACCGCATCATGCTCGAGGTCTGTCCCCTTGCCGCACTGCCCCCCGGTGAGGCGCTGCGCGTCGACAACGACCCGCCGATCGCCGTGTTCCACACCGAGGACGGCGAGGTGTTCGCCATCGACGACACCTGTTCGCACCAGGACGCCTCGCTGGCCGACGGCTGGCTCGAGGGCTGCGAGATCGAGTGCCCGCTGCACGCGTCGCGATTCAACCTGCGCACCGGTGCTGTGGACGCGCCGCCGGCCAAGCTGCCCGTGCGCACACATGACGTGGTGATCGAGGACGGCATGATCCGTGTCGCACTCAGCAGCGACAAACCGAACCTGCCGCCGGACATCCGCGCCCGCCTCGGCGAGGGCACCCGGTCGTGAAGCACGTCGCCGTCATCGGGGCGTCGCTGGCGGGCCTGTCCGCGGCGCGCGCGCTGCGCACCCAAGGCTTCGACGGAGTCCTGACCATCGTCGGAGATGAGGCCCGTCGGCCCTACGACCGTCCACCGCTGTCGAAGGAGTTCCTCGCGGGCCAGATGACCGAGGCGGATCTCGCACTCGAGGCCGACGATGACGACCTGTCCGCGCAGTGGCTCCTCGGTGCGGCCGCCACCGCCCTCGACACTGCTTCAGGCACAGTCGAACTCGCCGATGGAAGCACGATCGCCGCCGACGGCGTGATCATCGCGACCGGCTCGCGGGCACGCCGGTGGCCCGGCTGCGCCGAGATGTCCGGCGTGCACGTGGTGCGCACCATCGACGACGCCATCGCGCTCCGCGAAGACCTGGTCGCCGGCGCCCGGCTCGTCGTGATCGGAGCCGGGTTCATCGGCGCCGAAATCGCCTCGACAGCACGCAAACTCGGCCTCGAGGTCACCGTCGTGGAGGCCGCCGCCGCCCCACTCGAGGTTCAGCTCGGCACCAGGTTGGGCGCTGTGGTCGCTGGCGCGCACGCCGCCAACGGCACGACACTGCACTGCGGAGTCGGGGTGGCCGGGCTGACCGGCGAACATCGTCCGCTGCGGACTTCAGGCCCCTCCGGTCGCGTCACCGGCGTCGATCTCGCCGACGGACGTCACCTGCCCGCCGACGTCGTGGTGGTGGGTATCGGTGGCATACCCAACATCGAATGGCTCCAGGGCAGCGGCCTCGCTCTCGGCAACGGCGTGCTGTGCGGGGCCAACGGGCAGACCGCCGTCCCCAACGTCGTGGCCGTCGGCGACTGCGCCGCCTGGCTCGATCCGGCCACGGGCGTCGCCCATCGCGTCGAGCACTGGACCGGTGCGCTGGAGCGGCCGGCGATCGCCGTCGCCACCCTGCTGTCCGGTGGCACCGACTGCGGTACCGCTGTCAAGGCCCCCTACTTCTGGTCCGACCAGTACGGATCACGTATCCAGTTCGCCGGTATCGCACGACCCGGCGACGAGGTCACCATCGAGGAAGGCAGCTGCGAGGAGCACTGCTTCCTGGCCACCTACCGTCGCGACGGGCATTTGGTCGCAGTTCTCGGTGTCGACCAGGCGCGGCTCTTCACCCGCTGGCGTCGCCAACTCGCCGCGGCACCCGCCGCCGTCTGAGCACCAGATCCACAGCCCCACAACCCCACTCAAGAAGAAAGTCGCAGAGGAGCTCAATGACCACCGCAGCCCCCACCGGCCTCCCCGAGAGCCTGATCTCCACTCTCGCCGGCCACTACTACACCCATCCCGAGGTCTTCTCGCTCGAGCAGGAGAAGGTCTTCGAGACGATGTGGTTCTGCGTCGTGCGCTCATCCGATCTCGACAAGCCGGGCGCCTTCAAGACGGTGCAGGTCGGCCGCGAGAGCGTGCTGGTGACCAGGTCACGCAAAGGTGACATCAACGCCTTCTACAACCTGTGCCGGCACCGCGGCGCGCGGCTGTGCACAGAGGACAGCGGCGAGGTCAAGCGCGCCTTCCAATGTCCTTACCACGCTTGGACTTACGATCTGGATGGCAAACTCATCGCCGCGCCGAACCTCACCAAGATGCCCGATATCGACCGTGTCGAGTACGGGCTGCGCAAGATCGCGATCAAGGAATGGCTGGGCTACGTGTGGGTGTGCCTCGCCGACGAGCCGCCGTCGTTCGAGGACACGGTGATGCAGGAGATCGTCGAGCGGCTCGGCGACGTCGAGTCGATCGACCACTACACCGTCGCCGATCTCAAGGTCGGGCGCCGGATCGTCTACGACGTCAAGGCGAACTGGAAGCTCATCATCGAGAACTTCATGGAGTGCTACCACTGCGCCACCATCCATCCTGAATTGACCGAGGTACTACCGGAATTCGCCGATGGGTACGCCGCACAGTACTACGTGGGTCACGGCGCCGAGTTCGGGGACGAGGTCAAGGGTTTCACGATCGACGGCTCCGAAGGGCTCGAGCACATCCCCGGCGTCACCGAGGATCAGGACCGCCGCTACTACGCCATCACGGTACGGCCGCAGGTGTTCGTGAACCTGGTACCCGACCATGTCATCGTGCACCGCATGTTCCCGATGGCCGCCGATCACACCATCGTCGAATGCGACTGGCTCTACATGCCCGACGTGGTCGAGTCCGGGCGCGATGTCAGCCGCTCGGTCGAACTGTTCCACCGGGTCAACCAGCAGGACTTCGACGCCTGCGAGCGGTGCCAGCCCGCGATGGATTCACGCATGTACCGCGACGGCGGCGTGCTGGTGCCCAGCGAGCATCACATCGGCGCGTTCCACGACTGGCTGCGCGACAAGCTGGCCGAATAACGGGGTCGGCCACCCACCGCAGCCGCAACCAACGCATCCAGCCAGAAACGTCGCCGTCGTCACGGCGGCGGTCTGCTGGGTTCGGGATGGCGCCGTGCCCGGCCCGGCTGTCGACTCGCTCTGCGCCACAGTCCGGCCAGGTTCGTCACACGCACGTTGGCCCCCTTGGTGTACCTGCGCTCATGATGCGGTTACAGCAACGTGCGAGGGAAGGGCCGTCGTGCGGGTTCGCCCGATTCCTCGCCCGAGTCACAGACAGAAGAGGGTTGCCAACCGTTGACGAGCCGGTGAACGCAGTGCGAACATCGTGCGGTGGTTCACGCGAGTGAATGGACGGCGATCGAGCATCTGGTCGACCGTCTCAAGGCGACCTATCCCTCAGTGCCGCCAGATACGGTGACCACGGTTGTCCACCACAATCACGCTCGATTCGACGGCCGGCCGGTCAGGGATTACGTCCCATTGTTCGTCGAGCAACGCTCGTCGCGTGAACTCGCGAAACTCGCGCGCAGCTGAACATCCGGTAGCGGAGGTCTGCACGCTGCGGCTTGCGGTGCCACGATAGGACCATGATCGACGATCCCGATGTGGCGCAGGCGGCCGTGCTCGTGGCCGCCCTCGCCCAGCAGATCGATCACATGTCGGCGCGACTCAGCAAGGTCGAACGTGACGGTGTCCGACCATCGGACACCCACCGCGCGATGGCGTTGCGCCGGACCGCCAACGGTCTGCGTCGCGATATCAACCACGCCGAGCACTTGATCAGGCGTCTTCACCACCGCTATCCGACGCTGCGCTCGCCCGCAAACCACTGATCCTCCTCGCTCGTGTCTCGCTCGGCATCGTCACCGGCTGGGCACGATGTGTCCGGTTCCTCCTCCTCGCT
>CAMFLL010000236.1 GCA_945957405.1 uncultured Mycolicibacterium sp. | reverse complement strand
GTTTCGTCGGCGTCGACGCCGTGGTCGACAAGGACTACGCGGCCGAGCAGTTGGCAACATCCATCGGCGCCGACACCCTGATCCTGGTGACCGGTGTCGAACAGGTGCAACTCGACTTCGGCACCCCACGTCAACGCGCCCTCGACGTCATCACCCGCGCCGACGCCGAACGGTGGCTGGCCGAAGGGCAGTTCCCGGAAGGCAGCATGGGACCCAAGATCCGGGCCGGGATCCGATTCCTCGACAACGGTGGACACCGGGTCGTCATCACGACGCCGGAGTTGGCAGCCACCGCGCTGACCGACACCGCCGACGGACGCCCACGCGCCGGCACCACCATCGTGGCGGCCAGCACGCTGGCGGCGGTGACCGCATGACCGGCACGCTGCGAGTGTTCGCCGACACCTACGTGGACTCGGTGGTCCAGCTGTCGGGAACACGCGCGATGTACAACGTCGACGGTGTCGAGTGGGCCGCCGCGGCCATGGCCACCCCGGCCAATGTGGCGACCCTGGGCGCGGAAGGTTTCGACACCGCCGAATTGGCCTCCGCGGGCGCCAACGACCTGTTCCTGGCCGTGCGAGCCGCGGACACCGCGGCGGCAGACGCCGCGCTCGATGCCGCCCAGCAGGCGATGTTCTCGACGCGCGCCGCCGGCACCGGCGGCGACGAGGCACCGCCCCCGCGCACGCTGCGCGGGGCGTTGGACCGGCAACCCGGTAGCAACGTCGCTGTCATCTCGGTGCCCGGTGACTACGCGTCGCTCGAGGCGCACAAGGCACTGTCGGCCGGTATGGACGTCCTGCTCTTCAGCGACAACGTCCCGGTCGAGGCGGAGATCGAGCTCAAGGACCGCGCCACGTCCCTGGGCCTGCTGGTCATGGGTCCCGGCGCGGGCACGGCGATGCTCGGCGGTGTCGGCCTCGGATTCGCCAATGTGGTCAAACCCGGCCGGGTGGCCGTCGTCGCCGCGGCCGGCACCGGCGCGCAGGAGGCGATGAGCCTGCTCGACCGTTGGGGTGACGGCGTGGCATGCGTCATCGGTTTGGGCGGACGGGATCTCACCGCCCAGATCGACGGCCGGATGGCCCGGCTGGCGGTGCGCTCGCTGACCCGGCGTGACGATATCGACGCCATCCTGCTGGTGTCCAAACCGCCCGCCGACGAAGTGGCCAGAGCCGTCGTGGCCGCCGCGGGTGACACGCCGTTCGTCGGCGCCTACGTCGGGACGACGGCCAGCTTCGACCTGCCCGCGACGGCGCGGGTGGCCACCACGCTGGAGGCCGGGGTGCTGGAAACCCTGAGGCTGCTGGACCGCCCGGTGCCCGACGTGGTCGGCGACCTCGAGGCCCAGGTCCGCAAGGCCATCGACCGCCTCGACGAACACCGGACGCTGGTCCGCGGTCTCTATTCGGGCGGCACGCTGTGCTACGAGTCGCTCACCATCCTCGGTCCGCTGCTCGGTGCGGTGTACTCCAATACGCCGCTGGACAAGACGCTGGCCGTGCCCGCCCCCGGTGGCAGCCATATCTGTCTGGATCTCGGCGAAGAGGAGTACACCAAGGGGCGCCCGCACCCCATGATCGATCCGCAGGCGCGCATCGACCTACTGCGTGAACAGGGCGCCGACGCCGACGTGGCGGCAATCCTGCTCGATGTCGTCATCGGGTACGGCGCGCACGCCGACCCGGCCGGTCAGCTCGCACCGGTGTGCGCCGAGATCCACCGCGCGGGTGGTCCGCAGGTTGTGGCCTATGTCCTTGGTACCCAACAGGATCCGCAGGGGTTCGCCGACCAGCGGCGCATCCTCGAGGAGGCCGGCTGCATCGTCACCGAGACGGCGGCACGGGCCGCGCTGGCCGCCGCTGCGCTGGCCACCCGCGACCCCCAAGTGGTCCTGCGGGAGCTGTGAGTATGACGGAACGCATTGCCCTGCTGACCTATTCGACGAAGCCACGGGGCGGCGTCGCGCACACCCTGGCGCTGGGCGAGGCCCTCTACGCCGAAGGCGTCGACGTGCGGGTGGTCACCCTCGGCGACCCTGTCGAGGGGTTCTACCGGCCGGTCGACGTGCCGACGGTGATCCTGCCCGCGCCCCAGAAGCACGACACGCTGGAGGAACGGGTGTTCGCCAGCATCGACGCCCTGGAAGGCGGGTTACGGGAGCTGGCCGACGAGGTCGACATCTTCCATGCGCAGGACTGCATCTCGGCACGGGCCGCCGCCCGTGTCCGCGACGCCGGCGCAAACGTGCAGCTGTTCCGCACCGTTCACCACGTCGACGACTTCACCACGCCCGCACTGATCAACTGCCAGATCCGCGCGATCGAGGAGCCGGACCGGGTCTTCGTCGTCAGCGAGCACTGGCGCGGGCTGATGCGCACGGAGTACGGCGTCGACGCCGAAGTGGTGCCCAACGGCGTCGACGTCACCCGCTTCGAGAAGGTCGGCGATGATCGCCGCGACGAGTTGCGCGCGCGCATCGGGGTGCGCGATCAGTTCCTGTTCCTCGCGGTCGGCGGGATCGAACCGCGCAAGGGCAGTCAGTACCTGATCACGGCGCTGGGACAGTTGCGCGCCGAGCTGAGCCCGCCGCCGGTGCTGGCCGTTGTCGGCGGGCACTCGTTCCAGGACTACACCGCCTACCGTGACGCGGCGTTGGAGCTGGCGGATGCGTTCGGCCTGGAGATCGGCCGCGACATCGTGCTGCTGGGCACCGTCGGCGACGCCGAGTTGCCGCACTGGTACCGCGCGGCCGACGCGCTGGCATTCCCGTCCACCAAGGAGGGCTGGGGGTTGGCGGTGCTCGAGGCGCAGGCCGCGGGCCTGCCGGTGGTCAGCAGCGACCTGCCGGTGTTCCACGAGTTCCTGACCGACCGCGTCGACACGCTGATGACACCCGTGGGTGACGCCACCGCGCTGGCGGCCGGTATGCGCGAGATCATCGAGGACGATGGGCTGCGACGCCGGCTGGCACACAACGGGCGAGCCGTGGCCGGCAGATACAGCTGGCAGCGCAGCGCCGCCACCCATATCGAGCTGTATCGCGACGCGGTGGCGGCGGCCCGGTCCTAATCGTGCTCGTGGCCGTGCTCATGACCGTGCTCATGGTCATGGTCATGCCCCGCGGGCCGGGCGCTGAGTTCGGCACCGCGGTCACCGACCCCGGTCTCGGTGACGATCCCGTGGGCGATCAGACAGTCTTCGAGCGCCTGCTGCCAGCACCGGTAGTAGCTCCAGCATTCACCGTCGGGCGGGTCGGCCTCCCAGGCCCTGATGCGCCCGATCAGTGCGTCCCTGAACTCGTCCCATTCCAGTGGACCGCCGTCGGTCAGCGCCATCGCCATGCCGAAAGTGCGGCTCTCCCACGGTTCGGCGAACACCAATTCGCCGTTGCTGCGCGGCGGCGCGGCAGGGCCGTCGACGTCGAGTTGCGCGCTGCTCACGGTGCCGCCACCACCGCGACCCCCACCATCGAGTCGCGGGTCACCAGTGCGGCCAGCTGTTCTTCGGTGTAGGACTCGGTACCGGCGGGCTGCTGCGGAAGCACCAGGAAGCGCACCTCACTGCTGCTGTCCCAGACCTTGACCTCGACGTCGTCGGCCAGGTCGAGACCCATCTCGGACAACACCGCCCGTGGCTCGCGCACCACCCGTGAGCGGTAGGCGGGGTCCTTGTACCAGCTCGGTGGCAATCCGAGCACCGGCCAGGGGTAACACGAGCACAGCGTGCACACCACCACGTTGTGGACCTTGTCCTCGTTGGGCACCACGACCATGTGTTCGCCCTGCGGCCCTTTGAAACCCAGCTCGCCGATGGCGGCCGTGCCGTCCTCGAGCAGTCGTGCCCGGTACTCGGCGTCAGTCCACGCCTTGGCCACCACCTTCGCGCCGTTGAGCGGACCGACATCTTTTTCGTAGGTGCTGATGAACTTGTCCATCACCGCGGGGTCCACGAGACCCTTCTCCACCAGCAGCTGTTCGAGGGCCTCGGTGCGCAGGGCGATCGGGAGCCGTTCAGTGACCTCACTCATGAGCTGCCTCCAGGTAGGTTTCCCACACGTCGATGTTGAGCGTGAAGTCCTCGGCGTCCGGACCCCAGAGTTCGTGGGAGTCGAAGCGCACCGAGTACACGTGCTGGGCGTTCTCGCCTTCGAATGTGGCGTGGGTGTCGGGTAGCAGGGCCGACGGCTGAATGCGATCGATCACGCCGGTGCGACCGCGGACATAGCGCACCAACCTGGTGTGCTTGGGCGGGTGGACGTCCTTGGCCCGCACGCGATCTCCGACGGCGAACGCCGGCGGTTCGGCGACCTCCCGCAGTGATCCTGCCGCGGTCGGCGCGTAGTCGGGCTTGTGCGGCTCTGGCCACTCGGGCTCGGGCACGTTCTCGCCGCGCAGGTTACGTGCCCGCGCCTCGACCGCACCGGGGGCGATGATCGACGAGTCGATCAGCAGCGTCTCCGCGGCGTGACACCAGCGGCCGTAGTAACCGTCGGCGATGTAGTCCATCGGGGTCTGCCGTTCCAGCGCGTGCCGGAACGCGTCCAGGTTGGTGCCGGACGTTCGCATCGACAACACGCCGAGTGCGAATGCCCTTCCCTCCCAACGCTCCCCGAAGGGAGGTTCGTCACCCGGCGGCGTCACCGGTCCCCACCCCTGCATGCCGCCCATGTCGGCGATACCGTCCACCACACCCTCCTTGTTCGCTGCGTCCGAATCCGGCGGTCGCACCGCGCCTCATAGGACGCGGTGCGATCGACGAGGTGTGTCAGACCGTCCAGGTGTTGAGCTGGAACGCCTTCTCACGCCAGGCCGTCAGTGCCGAGTCGAGCACGTCGAGCGGGTTGAATGCCTGCACACCGGGGATCAAGTTGTCCTCACCGAAGCCGTACAGCGCACCCATCGCGAACCGGCACGCGTAGATCTTGGCGCCCTCGTTGAGGAGGGTCTCGATCTGCTTGTTGATGGCGAGGTGCCCCGGCCAGGCCTCCTGCCCGACATTCGGGTAGCCGCGAGTGCCGGCGGCCAGCAGCACGCCGGGGCCGTACAGCACGATCGAGACGTCAAACCCTTTGCGTACCAGCCGGGTCGAGGTCAGCAGGTTCACCAGGGCGACGGAACCCTCGTAGGGCACGGTGTGGATGAAGATGAAGGCCTTCTCCCCCGGTTGCGCCTTGATGTCGTCGAACAGTTTCTCCTCGCTGTTGAACAGCGATTCTCCTGCCGCGGGCAACGGGTAGTTCACGGTCTTGGGCATGGCTCTCTTCCTGTCGGTTGGTGCCCCCACGCCGGGGGCGGGGCGGTGGATATCGCACGGACCGCTCAGATCGCAGGTCCGGACGCCTCGGTGGGGTAGTCCCAGTGGCGGCGGTGACTACCCGGCATGCTGCGCATGATGAAGTGACGCAGCTTCCAGGGCAGCAGTCGGTAGGTCGGTACGAAGATGCTCAGCCAGAAGAACTCCTTCATTCCGCCTTGGCGCACGGGGCCGCTGCGATGGTCGCGTTTGGCGATGTCGGCCTGCGCCGCGATCACCAGGTAATGCTCGGAGTTGGTCCGGAGCCAGGATGCAAACGCCACGTCAGCCGCGCTTCTGCGTCTCGAGCGCGTTCTGGGCGGCCACCGAGATCGGCTCGTTGAGTGCGCCGATCGCCGGCGAGTAGACGTTCTCCATGGTGGCCAGGTCCTCGATGGTGATGCCCTTGCGCACGCACATCGCCAGGAAGTCGGCACGCTCCTTGATTCCTTCGCCACCGACCATCTGCGCGCCGATCAGCTTGCCCGACTTGGGATCTGCGAGCAGTTTGACCCGGACGGGCTGCACACCCGGGTAGTAACGGGCGCGCGAGATTCCGTTGGCGACGCCCACGATGTGCGGTATGCCCAGGCTGGTGGCCAGCGTCTCACCGAAGGACACCCCGCCGATCATCTGGTTGGCCGCCATCATTCCCCACGGCACGTAGACCGGCCGGTAGGTCTTCTTGCCGCCGCCGGCGTTGAAGCCGGCGACCTTGCCCTGCGCATAAGCGTGGCTGCCGGTCAGTCCCTGCAGCGGCACCTGGGACGCGCCGTGCACGACCTCCACACAGTCACCGGCCGCCCACACACCGGGCGCACTGGTGGCCATGTCGTTGCCGACGATGATCCCGCCGGTCGAACCGATCTTGATACCGGCGGCCGCGGCCAACCCGTTGTTGGGCGTCTTGTGGGTCGCGACCACCACGAGTTCGGCGGGCAGATCACCCTGTGAGGTACGCACCCCGGTCACCGATCCGGTGCCCAGGAATGCCTCCAGCTTGGTGTTGAAGTGCATCTGCACACCCATGTCGGCCCAGGCCTTTTCGACCGGTTCGATGATGTCGGGGTCGGCGGTGTCGCCCAACGTCCACGGGTTGGGATCGATGACGTGCGTCTCGATGCCGCGATGGGCGAGGGCGGTGATCATCTCGACGCCCAGCGGCGAGGCCTCCACCACGACGGCACGCTTGACCGAATCGAGCCGCTTGTCCCACTCCTCGGCGGCCCGGATGTTCTTCACGTAATAGAGACCGTCGAGATCACCACCGGGTACGCCCGGGTCGGCGTATTCGAATCCGGTGGCGATCACCAACCGGTCCCACGGGACGACGCCCTCCCCGGTAACCTGGACCGTCTTAGCTGACAGGTCGATCCCGGTGACGGTGGTGTTGTAGTGGATGTCGATGCCCGCCTTGACGTAGTCCTCTTTGGTGGCCAGGAACAGGCGTTGGAAGCTGTCGATCTCCTTACCGTGGACGAACGGGATCCCACACGGGCTGTAGGCGATGTCCTCGAAGGCTGTGTAGATGACCGCCTCGTTGCGAGAGTCGGCAGCCTTCACCCCGCCGGCCACGCCGGTGCCGGCCGCTCCGCCGCCGATGATCACCGTTTTCATCAAGACCCGCCATTCCTGGACTGGCGGCGACCAACAACGCCGCATTCACAATGAGATTCGTGTGTTTACTATACTAAACGTCGATGGGTAGTCAAGGAATGAGGTGGCTGTGATGTCCCCGTATGGATCGTCGACCAGCGGTACCTCCGCGCTTCCCGCCGAGGCACCCGAACGCGATGTCGAGCAGATCGTCGCCGAGATCGGCCCGCGACTCAAAGCACTGCGCAGCGAACTCGGTCTGTCGCTGCAGCAACTGAGCGCGATCGCCGAGGTCAGCGCGGCCTCGATCCACAAGGTCGAGCGCGGCGACATGGTTCCCACCATCACCACGCTGCTCAAGCTGGCGTCCGCATTTCGACGACCACTGTCGGACCTGATCGACGAGGACCCGGCCGACGCGAACGCGGTCTGGCACACTCCCCGCGGCGCAGGCGAGTCGAAACCCTTTGCGGAAGGAGCTGAGGGACAACAGATCTCCGGTCCCACCACCCGTTTCAAGACCACCGCCGAGGTGGTGTCGATGGCGGCGGGCGCCGCGGGCGAACTGTCCCAGGAGCGGCCCGGTGAGGCACTGCTGTTCGGACTGTCCGGCACCATCGAAGTCACCGTGGATGCCCGGCAGTACACCGTGCGCAAACACGACGCGCTGCACGTGTTGACCGACCGACCGGTCCGGTGGGCCAACAGCGGCCGCGGCGCCGCGGAGATGGTGTACGTCCACCTCATCCATACCTGAGCCCCCTGAGCACGCCATAGACGAGGGCATGACCGGACGTCGCGCCGAATCCCGCCGCCTGGCCGCAGGATCTCCGTGCGGCGTCGATATCGCCGCGCGCCAACGCCATTACCAGGTCGTGCACCGGTGCGATGCACTGTCCCCGGGCTGCCGCCAGCAGAAAAGCCCCCGCGATCCGGTTCGTGCGCACCCGCCGCGCAACACCGCACAGCCGAACCACTTCGGCCGGGCCGGCACCCAGCGCCGCGGCGAACAATGCCCCGGCCAGCACGTCGTCGCCGACGGGTGTCAGGCCTGGCCCCAGACCGCCGAGCAGTGCCGCGGCACTGTCCAGATCCCCGGCGCGAATGGCACGCTCCGCTGGCGCGGGCAGGCCGCTGGTCCCGGGCCACAGTTGCGGCGCCGCAGCGGTTTCGGCGAGTTGGGCGGCCAGCGCCGCGGCGGCCGGCAGCGCCGACCTGGGTGGCACGGCGCCGGACCACGGCGGCACAGTGGCGTGCCACCACGTGCCGCACACCAGCACCGCGCCCTCGTCGACCGGCATTTGGTCGCCCGCCGCGACCGGGGGAAGCGCAGGCACCGGCACGTGCAGCGGCCCGAGCGGAGCACCGGGCGCCGTCAGCACCACCAGGTCACCGGACGGCGCAGACAGGTACATCGCCTTGCGGAACCCCGCCAGTACCCTCGCCGAGCCCGACTCGGCGCCCAGCACTTCGTGTGCCAGCTCACCCATGGCGCAGCTGCGCTGCGCGATATCGCGTCCCGTGCTCACCGGCGTGGAGGTCAGGAGGACAACCTCCGGTCCAGATCACGCAGTGCCCCGGCAAAGCATCCGACAGGAGCGGTCGCGACTCCGGCACCGACCTGCCCGGTGCCGGCGCTGGCGTGCAGCACGCCGGTGTTCACTTTGGGCGTGATTCCCGTCTCGGTCACCAGACGCGCGTCCACGGCTACCGGGGTGCCGCGAAAATCCATGGTGGGCAACTTGAATCGGGTGCTGGGGCCCTGGCAGATCTCGATCATCTGCTCGGTGGCCTTACGCGCGTCGGCCATGGTGCCGCCGAGGAAGGCGGCGACCGCCGGCGAGCCCGCCGCCGCCGGGCCGCCGAGTCCGACCAGTTCCAGCACGGCGCTGTCCCCGATGTCCTTGGCCGCGGTCTCGGGGCCGTAACCTGAGTAGTACAGCGCGTCGCCGACGGGCGGTGCGTCGGTGATGAACCAGTGGTCGTGCCCGGCCAGCTTGACCCCGAACGTCGTGCCGTTGCGCGCCATGGTCGTGACGATGCTGGAATTCGGCACCTGTTCGGCCCACATGGTCAGCGATTTGGCCGCTGCCATCGCGATGTTCAGGAAGAACAGGTGATTGCCGGACAGGTAGGCGCCGAACGCATGACCATGTTCACCGCTGTTGTCGATGATGTGTGGCAACAGGTTTCGGATCAGCAGGTTGGTGGTGGCCTGCGTGCGCATGTGTACGTCGTCACCCATCGCGATGCCCTGGGTGGCCAGTGCCATCACGTCGATGGGACCGTTGGCGTCCAACACCCCGGCCAGCACCGGGCCTGCGACATCACGCAGGAACCGGAGCCGGTCGATCGCCGCGTCGGTCTCACGCCCGAACCACGCCACTTCCCCAGGCCCCTGGTTCAGCGGGGCGAACGCACGGGTACCCCCGTCAGCGTTGTCGACCACCCAGACCGGCATCGTGGGCCCCACCGCGCTCGCCATCGGCACCACCATGTCGTGCTCGTTGGCGGGTTGCAGGTCCACTCCACCACCGGCCAGCAGACGGTCGGCCTCGCCGACATCGGCCGCCCAGCCCTCGGCGACCACCGCGGCGCGCATCGATCGGCGCAGCGGATCGCACACCAGCTCCCATGGGATCGCGGGCCCGCAGTGCAGCAAGGTACGTTCACCGACTTCGGGGACCGCGTCCGCCACGGTGCCGACCGATGTGAGCATCGGGATGCCGGTGTCGAGCCTGCGGAAGACCTCGGCGTTGGCGGCGGTGACGGCATCATGGTGCACACCGTGCAACCGTGTCAGGGCCGCCACATCGTCGAGCACACCCCCGGCAGGTATGCGCCAGTCCACCTGGGTCACGGGACGGTTCTGTGCGGCAACCGATTCCGCGAACAACGGCAACCCGATGTTGATCACCTCGATCTCGTCGGGCAGGTCGGCGATCGGTTCAGTTGTGGTCATTGTTCTCCTCATCGGTGTGGCCGTTGCCGGCGACGACGGCCCGTGCACGGCTCAGTAATCGGTTCTCGGCGGCGTCGAAGTGGTTGCGCCGCTCGGTGATCCGCTGTGCCAGATCCGCGGCCCTGGCCAGGGTGTCGGCGGCCGCAGTGTCGAAGGCAGCGGGCGCCGCACCACCCGTCGCAGTGCGGGTGGCCACGATGCTGGGGGCAGCAAGTACATCGGCGATCTCGTCATCGGTGACCCGCCACGATGTGCCGGTCCTGGCACCGGCTGCGTCCTCGATCATCGCCGCGGTGATCAACCGGCCGGGGATGCCCGCGCGGCTGGCGTCACGTACCACGTCGCCCACCACCACGTATGCGGTTCGGTAGTCGACACCCCGGCTGACCGTCAGATATTCGGCGAGATCGGTGGATTGGGCATAACCGCGGTCGAGTTCGGCACGCATCCGGTCGGCGTGCACCTGCAGCGTGCGCACCACGCCGGTCATCAGTTCCGTGACGCGCAACGACAGATCGAGGGCGCGGGGCAGTTCACCGTAGGCGAAGATGAAGTTGTCGCTGCGCGCCGACGGACTCTTCGTCACCGCCAGGAACCCGGACATCCGCCCGATCAACACCCCGGAGGCGCCGCGCACGATCGACAGCGAATAGGGATTGCGCTTCTGCGGCATGAGCACGCTGGATCTGCTGAACGAGTCGTCGAGGTCGACGAAGTCGAACTCCGCGGACGAGAAGATCTCGAGATCCTCGGCGAGCTTGCTCTGGTTCGATGCGATGCTCGCGGTTGTTGCGAGAACCGCGATGAGGTCGTCGACACGCCACATGGCGTCCCGGGTGTGCATGATGACCGAGTCGAAACCGAGAAGCTCGGCCAGTGGGACGCGGTCGTCCTGCAGGCGGGTGCCGTTGACACAGCCCGCGCCGCCCGGACTGGCGTTCACATTGGCCAATTCGTGCAGCAGGCGCTCGGCGTCGCGCAGTGCCGGCTGCGCGAACGACAACAGGTAGTGCCCGAACGTCGAGGGTTGGGCTTGCTGCAGGTACGTCTGGTCGGCCATCAGCGTGGCGGCATGTGCCTGTGCCTGCAGGCTCAGTTCATGGGCGAACCGCACGACTGCCTCCGCGAGTTCGGCGACCTGACGACGGATTCCCAGTCGCAGCGCCACCCGGGCGGCCTCCCGCCGGGGACGGCCGGCGTGCAGCCAGCCCGCCATGTCTCCGAGCCGGCCCGCGAAGAAGTGTTCGCGGGAGTTGTACGGCTCGCCCAGTTCGGGGTCGTAACCGAAGTCGGCGGCCGGCGTCTCCACCACCTCGAGCAGCAGTGCGAGCAGCGCGCGTTCGGCGTCGGCCGGGATGAGCCCACGCCGGGACAGATCCAGGACATGGGCGATGTCGGCCAGGTTGAGCCCGTCGTGCAGGTGGGTGGCGTCGTCGCTCTCGATCTGGAACCCAGACCGGATGAGTTCGGGGGCGGCCTTGCCCACCGGTGTCCCGGCCATCCGCACGCGCTCAGTCATCGGAACCTTCTGGGTTGTCCGGGTTTTCAGGGTCTTGCGCGGCGAGCATCGAGCTCAGTGCGGCGACCGTGCCGCCGGTGTGCCAGAACACCGTCGGCCGATCGCGTTGCTCGCCGGCCTGGTGGACCGCAACCTCGAAAGCCTTCGCGGTGTAGGTGGCGTCGAGCAGCAGGCCGTCACAACGGTAGGCGGTCCTGGCCAGCGTCCGCTGCCGCGGCGTCAACACCCCGTGTGGGGTATCGGTGGCGTCGACGAGCTCCAAGTCGGCCAACTCCGGTGCCGGGCAGCCGCGTAGCGCAGCGCACCCCTGGGTGAGGTGGGCCAGATGATCGGCGAGCAGGGCGGCCGGACGGCTCACCGAGACCCCGGTGAGCGTCCAGTCCGCGCCGAGCTCGGTCCTACCGACCAACAGCCCCGCGCACGACCCGCCCGATCCGACCGCACAGACCACCG
>CAMFLL010000235.1 GCA_945957405.1 uncultured Mycolicibacterium sp. | reverse complement strand
ACGACCGCATCGGAGGCGAGGCCGACAGCCCCGACAGACCGGTCAGCGCAACCGCGATGCGCTCTTGACGGGAGTGCGTTTGGCGGCCGCTTTCTTCGGCACGGCCTTCCTGGCGACCGCCTTCTTGGGTTGCGCCGGCGCGGGCCGCTCCTGACTGAGCACCAACCGGACCAGCGGTTCGGCATCCTTCGGGGAACTGACGGAGCCACCCATGACCAATTGGACTCCGATGCCCTCCCACACGGCCTCCAACTGCTGCGCCGTCTGTCTGCTGTAGAGCCGCTCCACCGCGGCGCGCGCCATGACCGACCAGTTCTCAACGAGTTTGTGGTAGGCCGGATCTCGGACGCTGTGAGCGTAGACCTCGAACAGCAGAATGCGGTCGCGCGGATCCCCGTACATGATGTCGAGGTGAGCCAGCACGGCCGCGACGAGACTCTCCTCGTCGGTGGCGGCCATGAAATGAGGGGTGAACCGGTCGGTCATCCGTTGCACCCACTCGGCGAACGCCTCGAACATCAGCTCATCGATGTTCTCGTAGTGGTAGCTGAGCGAACCGAGTGCCACCGACGCCGCCGCTGCCACGCGGCGGTGGGTGATGCCGCGGACACCGTATTCGCTGGCCACGGTCAGTGCGGCCTCCCGCAGCGCGGCACGCATCGGCTCCGATCGCTGGCCATCTCGCGGCACGCTGGGCCCACCCTTTCGGCCGAACAGTTTCAACTTTTGTTCAGCCAAAACGGTACCAGCCGGGCGCGCAGGAACCGGCCCCGCTACCGGTTTGCAAGGTTGTAGAACCGGATGTCCTGGAATTCCTCGAGTCCCTCCGAACTTCCTTCCCGACCGAGCCCCGACTGCTTGATGCCGCCGAAGGGGGCGGCGACATTGGAGACGACGCCCTGGTTGATTCCCACCATGCCGGTTTCGAGTTGGTCGGCCATGCGCAAGGTCCGGTCGATGTCCTGACCGAACACGTAGCCGGCCAAGCCATAGGGCGTGTCGTTGGCCAGCCTGATGGCCTCGGCGTCGTCGTCGAAACGTGTGATCGCCGCGATCGGTCCGAATATCTCGGCCTGGGTGATTGCCGCACCCACGGGTACCCGGTCGAGGACGGTGGGGGCGAAGAAATATCCGTGTTCGCACAGGGCGTGCCCGCCGGTGAGCAGTTCGGCACCCTCCTCCAGCGCCGACTGCACGACAGCACTCATCGATTCGAGCGCGCGGCGGTCGATGACAGGACCCAGCTCGGCACCGGCCGAAAGTCCGTGCCCCACCGTGATGTTGCGCATCGATTCGGTGAAGGCATCGACGAAGGCATCGGCGATGTCGTCGTGGACCAGGAAGCGGTTGGCCGCGATGCAGGACTGGCCGCCATTGCGCAGTTTCGCGCGCATCGCGCCGGCGACGGTGTGCTCCAGGTCGGCGTCGTCGAGGATGATGAACGGTGCGTTGCCCCCGAGTTCCATCGAGCTCCTCAGGACATTGCCTGCGGCCTGCTGCAGCAGGCGCACACCCACCGGAGTCGATCCGGTGAACGACACCTTCCGCACTCTGTGATCGGCCATGATCGTCGAGCTCAATTCGCCCGGATCCGTGCCGGTGACGATGTTGACCACACCGGCGGGCACGCCGGCCTGCCGCAGGACGTCGGCGAACAACAACGTCGTCAGAGGTGTCTGCGCTGCGGGTTTGAGAATCACCGAGCAGCCGGCCGCCAGTGCAGGCGCAATCTTGCGGGTGGCCATTGCCAGCGGGAAGTTCCACGGGGTGATGAGCAGGCACAGACCCACGGGTGCTCGGCTGGTCAACAGGCGGCCGTCGCCGTTGGGGCTGGGCCGCACCGAGCCGCCGGGTCGCACGGCCTCCTCGGCGTACCAACGCAAGAAGTCCGAGCCGTACCCAAATTCGCCGTGTGCCTCGGCGAGCGGTTTGCCCATTTCCCGCGAGATCAGCAGGGCGAAATCATCTTTGCGCTCGACCATCAGATCGTAGGCGCGGCGAAGGGTGTCGCTGCGCTGCCTCGTTGTGGTGGCGGCCCATTCGCGCCCGGCCTCGGCCGCCACGTCGACCGCGTGACGGGCGATGTCCGAGGTCGCATCGAAGACTGTCGCGATCTCGGTACCGGTACCCGGATCTTCGACCGCGAACGGCGCTCTCGGCGATTGGTCCAGTGCTATCCCGTCGGACACCCGAAGTTGAGTGCCGAGAGCCGCGATCACCCGATCGGAGGCAGCCAACAGATCCGGATCGGCGGTGGCCACCGCGGCGCGGTCGGCGGATTGAACTGCTGTCATCACTTCTCCTCGTCATCGGCCAGCGCCGCGGCGATATTGCGCTCGACGGCGGCGGCCATCAGGTTGACATCGTCCGCCGATGCAACGAACGGTGGCGAGAACTGCAGGGTCCCGTTGGTGATCGGCCGGGCGATGACGCCGTCGGCCAGGCAACGGTCGGCGACGCGCGCAGCGAGTGCGGCGCTTGTCAATTGCACTCCCGCCATCAGGCCGACGCCGGCCCTGACCTCGAGGACGCCATCGGCCCCGGCGAGCCGTCCGACACTGTCGGCGAGCACGGTGGACATCTGCCTGACGCGGTCGAGCAGATTCTCGGATTCGATGATGTCGAGATTCGCCATCGCCGCTGCACATGCGGACGAGTGTCCGGCGTATGTCATACCGTGCCGGAACGGGACACTCTCCGGACCCCAGAACGGTTCGGCCACACGCTCGCTGACGGCCACCGCACCCAGCGGTTGGTATCCGGAAGAGATGCCCTTGGCCATCACCATCAGGTCGGGCCGATCGATGCCGACAACGGTCGAGCCGAACCACTCACCGAGACGGCCGAATCCGGTGATCACTTCGTCGGCGACCAGGAGGATGTCATGGGCGTCGCACAGTCGGCGCACCTCCGCGAAGTATCCGGGCTCGGGTGCGATGACTCCCCCGGTGCCCATGACCGGTTCGCTGAAGAACGCCCCAATGCGATCGCCGTGCTCGGCGAACAGCGCTGCCAGCGCGGTCAAGTCGTGTGTCGGCACGGTGTGCACGTCGGACACGAGCTTCCCGATACCGTCCTGATTGGCGAAGATGCCCGTGATGGACGTGCCGTAGGCGTGCAGACCGTGGTACGCGAGGTCGCGTGTGACGATACCGGTCTTCCCGGGTCGTCCGACCGCGGACCAGTATCGGCGAACGAGCTTGGCGGCCAAGTCGATACCATCGCTACCGCCCGACGTCAGCAGGATCTTGGCATTCCGGATCGGCAACAGCGACGCCACCCGGTCGGCCAGTTCGAGGGTCACGTCGGTGGTGAAGCGCCCGAACGACGAGTACGACTCGAGGCGGCGGATCTGTTGTGCCACAGCGTCGGCGATCTCGCCACGGCCGTGTCCGATGTTGCAGTACCACAGGCTGGCCGGTCCGTCGAAGTACTTGTTGCCGTCGCGATCCCACAGGTGGCTGCCCTCCCCGCGGACAAACACCAGCCGATCCTGATTGACGGCGGACATATCGGCCTGGCAGTGCCAGAACGCAGATGTTCGTGGCGCCGACGTCAGCGTTGCGGTGGTCATCGGTGTCCTCGTTCCTGAGTCGGAGTTGACGAGAAAATGGAGCAACTGTCGAACTGTCCTACAGTTCGCCTGCGGATCTGTAGGACAGTAATGCAGCCGTTCCCATCTGTCCATCTGTAGTACAGTCCGTCCATGGGCGTCGCCGACCGGATCGAGATCGTCGGCACCAGTGCGCCTCAGCAGATCGCGGACGCGCTGAGTGGCCTCATCCTCGAAGGCGAGCTGCGACCGGGCGAGCGGCTGAGCGAGGCCGGCTTGTCGCGTTCACTCGGCCTGTCGAGGAATACCGTTCGCGAAGCCGTGCGCCTGCTGCAGAGCTCGGGCCTGGTCCGCTACACGTTCAACCGCGGCCTCACCGTCTGGGACCCCACCGACGCCGATGTGGTCGACGTGTTCCGCGCTCGGCTTCATGTCGAACTCGCTGCGGCGCAACAGCTCACACCCGATACCGATCTGACCGCGATTCACGCCGCCCATGCGGCGTACCGGTCAGCCCTCGAGACAAGTGATCCACGGACCATCGTCGACGCTGACCTGGCGCTGCACCGCTCGATCGTCGGACTGCTCGACTGCACCAGGATCGAGAACTTCTACGCAGGCCTCACCAACGAACTGCGCTACTTCTTGTTGTTCCTCAGCCTGGACCGCCATGAGTACGAACACCATGACGGGGTCGCCGCCGAACACGAGAACCTGGTCGACGCGTTCGCCTCAGGAGATCCCGCCCGCGCCTCCGCCGCTGTGACGGCGATCGTGGAGGAGAACCGCGAACTGGTGCGCTCGGTGATCGCGCATCGGAACGCGGGGGGATCGGTGTCCTGAGCGATCGGAATGCCGAACGTCGCGGCCAGAGCGGTCATGCTGCCGACGACGATCGACCATGCACCGATGAGCACGGCAGCGCGACGGCGGGCACGCGAACTCCCGTACAACGCAAAAAGTGAGTAGAGCGACCGCATTTCGACTGTCAGATACATCGACCGATGCGAATCCCAGCCGCCGGTGCTGCGCTCGGATTCGCACACCGACCGACATCCGACAGCCCGATCACCTCGACGATCGCATCCAGACGGTTCGGGTTGCCGATCATTTTTGGAAGAAATGGCATCGAATGTATGCCATTCCGCACGCTCCTGATGTACGGTGTGTTCCAAGCGCGTGCAGCGCGGGGTCGTCGGACAAGGTGACGGCCACACTCGGACCAGCTGATCTCTCGCGGAGATCCAGATGCAGACAAGGCCAACAATGATCGAGCTGATTGCCATGCTCACACACAACGACAAGACCGTTGACAATGCACGAGAGGTCTTCGCGCAGTCCGTCGACGCCCCCACGAAGCACTGGGGATTCAAGGACACCGGCCTCTCGTCTGCCGAACTGGCACTCCTTGCGCGAGACATGAAAGATGCTGGAAAAACCGTGCATTTCGAATCGCTGGAGGAGAGCGAGCCACGCTGTGTGGCAGCTGCCCAGTTCGCCATCGACAACGGGTTGGATTTCCTCATCGGCATGGCCTTTCACGCGTCGGTGGCCACGATGCTCGCCGAGGCAAAGGTGGGGTACCTGCCGACCTGTGGCGGCCGAAGTGGGATTCCGCGGATGCTTCACGGCAGCATCGCGGACATTGTCGGGGATGCGACGCGGATCCGTCCCCACGTCGACGGGGTGGCCCTGTCGCTCTACCGGTGGACCGACGGCGATCCCGGACAGCTCGGGAAAGCGTTCATCGAGGAGGTCGGGTCCCCCGTCGTCGTCACCGGGTCGATCAACAGCACCGATCGCATGGACGAGATCGCCCGGCTGTCCCCGTGGGGTATCACCGTTGGCTCCGCGCTGTTCGATGACGCGTTCGGGGCCGGGAGTTTCGCCGCCGGGCTGGGCTGGATGCGCAACTATTTCGATCGCATCTGATCGCTGCGGCGAGTGAGTGTGCCTGCACGCGGTACAACTCGGTCAGCGGCCGTGAGGCCGAACGCGATGAAGACATCCTCAGCGGGTGCATCATCGAAAGGCAGTCCCTTGAACCTGTGTTCGGGTGACTCACAGTGCTCCCTTTCTGTTGCGTGAACCGAACTGCCACAGCGCATCCGCGGTGAGCACGACCAGCGCGAGCCATACCAGGGCAAACCGGTCCAGGTGGTCGGAGACAGGCGTTCGTGCCGCAGCGCCACCGCCCACAACAACTGGAGAATCGGCGTCAAGTACTGAAGCAGACCCATTGTCACCACGGGCAACCGGTGGGCCGCGGCCCCGAAAAGCAGCAGCGGGGCCGCCGTCATCGGCCCGCACAACACCAGAAGCACGAACTGCCATGGCGTCGACGCGAGTTGGCCGTGGGTGACAGCGACATACCCCAGGTAGCCCAGCGCGAAGGGGGCAGCAGTCAGCGTCTCAGCGGTCAGACTCACCTGTGGCGGAAGCGGAGTGAGTTTCTTGATCACGCCGTACATCGCAAACGACACCGCCACGAACGGGACTCACCGATATGGCGGCCGAAGAACGGGTTCTGATGAAACGGTGTGGACATGGGTCTCTTTCAGGTCGGCGCAGGGCACTCGCCGATCACCGCGTGAAGGGACCCTCCCCGCTCTGTCCTTCAACCTGAGAGATGTGCGCACCCGATACCCGCGGTGCGAGGTGGCACGTCGCTGCGGTACTAGCGCCTGGGAGGTTCCCGGGGAGGACATTGCTCCTACGGCGCCTCCTCGAAGGAGGTTCTCCCGCTGCGAGTCGACGGCTGATGAAGTTGTCAGGACCATCAGAACACAGATCGTTCGCCACACCGAGCGTTTCTGACGCTTTTTTGCCAGTATCCCTGGCCCGGCCGGACGCTGGTGGCGTACATTCGACTCGGACGATCGCCCGAACCGACGACCGGGCGGCCGGCGGAGAATCGGGACCTGAGCTGCGAGTTTTGCATCTGGGACCCGCCCGAACCCCTCTCCGATCCGATCGGATTTCCGATTGCCAATGCGTGACAATCTGCCAGATTCTCCACCACAGCGATCGTTTCTCCGATCAAAAATATCGATTTGAGCTTGTTTTGTTTGGCAAACCGGGTTACTGTCTTCAATCATGATCTCCGTCACATCGAACGGTGCTTCCAGGGGAACCACGCCGAACGTGCTGGTTATCGGCACGTTCGACACCAAGGCAGCCGAGCTGGCCGCCCTGGCGAGCGATATCGAGGAACTTGGCGGAATCGTCGTCCTGCTCGACACATCCGCTCGGTATGCCGAACGCCCCGACGAAGCGGTGCTGCGCGGACGGCGCTTCATCGACCAGGACGAAGTCGCCCGCGCCGCCGGCAGCACCTGCGCCGAGGTCAGCGCTCTCCCCCGCGGCGAAGCGGTGTCCGCCCTGCGCGCAGGAGTCAGCAGCCTGCTGCGCCAGCTTCTGCAGGCCGGTGAGATCGACGGCGCGGTCTGCATGGGTGGGGCAGGCACGCACATCGCCGGTCCGGCCTTGCAGGAAATGCCGTTGGGGTTCCCGAAGCTGATCGTGTCTCCGCTGGCTTCCGGTAGCCGCACCTTCGACACCTACGTCGGTATCCGCGATGTCGCGGTCATGCACTCCGTCGCCGACATCATCGGTGTCAACACGGTCACCACACCCGTGTACCGCGCCGCGGCCGGCTACATTTACGGCGCGGCGCTCGCTTACGCAACCACTCACCCCGCCGAGACCACCAACGCAGAACACGAGCTGACCGTCGCGGTCTCCATGAACGGCAACACCACTCCGGCGTTGATGCGGGCCCGTGCGCAATTGGAAGACCGCGGTATCCAGTTCGTCGCGTTCCACGCCAATGGCACCGGCGGCCGGGCACTGGAGGACGCCGTGCAGTCCGGACGGGTCGACGCCGTACTCGACTACACCACCACCGAACTCGGCGCCCACCTGGTCGGCGGCCTGATGAATCCTGGCCCACACCGGATGGAGTCCGCCGGTAACGCCGGGCTACCCCAGGTGCTCGTGCCCGGCTGCACTGATTTCATCACCTGCGGCCCGGCGGATCAGGCCGAGCGCGAGTTCCCCGGCCGGGTGTATTTCGGGCACAATCCCGAATTGACCCTGGTCCGCCTCACCGTGGACGAAATGTCGGAACTGGGGCGGATATTCGCCCGAAAGGCGAACATCGCCGTCGGCCCCACAGAGGTCGTCGTGCCGATGGGCGGATTCTCCGTACCAGACACCCCCGGTAAGGCGTTCTGGGATCCCGAGGCCGACGGGGCCTTCCTCGACGCGCTGCGCTCCGAGTTGGCCGACCACGTCACGCTCACCGTCCGCGATGAACACATCAATGACGATGCGTTCATCGACTACGTCCTGACCGCACTGTTGAACCTGTTGGAGCGCCAGCAGATTCAACCCCCAGCGTTCGCCTGACGGGTGATCGCAAAACACCACCACAAGTGACCTCATCCGACCCCGATCGCCGAACACAACGTACGAAGGAGAACAACGATGAAGGCAATGGTTCTGGAAGCGGAGTGGGCACCACGGCCTGGCGCGCGTATCTCGGAAGCCGATGCCGCACGCCGCTGGGCCGCGATCGCCAACGACGCCTACCGCAACCCCAGCGTCGAGGTACGCGACGTCGCCGATCCCGGTGAGCCCGGACCGACCGAGCTCATCCTGGAGGTAGGCGCATGCGGCCTGTGCGGTTCGGACGTGCACATGTTCGAAACCGATGACGACGGCTACCTTCTGCTGCCTTATCACCTCAAGACACCGGTGGTCACCGGCCACGAGTTCGCCGGCAAGATCGTCGCCAAGGGCAAGGATGTTCACAACCTTCAGGTGGGCGGTCTGGTCGCGGTCGAAGAGATACAGTGGTGCGGCAAGTGCCGGGAATGCCGTGGCGGCTACTGGAACCAGTGCGGTTACATCGAGGATCTCGGTTTCACTCTCGACGGTGGTTTTGCGCAGTACGTCAAGGTCGACTCACGGTTCGCCTGGTCTCTCGACGGGGTGCTGGAACGGTACGGCGACGAGGAAACCGTTCTCGAGGTCGGTGCACTCACCGAGCCCACCAGCGTCGCGTATGAGGGCATGTTCACCCGCGCAGGCGGATTCAAGCCCGGTGGGTCGGTAGCCGTGTTCGGCGGCGGACCCATCGGCCTGGCGTCGGTGGCCTTGGCCGCAGCCGCCGGTGCTGCACAGGTGTTCGCCGTCGATCCCATTGCCGAACGGCGTGCGCTCGCGACCAAACTCGGTGCCACCACGGTCATCGATCCCACCACCGAGGATCCCGGCGACATCGTCCGCACCGCCACCAAGGGCGATGGTGCTGCGATGGTGGTCGAGGCCAGCGGAAACTCGAAGGCCGTCATGGGCCCCATCGAGGAATCCCTCGGCGTCGGAGGCAAGGTCGTGGTCGCCGGCATGGACGCTCAACCCGCAACCATGAGCCTGATCCGCTACATGCTCAAGGCCGGCTCCGTCTACGGCACCGTCGGACACTCAGGCTCATGGGACTTCCCGAACGTCATCAACCTGATGGCATCGGGCCGAATCAACATGGAACATGCGATCACTCGGCGCTTCCCGCTGGCGGGACTGGTTGACGCCATCGAAGAAACCAAAGCGCGCGGTAACGGAAAGATTCTCGTCAAACCGCAGCTGTGATACCTGGGCGCCGGCCCGGCGTCCCCGGGTCGGCGCCCATTCCATTTGTCGTGCACCACCATCTGAATCGCGCAGAACCCAATCGAAAGGCCACTCATCATGACCGACCTTCATTCACGACTTCTCACCGACTTGGCCCCGCCGGACATCCAGGAGTACCTCAAGACCGAAGACACCATTCTGGTCCCGATGGGCGCGGTCGAGATGCACGGCTACCACCTGCCGATCGGCACCGACATCTACAACGCCATGGAAGTCTCCAAGCGTGCCGCCGACAAAGCCGGTGTCCTCTACGGCCCGCCGATCTGGACCGGCTACAGCCCACACCACTTGCGTGAGCCCGAAACCGGCCAGGGCACACTGACCTTCCGGGGCGAGACCCTGCGCGCCGTCATCCACGACACCGCCCGGTCCCTGATCCACCATGGCTTCAACCGCATCATCTTCGTCAACGGACACACCTCCAACACCAAAGCCACCGATGAGGTGTTCCGCCAGCTGCGCTACGAGACCGGGGCCCTGCTGGGCATGTTCAAACCCTACGGTGAGCGCTACCTGGGCATCATCGAGGACCTGATGGAGAACTCCAAAGAGGAGACCGCCGGCTGGCACGCCAGCGAGCAGGAGACCTCGATCATGATGGCCTACAAGGCCGACAACGTGAAGATGGACCGCGCCCTCGACACCCGCGCGCAGGCTCCCGAGTGGTTGCCGTCGTCGTTCAAGAAGGTCGACGCCAGCCCCGACGTCGAATTCCAGGGTTACGAATATTTCTACTTCCCCATGGAACACCAGGAAATGGCGCCGCACGGTGTCATCGGCAACCCGATGCGCGCCACCGCGGAAAAGGGCGAGCAGATCTTCGAGCGGTTCTCCGATCACCTGGCCGCCGCCGTCGAGGAGCTCAAGAAGGTCAAGGTCGAGATCCGCAACCGCAAGTACATCCAGAAAGCCTGATCCGCCAACGATATTCGACACCGATCGGTATCAGTGCCGGCGGACCGTCCCCCAGGAGAAGCAAACCCATGACCATCAGCTGGAAGCAGAAGTCCACACCGTCACAGGCGGTGAGCACTGCGGAGCGCGGGCCGGTCGTCGAGTTGCGCAACGCCTCGAAGTTCTACGGCGACGTGTGCGTTGTCGATCAGATCAATCTGGACATCCAGGAGGGCGAGTTCTTCGCCCTCCTTGGCCCCAGCGGCTGCGGCAAGACAACCACCCTGCGGATGATCGCCGGCTTCGAGGAGCCGTCGCTCGGTAACGTTCTCATCGCCAACAAGGACGTCACCGACGTCGCACCGTACCGCCGCCCGGTCAACACGGTGTTCCAGAACTACGCGTTGTTCCCGCACATGAAAATCGCGGATAACGTGGCCTATCCGCTCAAGATGCAGAAGATCGCCAAGAGCGAGATCAAGACCCGGGTGGCCGAGGCACTCGAACGGGTCAACATGAGTGCCGCGGCAACCCGATTGCCGCATCAACTTTCAGGTGGTCAGCGCCAGCGCATCGCGCTGGCCCGCGCGCTGGTGGCCCAGCCCCGGGTCCTGCTGCTCGACGAGCCTCTTGGCGCCCTCGACCTCAAGCTCCGCGAGCACATGCTGACGGTGCTCAAGAACCTGCAGCGTGATGTCGGCATCACCTTCATCTACGTGACCCACGATCAGGGCGAAGCACTGGCCATGAGTGACCGTATCGCCGTGATGAACAAGGGTGTCGTGGAGCAGATCGGCTCCCCCTCCGAGATCTACAACCACCCCAAGACGCCATTCGTCGCCGGGTTCATCGGCAAGACCAACCTCCTGGATGCGCGCCGCACCGGCGAGCAGGAACTCAGCGTCGGCGACCTGTCGATGCGCACGTTCGGCGTTGTCACACAGGAGAATCCGACGGTCAGCATCCGCTACGAGTGTGTCCTGCTCGGTGATGCCGCCATCGGTCAGGACAACTTCTACACCGGTGTGGTCGAGGACGTCACCTTCTTCGGCCACGAGAAAGAGGTCAGGGTCAGCATCGCCGGCCAGACCATCGTGTCACGGATGTCGGGCGTCGGACCGGTCGACAACGGGCCGCGCATCGGCGACACGATACCGGTCGGGTGGTCGCTGACCGCACCGGTCACCCTCGAGGAGGACACCCCATGACTGCCGTCGTGGAAGAATTCTCCGCCGCACCGCAGCGCCAACCGACCGCACCGCGCAAACGCCGCAGTCTGGTCGACGAGATCAAGGCGTACCTGCAGGCGTCCCCCGCCTTCGTGTGGGCGCTGGCCCTGATCATCCTGCCCAACCTCATGCTGTTCCTGAACAGTCTGTGGAAGAACGACTTCGGGACCGTCACCAAGACACCCACCCTGGAGAACTATCAGGCACTGATCGAATCCGAGGTCTACCGCACGCTGTTCTGGCGCACCCTCGTCACGGCGGTCAGTTCGTCACTGATCGCGACGGTGATTGCCTATATCGCGGCCGTGGTCGTGGTGCGATATTTCGGCAAGATCAAGTTGATCGTCGCGATCCTGGTGCTCGTCCCGCTGCTGATCAGCTACCTGATGCGCATCTTCGCCTGGAAGATCATCCTGGGCGAACACGGCATCCTGGTCGGCGCCTTCGGCGACGCCGTCCCGAAAAACATCCTCTACT
>CAMFLL010000234.1 GCA_945957405.1 uncultured Mycolicibacterium sp. | reverse complement strand
AGCGACGTCGCCGAAGTGGACGCGTGCGCCCTCTTCGGCGAGTCGGCGGACGTGCGCGGCGCCCATGCCCCGCGCGCCGCCCGAGACGACGATCACCTTTCCGTCGAGGCTGCCTTCAGCGGACGCCACCGGTGTCAATCTAGTCTCCAATCGTGTTGGTCCAACGGGGTAGAAGTGCTGCTGCTGTCACGCCGCAAGATGTGAGACCAGCTGTGACACTTTGGATCCGATGAGTTCGAAGCTGCGCCGATAGACGTCGGGATCGCTGGCGTAGTCGTGTCCGAACGACACCAGCGTGCCGAACCCGCCGACCTGTTCATAGAGGGCCTCGATCTTCTCGGCGACGGTCTGCGGTGACCCGACGATGTGGAAGTTGTCGACCATCCAGTCAGCGGTGAGGTCCTCCTTGGGGATGGTCCCACCGGAGATGAGGTCGCCGATGCCGAGCTTGATGAAGGTGGGGATGTTGTAGTTGCCCCAGAGATCACCCATGGCGCCGTTGAGATAGGCGTCGCGGGCCTGCTCGTCGGTATCGGCCACCAGGACGTCGCGACAGATCCGCCAGGTGGCGCGGTCCGGTTCGTGCCCTGCCGCGGATGCCGCGGCAGCGTAGGTGGTCCAGTGCTGCTTGAGCACGCTCTCGTGGACCTGCTGACTCATCGCGAAGTAGCCGCGCTGGCCTGCGGTGGTCAGCGTCGGCGACGTCGCCTGCATTCCGGTCATGATGACCGGGATCTTGTCCTGCTTCGGCTTCAGGTGCGGGCCGTGGATGTCATCGCTGTACGCGGGCATGTCGACGGTCCAGAATTCGCCGTCGATGCGGAACGGGCCCTCCGTGGACCAGATGGCATCGATGATGCCCATGGCCTCGGCCATCATCTGCGGGTTCTTCTTGCCCGTGTTGAACAGCTGCGCGTCGCTCGGGAACGCGCCGGGGGCGAAACCGGCGATGTAGCGGCCGCCGGTCATGTGGTCGAGCCACATGATGCGATGCGCGAGCGCCACCGGGTTGTGGTAGGCCAGCAGATGGGCGGCGGCGCCGAGTCGGATGTTGGTGGTGAGTTGGGCCGCGGCGGCGATCATGGCGTCCGGGGCCGGGCTCGGTTCGCCGCCCAGTGTGTAATGCTCCGCGAAATAAGCTTCCTCCCAGCCGCATTCGTCGGCCCACCTGGTCAACGTGAGGTCCCAGTCGATCACCTCTTTGGCCGAGCGCCTGCCGTGGGCGTAATCGCGGGAGTAGGGGATGTTGAACAGGCCGAACTTCATGGCGGTCGCCTTTCGGTTGTGGTTACGCGGGCCGGGAGATGGTGACTGCAAGTGCCGTCGGGAACGGGCTAGCGCGTTCCGTGCTACCCGGCCTTGGGATACTCATCAAAAATTTTGGTGCTCAACAGGTTCCGATCTCAACTGACACTGTCGCGTGCCGTTGCTGAATTCAAACATTTGTTGAAAGTTGATGATGTGGGTGCCAAGCTAGTTCTGCTGCGCATTGCTGTCAAGACCTGATTCATCGGCGGTGGAGGTGTCTTCCGAAAACGTGTTGACCCGTTTCTGTTGACAGCTGTCGCGAGCGGGGTTACGTTGGCGCGACTTCCATCTTTCAACAAATGTTTGAATTCCCTTCCGTCGTCGACGACGGGTCGCTCTTTCGATGGGAGTGCCGCCAGCGGCGCGGAAGTCGTGCGGTGGCCCGAGTTTTCACGCTCACACGGAAGGAATCGCTCGATGTCAGAGTCCCTCGGCACGCCCCCGTCGGCGACGCGTGGTGACACCCCGCAGCCTGAGAAGTTCAAACGGTCCATCGGACTGATCTCGAACTTCTCGCTGGGCTTCACGTACCTCTCGCCCGGCGCGGGTGTGTTGTCGATCTTTGCGCTCGGACTCGCCACCGCAGGCCCGCCGTCAATCTGGTGGTTCCCCATTGTCGCGGCGGGTCAGTTGCTCGTCGCGCTGGTCTTCGGGGAGGTTGTGTCGCAGTATCCGATCACCGGCGGCATCTATCCGTGGGCGCGGCGACTCTGGGGCAGGCGATACGCGTGGATGGCGGCCTGGATCTACATCGCGGCCCTGGTGGTCACCACGACCGCGTTGGTCCAGTTCTCGATTCCCTTCCTGGCCAACCTGTTCCACATCACTCTCACCCCCGCCTCGGGGCTGGCGATCGGCCTGGCCCTGCTGGCGGTCGCGTTCGTGCTGAACAGCACGGGCACCAAGACGCTGGCACTGGTCGCCCGTATCGGCTTCTACTGCGAGCTCGTCGGTGTCGTGGCCCTTGGCCTCTATCTGCTGCTGTTCGAACGGCGCAACTCGTTCGGCGTTCTGTTCGACACCTTCGGAATCGCGGCAGACAGTTCATATCTGTGGGCCTTCATGCTTGCCGCCCTGGTCGGTCTCTGGCAGTTCTACGGTTTCGAGGCGTGCGGTGACGTGGCCGAAGAGGTCAAGAACCCCGAACGGCGGGTGCCGCTGGCGATGATCCTGACGATCGTCGTCGGGTTGGTCGCCGCCTTCATCGCCTATGCCGGTTTCACCCTGGCCGCACCCAACCTCCAGGACATCGTCGACGGCAACGTGGCGGACCCGATCCCCGAGATCGTCCGGGGCAGCACGGGAGACTTCGGCATGACGCTGTTGCTCATCGTCGCGGCGACGATCTTCTTGTCGGCGGCGCTGTCCCAACAGGCCGCCCTGAGCCGACTGCTCTACAGCTTCGCGCGGGACAACATGCTGCCGGGCAGTCGCTGGCTCAAGAAGCTGCACGAGGAAGTGGGTGGCAGTGGCGCCGTACCGCGCAACGCGATGATCGTGGCCTGCGTGGCCCCGATGCTGATCACCGTATGGCTCTACTTCAAGCCCGACAGCGTCGTGGCGGTGACGGCCTTCGCCGTCCTCGGGATCTACGTGTGCTTCCAGATGGTCGTGCTCGCCGCCCTGCGGCAGCGGATCAAGGGCTGGCGACCCGCCGGCCCGTGGTCGCTGGGCCCGGCAGGGTTGATCGTCAACGTGCTGGCGTTGGTGTACGGCGTCGCCGCAATGGTGTTGCTGGCCATTCCGGGGGACCCGAGCCTCGGCTTCGTGGACCGCTGGATTGTTCTCATCGGGCTTGCGGTGGTGCTGGTGGTGGGGGGTGGGTACATGCTCGCCGCCCGGCCGTACGGGAATTCGGAAGCTCCCGAGGACGACGCCATCGAGGTGGCGAACCAGCTGCGGCGAGACCGAGCTCTGTAGCTCGTAGCCGGCCGGTACAGCTGCCGTTGCGTCTCACTTGGACGCAGCGGCAGCTGTCTTTCTGGGACCGCGTGAACGAGCCGTGATACCAGTGTTTTTCGAGGGTTCGGTGTCAGTGGGCTCGGCGGGGTAGGACCGGGTGGCATCCAGGCGGATGATCGCCAGGACGACCTCACGTAGCTCGGCATCCGGAAGATGTGCGTCGCCCAGGATGCGTTGCATGACCGCGCCATCCCACATGGCCTCGAGCGCCGTCGCGGTGCTCGGCGTACAGAATCGTTCCACGCCGGACTTGGCCCGTTTGGACCACTTGCGTACCAGGCGACGGTACGTCCTGTCGCGGCCGCCTTCGGCGTACAACTCCCACATCAAGATCGCGCTCTCGGTGTCCCCGGACAACGCATCGATGAGGCGGAGCACGGCATCGGCGAGGTCGTCATCGCTGTGGGCGACCGAGAAGCTGTCCTCGTACCTCGCCGAGACTCTGTCGACGTAGCACGAGAATGCATCCAGCAGTAGGCCGTTCAGATCGGCGTAATGATAGTTGACCGATCCGAGCGACAGGTTGGCGGCAGCACACACCTTGCGGTGGGTCACGCTCTTGACGCCGGTCTCCGTGATGACCTGCAGGGCCGCGTCCACAAGTGCCATGCGCGTGGGCTCCGAACGGCTCGAGGAGTTCTTGGCGGGCATGCGACGGGCAACCTCTTCGTTGTTCGATGTCAGGCGAACGCGCACAATCGCCTTCGGTCATTATACGGACCGCGATATCGGACTCAGGTGCACCAGGTGTCTGCCATGTGCCCGGAAGGGCAACTAGGCACTGCCGGGTCTTCGTCTCCGCTGGGGCGGCGTGACACCGGTTTTCCGCGGTGGCTTCATATTCGGCGGTGTGGGGTGGCGCGGTGGCGTCGCGGCGCGCAGCGCGCCGCAGCGCTCACACGGTCAGGACGAACCCCTCGCGAGCCGGTGCCGTGCCGGCCAGCAGCGCGCCATACCGATCTTCGACGGCGGTGTGGCCTGCCCCTCGCACGACGGTGAGCCAAGGGTTTTCGGCGCGGGTGACCGGCTCCATGAACTCCAGCCAGGCAGCGCCGAGCCGTTGCCGCAGGCCGTCTGCGCCCCAGTCCGCCGAGCGCTTCACGATGTGATCCGGCACGAAGAAGAGCACCGGGTCGGGACCCGGCGCGGTCTGGCTGCCGAGGGTGTCCCAATGGGTGGCCCCCACGGCGCAGCTGTATCGCAGGGCAGCGCCGAGCCGCTCGTGGACGGCGGTGCGCACCGCTGAGCTGCCGCTGAAGTCGACGTAGAGCGACGGGTCCTTCGAGAGTGCGGGAATGTCGTCGTAGGTCAGGACGTCGTCATAACACCCCAACGAGCGGGTGAACTCCGCGTTGGCCTCCGACGTCAGCCCGATGACCCGCGCGTCGCCGCGACGAGCCAGACAGTAGGCCGTGGCGTATGCGGTCTTGCTCGACGCACTGGAGGCCACCACGGTCGAAGCGCCGACGAAGTCATTGTCGGCGAGAAAATCGTCGAGCATGAACGCGGTGCCGAACAACGGGCGCAGAAGCGCCTGCTGGGCCTCGAGCTCGACCGTGTAGCCCGGATCGGCACTGCAGCGCACGTAGGTGTTGTACACCGGGCTCAACGTCGACCGGTGCTGCCCGCCCTCGATGAATCCGCTCGGGTTCACCACGGCGGGGTGCAAGGTCACCTCATCGGCGATCGGCCAGTAGCCATAGAACCGTTCACCGACTTCGAGTCCCGCGCAACGTGTCTCGCTGACGTCGGCGAATCCCCAGACCGGGACGGTGCCGGTGGCCGGGTCGCCGGTCGGGTAGAAGTTCCAGTAGCCCAGCGCGTCACCGAACGCGGCGTAGGTGATGTTGTTGGACGTCAGCGCGAAGGTGTCGACCCGGAACCGCACGGCACCGTCGGTCAGATCGGTCGACGGCTCATCCACCCAGCTGGTGTGGTGCAGGTCGTTGCGTCGGACCACAAATCGAGTGCTCATGGCTCCATCATCACGGCAGAATGGCCGCCATGGAAAGGACTTCGCTGTTCTGCGGCACGGAACTCGCGGCGCGAATCGAGTCAGCAGAGGCGCAGCTGATCGAGGCCGCCACCGCCGCCGCGCAGGGCCGAGGCGCCGCGGGGCTGGCGCTGCCGGTGGCCGGCGGCCTGGCGTGCATGGCCGAACCGGGTTCACCGATGAACAAAGTGGTCGGCCTTGGTTTCGGCGGCGCACCTGCGGCCGCGACGATGGAGGTGATCGAGCGGGCCTTCGCCGACGCCGGGGTGCCCGTCGCGGTGGAATTGTGCAATCTGGCCGACCCCGATGTCATCGACGTGCTCTCCGGCCGCGGCTACCTGTTGGTGGGATTTGAGAATGTCCTCGGACGCGCGTTTGTAGGCGGCGAGCCACCCCCGGCGCCGACCGGTATCGAGGTCCGGCCGGCCAGGGCGGGAGAGCGGGATGCCTGGGTGCAGGTGGTGGTCGACGGTTTCGCGCATCCCGACGGCGAGGGTGTGCCGACGCATGAGGAGTTCCCCCGGGACGTCGTCGAACGCGCTCAGCGTGACTTCGAAAATGCCGGGGCAACAGCATATGTGGCGATCTGCGACGGCGCCGTCGCCGGCGGCGGCAGCATCCGTTACACCGAGGGCGTGGCGCAGTTGACCGGTGCGGCGACCCTGCCCGGCTACCGCCGACGCGGAATACAGGCCGCGCTGCTGGCCACTCGGCTTCGTGATGCCGCCGGTGCGGGTTGTGATATCGCGGTCGTCACGACTGCGCCCGGGTCCATGTCCCAGAAAAACGTGCAGCGCAGCGGTTTTCAGCTGCTCTACACGCGGTCGGTGTTGGTGAAGACGGCACACTAGAGGAACTGCCGCAAGAACGTGAGCACCTCGTCTGCGGCGGCGAACGACCGAGATGACTCTCGTCGGGCATCAACACCAGATCGGCGTCCGGCATCCGTTCGGCGGCCCGGGCCGCGTCGTCGAAGGAGATGATCGAGTCGGCATCACCGTGCCACCAGCGCACCGGCAGCTTGACGTCGGCCAGCCTGAGACATCGCGTGCCCCGGCGGCAGGATCGGGAACAACAGGCCCGCGACGACGCCCGCAATGGGCCGGCGAAACCCCGACAGCACCGGTGCGAACCGGCGCGCCAGATCGATGGCACCACTGCACCCGGAGTCCGGGCCGACCGAGGGTGTGCACCGCCGAGCACCGCCACGGCGGCAACCCGGTCCACCATGGGTTGACACTATGCCTCAAAGTGTCACCGATGGTGCCCTGCGGAGGGTCCGACACGGCCCGATGGTCAGGCGACGGCAGGGGGCGCGGCCGTCTACGATGAAGCGACCGATCGCTGAGCCCGATCATCCCGGCCCGTGCCGACCCATTTGGAGAAGAGTTGACGTCTACTCGCCGTGTCCGTGGTGCCTGCCTGGCCGCAGTGTTCGCGGCTCTTGCCGTCCTGGGCGGAATGGTGGTGACAAACACCGACGAGTGCGTGGACAACTGCCGCGCGATGGCGGCAGCGCCGGGCCTGGCGGTGTCGCTCCCCACCGGTCCGGAGCCTGCGGCGTTGTCGATCGCGCCTGCGGGTGGCGCGAAGGATGTGAACCCGGGCGGGCGGGTGGTGATCATCGCCGCCAAGGGCACGCTGACCGACGTCAGCATGGTCAACGAAAACGGTAAGCGCATTCCCGGTGTCATCACGCCCGACAACCGGGCCTGGCACCCCACCGAGCAGCTCGGATACGGGCACCGCTACACGATGACGATTGCCAGCCGCGGCCCTGGCGGGATGCCGGCGCGGCAGACCTCCAGCTTCACGACACTGACCCCGAGCAATCAGACCGATCTCTACTGGAACACGCCGGGCGGCAACCTGCTGGCCGACGGCGGCACCTACGGCGTCGGCACGGTGGTGGTCGCCCACTTCGACGAGCCCATCACCGACAAGGCCAGCGCGCAACGCAACATGAAGGTCACCACGAACCCGCCGGTCGCCGGCTCGTGGAACTGGGTGGACGACCAGAATGCCCACTGGCGACCCGAGAAGTACTACGCGCCAGGCACTTCCGTCACAGTGTCGGCCGACATCTACGGTGTGCCGCTCGGTGGTGGCCTGTACGGCGAGGACGACGAGAAGGTGTCGTTCAAGATCGGTGACTCGCACGTCTCCGTCGCCGACGACAACACCAAACAGGTCAGCGTCTACGACAACGGCAAGCTGGTCCGCACTATGCCGACCTCGATGGGGATGGGCGGAACGGAGACCATCGGCGACACCACGTTGAGCTTCTGGACGCCGCCCGGCGTCTACACGGTGATGGACAAGGCCAACCCGGTGGTGATGGATTCCTCGACCTTCGGACTGCCCGTCAACAGCAGGCTGGGTTACAAGGAGACCATTCCCTACGCCACCAGGATCAGTACCGACGGCATCTACCTGCATCAGCTCAACAGCACCGTCTGGGCGCAGGGCAACACCGACACCTCCCACGGCTGCCTCAACCTCAACGGTGAGAACGCGGCCTGGTTCTACGACTTCTCGGTACCCGGTGATGTCGTCGAGGTCCGCAACACCGGCGGAAAGCCCCTCGCGCTCTGGCAGAACGGGGACTGGACCGTGCCGTGGGACCAGTGGGTCAAGGGCAGCGCACTGTAGGGATTACAGAAGTGTGACGCGGCTCACAGTAGGGGTATCCTGGGGATATCTCTGCAACGGAGGGAGATGCGATGAAAGGCGCGCATCACGACCCGGTGGACCATGTGCGCACCACCCAACCGCATGCCGGTGAGTCCTTCATCGACACGCTGTGGCTACCCGGCCTGATCCTCATCGGGCTGGGCACCGTCCTGATCGCGGGCACCGTGGCGGCGACCGCGTACGGCAACAGCATGCTGTCGTTGATCCTCGGCCTCATCGCCGGTGCGCTGGTGACGGCGGGTGCACTGCTGATCACACTGGAACACCAGCGGGTCAAGCGGGTCGAGCGGCGGTGGCTGGCGGAGCACCCGGGCCACACCCACGCGGCCTGAGAATCGGGTCGGCGAGCGCTCAGCGAGGTACGGGTTTCCAGCGAAAATCCGTACCAGGCTGAGCGCTCGGCTGTCCTATGCCCGCCTATGCCCGCGGTAACGAGCGCAATATCTCCGGTGTCGCGTCGTCGACGATGTCGTCGAATTCCTCGTGCTTGCGCACATAGGCAGCGACCATCGGGCACACCGCGACGATGCGCAGGCCATCGCCACGGGTGATCTTCAGCGCCTCCCCGATCAGCAGCGTGGCGAGCCCACGTCCCTCGAACGCGCTGTCGACCTCGGTGTGGAAGAAGACGCGATGCCCATCCCGTTCGGCGAATGCCGCCAGCCCGACCTGGCTGCCGTCGACCGCGATGGTGAACGCATCCGGTGTGCGGCCCACCGTGGCCGCGGCGCCGGTCTTGTCGGTGAGGGTCATGGGGTCTCCTTCGACATCGGGGGACGATGCGGCCGCAGTCGCGTCGCGGGAATCGGCGGCGCCGGGATGCGCCGCAGCGAACCCGTGTACCCGGATACCCCGCCGAACCGATCGGATTCGGCCTGCCACTGCGAACGGTATTCGGCGATCTCGTCATGCGTGCGGCCGACGAAGTTCCACCACATCAACAGCTCTTCGGCAAACGGCGGCCCGCCCAGCAGCACCGCGCGGGCGGGTCCCGGACCGATGTTGTGGACACGCAGCGTGGTGTACCCCGTGCCCTGATAGGCCAGTTCGTGACGTCGGACGGTCTGTTCGACGATGTGCACGTCGCCCTCGTCGACGAGCACGCCGTGCTCGAACGTCGGATCGACCGCCAGTTCGGCGCTGCTGCCCGCAGGCAGGTCGAGCTGTGCGCCGAGTAGCGGTGTGTGTGTCCGCACCGGTGAGCTGGCCCCGCCCAACGATCCGAGAAACACCCGGAGAGTGCCTGCGGCCAGCGGGATCGGTTCCGGTGCGTAGTGGTCGAAGGCCCTGGCGCCGTGGCGCGCCGACTCCGGCAGCGCGACCCACAACTGGACGCCGTGCAGCGTCGTGGTGGCGGACGTCGACACCTCGGAATGGCAGATGCCGGCCCCCGCCGTCATCAGGTTCAGCTCACCGGGGTTGACCATGGCGTGCACCCCGGCGGAATCGCGGTGCTCGATCTGGCCGTCGAAGAGCCAGCTGACGGTCGCCAGACCGGTGTGTGGATGTGGCGGTACGTCCATTCCGGGTCGCACGCCGACGTCTTCGGGACCGTAGTGGTCGGCGAAGCACCAGGCTCCGATCAGCGAGCGCTGTCGCTGCGGCAGTGTGCGCTGGACCCGCATGGCGCGTGGTCCGCCGAGCGGAACATCACGTGGGGTGAGGATCTCGATCCGCGCGGCGGGCCCGGCAGCGCAATCGAATTCGGCCGGCTCGGGTTCGAGATTGCTCATCGTGACTCCCCGGCAAAACCGCGCAGCAGCGCCTGCACACCCACGACCCAACGGCGGTCCCGCGCCGCCTGCGACTGGCCCAGCCACCGCCCGCCCTCCTGCACGGCCAACCCCTGCGCCAGCCCGAGCAGCGCATGCGCGATATCGGTGGGATCGCCGGTCAGCAGCCGCTCGTCGACGCACCGGTGGACACGGCCGATCAGAACCTCCCGCACGGTGGGGCCATGATCATGCTCGGCCGCGGTGGCGTCGAAGTCCTGGAACGGCCGGGAGAACATCACCCGGGCCAGCGCGGGGTAGTCCAGGCAGAACTGCCGGAAGACCGGGATGGTTCGCTCGAGATCGGCCAATGGGCAGTCGGTCTCGGGCACCGCGAGCAGGGCTCGGCCCAGTCGCCGGAAGCCCTCGAAGTACACCGCGCGGACCAGTCCGTCCTTGTCGGTGAACAATTCGTAGACCGCGGGCAGTGACGTGCCGGCCCGTTCGGCGACCCGCCGGGTGGTGAACCCGGTCAGGCCGTCCTGGCTGAGCACGTCGACCGCGACGGACAGCACCCGGTCACGCAGTTCCGGGGTGCGCTGTTTGACCCTGGGCATGGCGTATCCGTCGGGGCTACTTGAGCCCGAATTCCGCCGCCATGTTGTCGATCCCGGCGCGGATCGCATCGAGTGTCTCGGCGCGGGCGCGCAGTTTGGACGCGGCGTGCGCCCCCTTGTGCAGCTTGGCGTACTCGTGGGCGGCTTCCTCGGCCCGTTCGAGCACGGCGTCGGGCAACACGATCTCGTCGATCCAGCCGGCCGCCAGCGCGGCCTCGCCGAAGTACACCTTGGACAAACCCACCGCCTGCTGGTAGGCGGAGCGCGTCAGCCGTAGCTTGACGACTTCGAGGGCGGCATACGGCATCACCATGCCGATCGAGACCTCGTTGGCCTGGATGTTGTAGCCCGGCGCGGCAATTCGATGATCACCACTACACAGCAGGAACGAACCCATGGCGATGGCGTGCCCGGTGCAGGCCATCACCACCGGCTTGGGGTACGACAGCAGCCGGTGCGACAACTCGAAGCCGCCCTTGAGCATCGCGATCGACGCATCGACGTCACCGGACTGGAACACCTTGAGGTCGAACCCGCCGCTGAACACCTTCTGGTTGCCTGCGATCACCACTGCGCCGACGTCATCGCGGTCGGCGTTGTCGAGTGCCTCGTTGATGGCCTGCTGCATGCCGAGTCCCAGCACATTGGCCTTACCGTCATCGAGGGTGATGACCGCGATGGATTCGTCGTGGCGATAGGTGACCGGACCGCTCATGAATTCCTCGATTCTCGAACCTCGTCGTTTCGAATCGACGTTACGTAACGTTGTTACGAAACGTCAAGGGTTCACACCCGGTCAGGTAGCGCACTACGCGCGCATCCAGGGCGGGGCGGCATGACCATGGGACTGCCATGCGGGCGCGGGGGGAGTGTCGTCGTGACCGCCGATGTCGTGTCGAACCGAGAAAGAGAGTGATTGATCATGACCACACCCGTACCCGATGGGGAGTTGTACACCGGCCGCCAGGTGGTGGTCCTGGCCGAGCGTAGGGCCCGCTCGAACCATGCCCGCACCCTGAACTCGATCGGTGGGTTCTCGAATGTGTTGCGCAGCAGCGATTTCGAAGACCATGCCGTGACCTCCGAAGCCGCCGCGCAGGCCGACGCCATCGTGTTCGACGAAATCGGTGTCGCCGTGGTCTCGGCCGACCCGGAACAGCGGTCGGCCCTGTCGGTGGCGGTGGCCGACAGTGACGATGTGATCGCCGTCGAACCCGAACTCATCCACCATGCCCTCACCGTCACCGCCGATTACACCCGCGGCTACTCCGACGGTGTCGCCGACCTCGCCGGCCGGCTGCACGCCTCCAACGGCGTGGCGGCGGTGGCCGTGATGCCGGCCCTCGCCGATACCGACGCCTACACCTGGGGCCTGCAGGCGACCCGAGTGAACACGTCCACGAAGTCCGGGCACGGTATCCGAATCGCGGTGCTGGACACCGGTTTCGACACCAGCCATCCCGACTTTTCCGGTCGCGCCGTCACCACCAAGTCGTTCATCATCGGCGAGGCCGTCAAGGACGGCAACGGCCACGGGACACACTGTATCGGAACATCGTGTGGGTCGAATGCGCCCGCCGGGACCCGCCGGTACGGGGTGGCCTACGGCGCCGAGATCTTCGCGGGCAAGGTGCTGAGCAATGCCGGACGCGGGGCCGACGCCGGCATCCTGGCCGGCATCAACTGGGCCGTGGCCAATCACTGCGACATCATCTCGATGTCGTTGGGC
>CAMFLL010000233.1 GCA_945957405.1 uncultured Mycolicibacterium sp. | reverse complement strand
ACCGAGACGATGCGGTCGGCGCCCGCCGTCTTGTACAGGTCGGCGACCAGTCGAGCCGAGATGGGTTCGCGGCCGCGGTGCTTCTTGTCCTGCCGGGCGTAGGGATAGAACGGCAGGATTGCCGTGATGCGCTTGGCGCTGCCGCGTTTGAGCGCGTCGATCATGATGAGCTGTTCCATGAGCCACTGGTTCAGCGGCGCGGGGTGGCTCTGCAGGACGAAGGCGTCGCTGCCGCGCACGGACTCGTCGAAGCGGACGAAGATCTCGCCGTTGGCGAAGTCACGCGCGGTCTGCGCGGTCACCTCGATACCGAGCTCCTTGGCCACCTGGTCGGCGAGCTCGGGGTGCGCGCGACCCGAGAAGAGCATCAGGCTTTTGCGGTTGTCGGTCCAGTCGTGGCTCACTTGGGCTGCCCTCGCCGTCGGGGATCGATATCGGGGCCACACGGTACCGGCCGCCGGGCCAATCGTACGTAGCGATTCCGTCGATGCGTCGCTGGGTTACCGGAAAGCCAACAACACACGTCCGATCACTCCCGCCCGGTGTCGTCCGCATCGCCCTCGCGGGCTTTGCGGGCGGCCTCCGCGGCGGCACTGCCGGGTCGTTTGCGCTCGACCCAGCCTTCGATGTTGCGCTGCAGACCGGCCGAGACGGCCAGCGCGCCGGGCGGCACGTCGTTGCGCAGCACCGTGCCTGCGCCGGTGTAGGCGCCGTCACCCACGGTCACCGGCGCGACGAACATGGTGTCCGACCCGGTGCGCACATGGGAGCCGATGGTGGTGCGGCGTTTGGTCTCGCCGTCGTAGTTGACGAACACGCTGGATGCGCCGATGTTGCTGTGCTCGCCGATATCGGCATCCCCGACGTAGGTCAGGTGCGGCACCTTGGTACCCGCCCCGACCACGGCGTTCTTGACCTCGACGAACGCGCCGAGCTTACCGTCGGCGCCCAATCGGGTGCCCGGCCGCAGGTAGGTGAACGGACCGACGTTGGCACCGGGTCCGATCGACGACTGGCTGCCGTGGGTGCGCACCACCGATGCGCCGTCCCCGATCGTGACGTCGGTCAGCGTGGTGTCGGGGCCGACCGTGCAGTGGCCGCCGACCGAGGTCCGGCCGAGCAGCTGTGTGCCCGGGTGGACGACGGTGTCACGGCCGATCGTCACGTCGACGTCGATCCAGGTGGTCGCCGGGTCGATGATGGTGACGCCCGTACGTTGATGGGCCGCGACGAGGCGCCGGTTGAGTTCGGTGCCGATCGCCGACAGCTGCACGCGGTCGTTGACGCCGGCCACCAGCATGGTGTCCGCGACGTGTTTGGCGTGCACCAGCCTGCCCTTGCGGCGGATGATCGCGACGACCTCGGTCAGGTACAGCTCGTGCTGGGCGTTGTCGGTGGACAGATCGCCCAGCGCTGATCGCAGCTCGGCAATGTCGAACGCGTACACGCCGGCGTTGACCTCACGGATGGCGCGCTGCTGCGGCGTGGCGTCGGCCTCCTCGACGATGGCGATCACCTCGCCGTCCTGCGTGCGCAGCACACGCCCGTAGCCGGTGGCGTCGGGCAGCGTCGTGGTCAACACCGTCGCCGCGGCCCGGTCGTTGCGGTGTGCCTCGCCGAGTTCGGCCAGCGTGTCGGTGTCCAGCAGCGGAACGTCACCCGACGTCACGATGAGGCTGCCGGTGAAATCGTCGGGTAGTGCGTCGAGGCCGCACCTGACGGCGTGCCCGGTGCCCAGCTGCTGCTCCTGCACCGCGATGTCGATCGGCCGGCCCAATTGTTCGGCCAGTGCCTCGACGGCCGGGACGATGCGGTCACGTTCGTGACCCAGCACCACGACCAGACGATGCGGTCCCAGCTTTGCCACGGTGTGCAGCGCGTGGGACAGCATGCTGCGCCCGGCCACGGTGTGCAGGACCTTGGGGATGTCGGACCGCATCCGGGTGCCGGCCCCCGCGGCCATCACCAGGACAGCGGAGTCGGTGTTTGTAGTCATAACCCTCAGTTCACGGCGATGAAGCGCTCCGTCGCCAGGACTCGAACCTGAACTATCTGAACCAAAATCAGAGGTGCTGCCGATTACACCACGACGGACTGATGCCGCACGGGAGTCTATACGCTGGTATCCGTGCCAGGCCCCGACAAAGTGCCCGACCGGGACGCGCGCGCGCCGCGGGCGCGGATGACCGGGACCGAACGCCGTCATCAGCTCATCGACATCGCCCGCTCGTTGTTCGCCGAGCGTGGTTACGACGCCACCTCCATCGAGGAGATCGCGCAGCGTGCCAACGTCTCCAAACCCGTCGTCTATGAGCACTTCGGCGGTAAGGAAGGCCTCTACGCCGTGGTCGTGGACCGCGAGATGTCGGCATTGCTCGACGGCATCACGTCGTCGTTGACCAACAACAGGTCCCGGGTGCGGGTCGAGCGCGTCGCGCTGGCGCTGCTGACCTACGTCGAAGAACACACGGACGGCTTCCGGATCATGATCAGGGATTCGCCTGCGTCGATCTCGTCGGGCACCTATTCCAGCCTGCTCAACGATGCCGTCAACCAGGTCAGTTCGATCCTCGCCGGCGATTTCGCGCGCCGCGGCCTTGATCCGGATCTGGCGCCGCTGTACGCCCAGGCCCTCGTCGGCTCGGTGTCGATGACCGCGCAGTGGTGGCTGGACACCCGCGAACCGAAGAAGGAAGTCGTGGCCGCGCATCTGGTCAACCTGATGTGGAACGGGCTCACACACCTCGAGGCCGACCCGCAACTGCAGGACCAGTGATCGCCGAGACTGCGGTGACTGCGTGATTTCGGCGTATTCCTCGCAGTCACCGCAGTCTCGGCGATCAGGGGGGCGCCACTGGTCAACCGCGATCCCTGGCCAGCAGATCGGCAGTGGTCTCACGGCGGACCAGAGCGTGTAGTCGGCTGTCGCGCACCGAGATCAGCGGCGGACGGCCCACCATGTTGTACGTCGACGCCATGCTGTGGTGATAGGCGCCCGTGCACGCCACGGCCAGCAGGTCGCCGGCATGGATGTCGGCGGGCACCTCGACGTCGCGAGCGATCACATCACCGGCCTCGCAGTGCCGGCCCGCGACCGTGGCCACGATCGACGGTCCCGCCGCGTGCCGGTTGGCGACCGCCACGGTGTAGCGGGCGCCGTACAGTGCGACCCGCGGGTTGTCGCTCATGCCGCCGTCGACCGCGATGAACGTGCGGCCGCCGGGTCGTTTCTTGACGTCGCTCACGCGGTACAACGTCACGCCGGCGCGCGCGGCGATGGCCCGGCCCGGTTCGATCGCGAGCCGGGGTCGCGGAAACCGTTCGGCGGCGCAGGCCAGGTCCAGCGCGTCGTCGACGGTCGCGGCGAACGCCGAGAGATCGAGCTCGGCATCACCCACGACATACGGCACGCCGTGACCGCCACCGATGTTGAGCTCGCCGAGCAGCACCCCGTGCCGGGACCGGACATCGGCCATGGCCGCGATCAGGCGGTGGATCGCCTCGCCGAACAGCGCCGGGTCGGTGATCTGCGAGCCCAGGTGGCAATGCAGCCCCACCAGCCTCAGCTGCGGTTCGGTCAGGATCCGGCGCACGGCGTCCATGGCCTGATCACCGGACAGCGTCAGCCCGAACTTCTGGTCGTCGACGCCGGTGGTGACCGCGGGATGGCCGTGGATGTCGAGATCGGGGGTGACCCGCACCAGCACGCTCTGCGGCCGACGCGCGAGGTTCGCGAGGTAGGTGATCTCGAGCGGGGAATCCACGACGACGCGTCCGACTCCGGCGGCCAGCGCGATCCGCAGATCGTCGTAGGTCTTGGCGAAGCCGTGCACGATGATCCGGGCCGGGTCGATCAGGCCGGCGATTGCCGTCGCCAACTCGCCGGGTGAGCAGACGTCGACGCCCAGCCCCTCCTGCGCAACCCAGCCCGCGATACCCGTGGTCAGCAACGCCTTGCCGGCGTAGTTCATGGCCGATTCGGGCAACGTCTTGCGGTAGGTGCGGATCCGGCCGCGGAAGTCGGCCTCGTCGATCACATAGGCCGGGGTGCCGTACTGGTCGGCGATATCGGCCAAGGCGACGCCGCCGACCGTGATCCGGCCGGCCTCGTCGACGTGTGTCGTCCGGGGCCAGATGGCCGGGTCGAGCCGCGGGTGTGAGCCGTTGCGCAGCGAGGGAAGGATGTCGAGCAGGGTCATGATTCGAGAGTGCCTCGCGCGACTGGCAGCGCGGACAGGCCTTGACAGTCTCTTGACAGCCATCGGGGCGATCTTGACGAAATGCGTCGCCTGACGGCGCGCAGGGCGCTGATGTCGGCAAACCCGCGACCCCGGCGGTGATTTGGTCGCCCGTACGTGAGCGACGTCACCGCGCCGCGGACCGTAGACTGGGGTCATCATGACCGCACCGGGGCACACCCATGTCCATACCCCGATCGCGGGGCTCGTCGAGTTGGCGCTGAGCGCTCCCACCTTGGCTGATCTGGCGGCCGCCGCCGCCGACAAGTCCGATGACATCAGGCTGGTGGGTCCCGCCAGCGCCCAGGTGTTCGTGGCCGCCGCGCTCGCCAGGCAGAGCCCGCTGCTGGTGGTCACCGCCACCGGTCGCGAGGCCGACGACCTGACCGCCGAACTGCGCGGGGTGTTCGGACCTGCGGCGGCGTTGTTCCCGTCGTGGGAAACCCTGCCGCACGAGCGGTTGTCCCCCGGGGTGGAAACCGTCGGTGCCCGCATGATGCTGTTGCGCCGGCTGGCCCACCCCGATGACGTCCGGTTGGGTCCGCCGCTGCGCGTGGTGGTCACCACCGCGCGGTCCCTGCTGCAGCCGATGACGCCGGACCTGTCCGCGATCGAACCGGTGGCGCTTACCGTCGGCGACGAGGTGGGCTTCGACGACACGATCGCCCGGTTGGTCGACCTCGCGTACACCCGGGTGGACATGGTGGGCAAGCGCGGCGAGTTCGCCGTGCGCGGTGGCATCCTCGACATCTTCACGCCGACCGCCGAACATCCCGTCCGCGTCGAGTTCTGGGGTGACGAGGTCACCGAGATGCGGATGTTCGCGGTGGCCGACCAGCGTTCGATCACCGAGATCCCGGTCGAGCACGTGATCGCCGTCCCGTGCCGCGAGCTGTTGCTCACCGACGACGTGAAGCAGCGGGCCGCGCAGTTGGCCGATTCCCGACCGCAGACCGACAACACCGTGGCCGGCAGCCTCGGCGACATGCTGGCCAAGATCGCCGAGGGCATCCCCGTCGACGGGATGGAGGCGCTGCAGCCGGTGCTGCGCCCCGACGAACCCGCGTTGCTCACCGACCAGCTCGCACCGGGCACACCGCTGCTGGTCTGCGATCCGGAGAAGGTACGCACGCGGGCCGCCGATCTGATCAAGACGGGCCGCGAGTTCCTCGAGGCGTCCTGGTCGGTCGCGGCGATCGGTGGCGACGCCCCCATCGATGTCGAGCAGCTCGGTGGTTCGGGTTTCCGCGAGCTCGAAGAGATCCGGGCCGGTGCGCGTGCCGGCGGGCACCCGTGGTGGACACTGAGCCAGCTGCCCGACGAATCGGCCGTCGAGCTCGACATCCGGCCGGCGCCGTCGGCGCGCGGCTCTCAGGACTCGATCACCGAGATCTTCGCGATGCTGCGCGCGCATGTGTCCACCGGCGGCTACGGCGCCATCGTCACACCCGGTACCGGTACCGCGCATCGGGTGGTCGAGCAGCTGGCCGAATCCGAAACGCCCGCAACGATGTTGGAAGAGGGCGAACAGCTCAAGCCCGGTGTGGTCGGTGTGCTCAAGGGTCCGCTGCACAACGGTGTGGTGATCTCCGGTGCGCAGCTGGTCGTCATCACCGAGACCGATCTGACCGGTAACCGGGTCACCGCCACCGAAGGCAAACGTCTTGCGGCCAAGCGGCGCAACACCGTTGACCCGCTGGCCCTGACGGCCGGTGATCTGGTGGTACACGACCAGCACGGCATCGGCAAGTTCGTCGAGATGACCGAGCGCACCATCGGCGGCGCGCGGCGCGAGTACCTGGTGCTCGAGTACGCATCCGCCAAGCGTGGCGGCGGGTCCGACCGGCTGTACGTGCCGATGGACTCCCTCGATCAGCTGTCCCGGTACGTCGGTGGTCAGGCCCCCAGCCTCAGCCGGCTCGGGGGCAGTGACTGGACCAACACGAAAACCAAGGCGCGCAAGGCGGTTCGCGAGATCGCCACCGAACTGGTGGCGTTGTACGCCAAACGGCAGGCTGCACCGGGTTACGCCTTCGGCGCCGACACGCCGTGGCAGGCCGAGATGGAGGACGCGTTCGGGTTCACCGAGACCGTCGACCAGCTGACGGCCATCATCGAGGTCAAGTCCGACATGGAGAAACCGGTCCCGATGGACCGGGTGATCTGTGGCGACGTGGGTTACGGCAAGACCGAGATCGCCGTGCGGGCGGCCTTCAAGGCCGTGCAGGACGGTAAGCAGGTCGCGGTCCTGGTGCCCACGACGCTGCTGGCCGATCAGCATCTGCAGACGTTCTCCGAACGTATGGCCGGCTTCCCGGTCACCGTCAAGGGCCTGTCACGGTTCACCGACGGCGCCGAATCCAGGGCAGTGATCGACGGGATGGCCGACGGTTCGGTGGACATCGTGATCGGCACGCACCGGCTGCTGCAGACCGCGGTGCGGTGGAAGGATCTCGGCCTCGTCGTCGTCGACGAGGAGCAGCGCTTCGGCGTCGAGCACAAGGAACACATCAAGAGCCTGCGCACCCACGTCGACGTTCTGACCATGAGTGCCACCCCGATTCCGCGCACCCTGGAGATGAGTCTGGCGGGCATCCGGGAGATGTCGACCATCCTGACGCCGCCCGAGGAGCGGTTCCCGGTGCTGACCTACGTCGGGCCGCATGACGACAAGCAGGTCGCCGCCGCACTGCGCCGCGAGCTGCTGCGCGACGGGCAGGCGTTCTACATCCACAACCGCGTGCGGACCATCGACCAGGCCGCGGCGCGGGTGCAGCAGATGGTGCCCGAGGCCCGGGTCGTCGTCGCGCACGGGCAGATGCCCGAGGAGCTTTTGGAGAAGACCGTCGAGGGCTTCTGGAACCGCGAGTACGACATCCTGGTCTGCACCACCATCGTCGAGACCGGGCTGGACATCTCGAATGCCAACACGCTGATCGTCGAACGGGCCGACACCTTCGGGTTGTCGCAGCTGCACCAGCTGCGTGGCCGCGTCGGCCGTAGCCGCGAGCGCGGCTACGCCTACTTCCTGTATCCGCCGGAGGTGCCGCTCACCGAGACCGCCTACGACCGGCTGGCCACCATCGCGCAGAACAACGACCTGGGCGCAGGGATGGCCGTCGCGATGAAGGACCTCGAGATCCGCGGGGCGGGCAACGTGCTGGGTGCCGAGCAGTCGGGGCACGTCGCCGGTGTGGGTTTCGATCTCTACGTGCGCCTGGTCGGTGAGGCCGTGGAGGCCTACCGTGCCGCTGCCGACGGTCAAACCGTCACGGGCCCAACCGAACCCAAGGACGTGCGGATCGATCTGCCGGTCGACGCACACCTGCCGCCGGACTACATCGGCAGTGACCGCCTCCGGCTCGAGGGGTACCGCAGGCTCGCCGCGGCGCAGGATGAGGCCGCGGTCGGTTCGGTGGTCGAGGAACTCGTCGACCGGTACGGACCGCTGCCCGAGACCGCGTTGCGCCTGGTGGCCGTGGCCCGGTTACGGTTGCTGTGCCGCACCTACGGGGTCACCGAGGTGTCGGCGACCGGCGCCGCCGGAGCTGCGTCGACGTTGCGACTGTCGCCGCTGACGCTGCCCGATTCCGCGCAGATCCGGCTCAAGCGCGTCTACCCGGGTGCGTCCTACCGGGCGACGACGTCCACGGTGCAGGTGCCGATACCCCGCGTCGGCGGGGTCGGCGCCCCGCGGATCCGTGACCTCGAACTGGTGCAGATGGTCGCCGACCTTCTGCTGGCTTTGGATGGCAGGCCACAGGGTGAAGTTGATATAACAGCCGTTACCGGGTCGACGGGCGGCGCCGACGAGAAGAGGGGACACGGTCGATGACGGTCATTCTGATCGACCCCCGTCGTCCCACGATGGTTCCCGTGGAGGCCATCGAGTTGCTCGGCGGCCAGGTGCAATACACCGAGGAGCTTCCGGTCAAGGTGGCGTGGTCGCTGCCGTCCGCACGGCCCGTGCACACCGGTGACGACGCCGGCCCGGCACCCACGCTGTTGTCGTCGGACCCCGCCCACCCCGCCGTCGCGGCGCGTATCAAGGCCGGCGAGAAGGTGATCGCCGCGCCGGAGCCGCAGATCGGCGAGCGCCTGGTGGACGCCGTGGCGATCATGGACAAACTCCGCACGTCGGGCCCGTGGGAGAGCGAGCAGACGCATGACTCGCTGCGGCGCTACCTGCTCGAGGAAACCTACGAACTGTTCGACGCGGTGCGCGGCGGCAACGCCGACGAACTGCGTGACGAACTCGGAGATGTCCTGTTGCAGGTGCTCTTCCACGCCCGCATCGCCGAAGACTCACCCGAGAATTCGTTCACCATCGACGACGTGGCCGATGCGCTGGTTCGCAAGCTCGGCAACCGAGTTCCCGCAGTACTTGCGGGAGAATCGATCTCGCTGGAAGAGCAGCTGGCGCAGTGGGAGGAGCGCAAGGCGCTGGAGAAGGAGTCGCGGGTCTCGAGCATGGACGACGTGCCGACCGGTCAGCCTGCGTTGGCGTTTGCGCAGAAGGTGATCAACCGGGCGACCCAGGCCGGGCTCCCCGTCGAGCTGATCCCGGCGCGGCTGGTCGAGATCACGTTGTCGCCCGACATCGACGCCGAGAACCTTTTGCGCACCGAGGTTCTGGAGTTCATGGATGATGTGCGCGCCGCCGAGAAAGCGGTCGCCGCGGGTCGTGGCGAGATCGACAGCACCGGGCTGACCGCGGTCAGCGCCGAAGAGTGGCGGTCCGCCTGGCCCTCGGAGGTGCCCGACGAGTTATCCGAGGACGAACTCAAACCCTCCTGACCGCTTCGGGTGTTTCAGCCCAACAGCGTTGAACCCCAGTAGGCGTCGGTGTCACCGTCAGGCAGGCCCGGCGGTATCGCGAAGACGCCCGATCCGGTGTGGGTGATGTACTCGTTGAGCAGGTCGCGGCGGGACAGTGCCAACTGCATCGGGATGAACTGTGTCTCCGGGTTCCGCACGAAGGCGATGAAGAACAGCCCGGCGTCCAGATGACCGAAACCGTCTGAGCCGTCGGTGAAGTTGTAGCCACGGCGCAGGATCTTGATGCCGCCCAGATTCTGGTCGGAAGCCAGGCGGACGTGGGCGTCGGCGTCGATCAACGGCTGATCGTCCTTGTCCTTGAGCTTGAAGTCGAGGGCGGCGAACTCGTCGGTGAAGCCCATCGGTGCGCCGCTGCCCTTTTCGCGCCCGATCACCCGCTCCTGCTCCAGAAGGGTGGTGCGGTCCCAGTTCTCGATGCGCATCCGGATCCGGCGCGACACCAGATAGCTGCCGCCGGTGAGCCACTCCGGGCCGTCACCCTTCTCGACCCAGACGAACTGGTCGATGGCACCGGTGTCCTCGGCTTTGAGATTGTTCGTACCGTCCTTGAACCCGAACAGGTTTCGCGGTGTGGACTGGTCACGGGTGGTCGACGAGGTACGGCCGAAGCCGAGCTGGGAGTACCTGATCGCCGCGGTGCCGAACGCGACGCGGGCGAGGTTGCGGATCGCGTGCACCGCGACCTGAGGGTCGTTGGCGCAGGCCTGCACCACGATGTCGCCACCGCATTTGGCGGGGTCCATCGTCTCGTTCGGGAACTTCGGCAGCTCCTTGAGCGGTTCGGGACGCTGGGCGGCGATACCGAACCTGTCCTTACCGTCCTTGAGGAAGAACCCCGTACCGAACCCGATCGTGAGGGTCAGCTGCGAAGCGGGCAGGCCCAGCGCCTCACCGGTATCGTCCGGCGGGGCGTACGGATTGAGTCCGACGGCGCCGTCGGGAACGGTCTCCTGCCCCTTGGTCATCCGTTCGGCCATCTGCGTCCACTGCACCAGCATGGCCACCAGGTCGGACTTCGAACTGGTGGTGACGTCGAAGGTGGCGAAATGCATACGGTCCTGCGCGGCGGTGACGATGCCCGCCTGATGGGGGCCGCGGAACGCGACGGGTCCCTGCAGCTCATGTGGTTCCGGGCTGGCCGCCGACGCCCGCCCGGCGACGACACCCGCGCCGGCTGCCCCCACAACGGCGGCGCCCACCCCCGCCGCCCCGATCAGCCGACGGCGGGACAGGCCCGCTCGCGGCTCACCGGATTGTGTGGGGGTGGGCGTTACCGAGTTGTTGGACTCTGGGAAAGAGTCACTGCGGGGCGATGACACCTTGCACCTGGCTTACTTCCTTGGACAGCGCGTCGATGGCGCGCGACAGTTCCTGGCGCTGAGGCTCGGTGACCTTGTCGTACAACACGAATCCGTCACCGGCACGCAGCTTCATCAGAAGCGCCTCGACATCGGCGAACCGCTGGTCGACACGCTTGCCCAGGTCGGCGTTGCGCTCATCGAGGATGGGACGCACCGAGGCGACCGCGGTCTGCGATCCCTGGACGTTGGCGTTGAAATCCCACAGGTCGGTGTGGCTGAAGATGTCTTCCTCACCGGAGATCTTGCTGGACGCGACCTCGTCGAGCAGGCCCTGGGCGCCGCCGGCGATCTGGGTCGAGTCGATGGTCCAGTCGGGTGCCTTGACGCCGTTGTCGAGTTCCTTGACGTCGGCCATCAGCTGATCGGCCAGGGCATTGGCATCGGGCTGCAAGCCGGTGACCCACAACTGCTTTTCCAGCGCATGGAAGCCGGTCCACTTCTGGCCGGGTTCGAGGTCGGCCTCGCGCAGGTCGATTCGCGGGTCGAGGTCGTTGGGGAACGACTCGGCGACAGGCTCGATGCGCTCGTAGTAGGTGCGCGCGATCGGGAACTGCGCCTTGGCCGCCTCGACGTCGCCGCGCTTGACGGCGTCGACGAACAGCTGGGTGGCCGGGATCAGCGCGTCGGTCTGGCTGTTGACGTAACGCTTGTAGTTGTCAGCGGCTTCCTTGAACTTGCCTTCGGTGTCGATCTGCACCGTGTCGCCGGTGACCTTGAAGTCGTTGCGGATACCGTCGCCGACCATGCCCGGCTTGCAAGCGGTCTGATAGGTGCCCGGCTCGGCGAGCTGGACGATCAGCTTGCGGTTGAGCCCGGGAGAGATGTTCTCGACCTCGCCCATCACCCGCTCGCCCTCGCCGTAGACGTAGAACTCGGTGACCTTGTTGCCGTTGTTGGTGACGATGAAGGTGTTGGCGCCGGTGCTGCCCTCGGTGGCTGACAGTTCGCACGCGTCGTCGGAGGCGTTGACGGTGACCTCCTTGGCCGCCGCGGGCGCGCCGGAGGTCTCACTGCCGCCGCCGGCGGTCGACGAGTCTTTGGCGGTGCACCCAGCCAGCGCCAAGCCGGCCAGCAGGGCCGTCGCCGCGGCGACACCGGCCTGGGCGGCCTTGGGGGAGATGAGCTTCACGTGGTTGACCTTTCGGTTTCTGGGGTGGGTTCGGGATCAGGCGTGGGAGCGGGTTTTGCGCTCTTGGTCGGGCGCAGGAAAAGCACGAGCACGATGACGAGGTAGGCCAGCCAGCCGCCGAACTGCAGCACGGTCGGCGTGGGCGTGATGTTGAAAATGCCTTGCAGGGCTTCGCCGTACCACGACGACCAGTTGAACCACGACTGGATGTCGAACGCACGGTTGGCCAACCCCGGCAGCCATCCCACCGTCTGCAGGGCGCCGATCCCGTAGGACAGGATTCCGGCCGCGACGACGATCAGGAACACACCGGTGTATTTGAAGAATTTCGCGAGGTTCAGGCGCACCGCGCCCCTGTACATGCCGTAGGCGATGGCGGCGGCGGCCAGCACACCGATGATGAGACCGGCCAGCGGCCACAGGGTTTCGGCCTCGGCGTAGCCGACCATGAACAGCGCCGTCTCGACGCCTTCGCGGCCGACCGCCAGGAAGGACAGCGTCGCCACTGCCAGGGCGCCCGCTTCGAGGGCTTCGGACATCTCGGACCGCAACTGCCCGGACATCCCGGCGGCGGCCTTCTTCATCCACAGCACCA
>CAMFLL010000232.1 GCA_945957405.1 uncultured Mycolicibacterium sp. | reverse complement strand
CCCGGATACGCTCCAGCGCCGCCTCCAGATGCCGCATATCGCGGGCGAGAACGTGCAGGATCGCATCGGAGGTGCCGGTCACGGTCGCGGCACTGACCACCTCGGGGATGCCCACCCAGGCGCGGCGCAGCTCGGCCGGGGCGATGGTGCCGTGGCAGTACACCTGCACGTAGGCCTCGGTTCCCCAGCCCAACGCGTTGCGGTCGATCACGGTGGTGAAACCGCGGATCACGCCGCTGTCGACCATGCGGTCCACCCTGCGCTTCACGGCCGGCGCCGACAGGTTCACCCGCTCCCCGATCTCGGCGAACGTGGCGCGAGCGTGATCGGCGAGCTCACGCAGGATGCGCTCATCGGTGTCGTCCAGCCGGTCCATGCGATGTCCTCACGTCGTGGGCACAATAAATTGCCACAAAAACCAGCCTCACACAATAAACAGAGCATAGACACGCAAGATTCGGCGATTGATTGCACGGAGAGCCGAAAATATGATCACTTTCATGACGATCTCCGATGTCGCCAGCCATCCCTCCGAGAGCGCCGGTCCGGTTTCGTCGGCCGCCCGTCGCATGACCATCCGTCACTACGCGATGACACCGCCGACCCACTACACCGTCGAATACGCCATCAATCCGTGGATGGATACGTCGACACCCGTGGACACCGGACTGGCGATGGACCAATGGGAAAACCTGCGCCAGACCTATCTGCGCCTGGGCCACACCGTCGACGTCGTGGACCCGGTTGCGGGTCTGCCGGACATGGTCTACGCCGCCAACGGCGGTCTGATCGTCGGTGAGCACGCCATCGTCGCACGCTTCAAATACCCTCAGCGCGACGGTGAATCCGCCGCCTACGCCTCCTGGATGGCCGCGCGTGGCTACCAGCCGGTGTTCACCAGTGCGCTCAACGAAGGCCAGGGCGACCTGTTGGTCGTAGGCTCAATGATCCTGGCGGGAACCGGTTTTCGTACCGACGCGGCCGCGCACACCGAGGTCGCCGACATCACCGGCATGCCCGTGGTGACCCTCGATCTGGTTGATCCCCGCTTCTACCACCTGGATACGGCGCTGGCGGTGCTCGACGAGAAGACCATCGCCTACTACCCGCCTGCCTTCACCGACCAGTCGCGGGCCACGCTGACGGCGCTGTTCCCCGACGCCATCGTGGTCGCCAGCGCCGACGCCTACGTGCTCGGCCTCAACGTGGTCTCCGACGGACTGCATGTCATGCATCCGGCCGCCGCGATCGGATTTGCCGAGCAATTGCGCGCTGCCGGCTTCGAGCCGATCGGCATCGATCTCGCGGAACTCCTCAAAGGCGGCGGATCCGTCAAATGCTGCACGCTGGAGGTGTTCCAGTGACCATCCTGGACACAGTGACCGCCACGCAGCCAGATCTCACGTCCGCCGCCATCGCAGTGGAGGACCGCTACACCGCGCACAATTACTCCCCGCTGCCCGTCGTGGCGGCCGGCGCGGAGGGTGTCTGGATCACCGACGTCGAAGGTCGCCGTTACCTCGACTGCCTGGCCGCCTACTCCGCGGTCAACTTCGGCCACCGTCACCCGCAGATCATCGCCACCGCACACGCCCAGCTCGACGCCGTCACCCTGGTCAGTCGGGCCTTCCACTCCGACCGGCTGGGACCGTTCTGCGCCGCACTGGCCGACATGTGCGGCAAAGACATGGTGCTACCGATGAACAGCGGGGCCGAAGCTGTCGAGAGCGGTATCAAGGTGGCGCGCAAATGGGGTACCGACGTCAAGGGCGTCGGTCCGGGGCGGGCCAACATCGTGGTGGCGGAGAACAACTTCCACGGTCGGACCATCAGCATCGTCAGCTTCAGCTCCGACGAGTCGGCCCGCGGTGGCTTCGGCCCGTTCACGCCGGGATTCCGTGCGGTGCCCTTCGGTGACGCCGACGCGGTGGCCGCCGCGATCGACGACGACACCGTGGCCGTGCTGCTCGAACCGATCCAGGGCGAGGCAGGCATCATCGTGCCGCCCGACGACTACCTACCCCGCGTACGTGAGATCTGCACCCGCGCGAACGTGCTCCTGATCGCCGACGAGATCCAGGCCGGTCTGGCCCGCACGGGCCGCACCTTCGCGTGCGAGCACTGGGGCGTGGTGCCCGACATGTACCTGCTGGGAAAGGCACTGGGCGGAGGCGTCGTGCCTCTTTCGGCGGTGGTCGCCAACCGCGACGTGCTCGGGGTGCTGCATCCCGGCGAGCACGGCTCCACCTTCGGTGGTAATCCACTGGCCACCGCCATCGGCGCCACGGTGGTGGCGATGCTCGAAACCGGTGAGTTCCAGAACCGCTCGACCGAACTCGGTGATCACCTCCACGCCCGCCTGCGCGGTCTGATCGGGGCCGGCGTGCTGGAGGTACGGGGACGCGGGCTGTGGGCGGGTGTCGACATCGACCCCGCGCTGGGCACCGGTAAGGAACTCAGTATGGCGCTGGCCGCGCGGGGTGTCCTGGTCAAGGACACCCACGGCGCCACCCTGCGCTTCGCCCCGCCGTTGGTGATCACCGCCGACGAGATCGACTGGGCCGTAGACCAATTCGCGGCCACCCTGGCCGCTGCTGCCACCACACAACTGAACAGAGTCGATTAGGTATCTACAGGAGGCACCATGTCTTCACCAACCGTGGGTCTGACCGGGCAGATGTTACGGCGTCGCCCCATCGTAGGGGCACCCGTCGCACACGGCGCCTCCGATCACCTCAAACGAACTATCGGGACCTTCCAGCTGACGTTGTTCGGTGTCGGGGCCACCGTCGGCACCGGCATCTTCTTCGTGCTGTCGGCGGCGGTGCCGGAAGCCGGCCCCGCCGTCCTCATCTCGTTCGTGATCGCCGGTATCGCCGCGGGCCTGTCGGCCATCTGCTATGCCGAACTGGCCGCCGCAGTTCCGGTCTCGGGTTCGACGTACTCGTATGCCTATACGACGCTCGGTGAGTTCGTCGCGATGGGCGTGGCAGCCTGCCTGCTGTTGGAGTACGGCGTCTCCATCTCCGCGGTCGCCGTCGGCTGGAGCGGATACCTGAACAAGTTGCTGGACAACCTGTTCGGGGTCAGTATCCCCCAGGCGCTGGCTGCCGCGCCGTGGGATGCCAACCCCGGCATCGTCAACCTGCCCTCGATCGTCCTGATCGTCATGTGCGCACTGCTCCTGGTGCGCGGCGCCAGCGAGTCCGCACTGGTCAACACCATCATGGTGATCATCAAACTGGGCGTGCTGGCGATGTTCATCCTGATCGCCATCACCGCCTTCAACGCCGACCACTTCGCCGGATTCTGGGATGCCGGGTTGCCAGGCATCACCGCCGCGGCCAGCACCATCTTCTTCTCGTTCATCGGTTTGGACGCCGTCTCCACCGCGGGTGACGAAGTCAAGAACCCGCAGAAGACGATGCCGCGGGCCATCATCGGCGCACTGATCATCGTCGTCACGGTCTACGTGCTCGTCGCCTTCGCCGGCCTGGGAGCCCAGCCGGCATCGGAGTTCGCTTCCGACGAGCAAGCCGAAGCCGGCCTGGCCGTCATCCTCGAACACATCACCGGCGGCACCTGGGCGTCCACCATTCTGGCGGCGGGCGCGGTGATCTCGATCTTCTCGGTGACCCTCGTGGTGATGTACGGGCAGACCCGAATCCTGTTCGCCATGGGTCGCGACGGACTGCTGCCGTCGATGTTCGCCAAGGTCAACCCCCGCACCATGACACCGGTGAACAACACCATCATCGTCGCGGTGGTCACGGGCATCCTGGCCGGTTTCGTGCCGCTCGACTACCTGCTCGACATGGTCTCGATCGGCACCCTGGTCGCGTTCATCATCGTGAGCCTGGGCGTGATCATCCTGCGCCGCCGCGAACCCGATCTGCCCCGCGCGTTCAAGGTTCCGCTCTACCCCGTGACGCCCATCCTCTCGATCGCGGCCTGCTTGTTCGTGCTGTCGGGCCTGCACTGGTACACCTGGCTGTGGTTCGGGCTGTGGGTGGCTGCCGCCCTGCTGTTCTACCTGCTGTGGAGCCGGCATCACAGCGCTCTGAACGACGGAGGTGACGGCGTGATCGCGACGGCTGCACCAGGTGTCGAGGACGCGCGGTGACCGTCGTCGTCGGGTATCTGGCCGGTAAATGCGGCCATGCACCACTGAACCTCGCTGTCGCCGCCGCGCAGGTACTCAAGACGTCATTGATCGTCGCGTCGGTGGTGCCCAAGCCGTGGATGACACCGTCGCTGGCGCGGGTGGACACCGAATTCGCCGCGTACGCAGACAGACTCGGCACCGAATCGGCAACCGAGGCACGCAACTACCTCCAGCCGATCGCGGGTGATCTCGACATCAGCTACCGGCACGTCGCCAGCCGCACCGCGGGTGACGGCCTGCTCGATGTGGTCGAGGAGATCGAACCTCAATTGCTGGTGGTCGGGTCGTCGTCCAACGGCGCGCTGGGCCAGGTGGTCCTCGGATCGACCACCGACTGGCTGCTGCACGCCTCACCTGTGCCGGTGGCGATCAGTCCCCGCGGATACCGCAAGTCGAAGTCGGGCGCGCTCAAGAGGATCACCTGCGCCTATTCGGGCACCGCCGAGTCGGTTCAGGTGGTCGAGCGGATGACGGAACTGACTGCGCAGCTGGATGTCTCGATGCGGGTGGTGGGCTTCGCGATCCGCGGCCGGACGATGTTCCCGCCCGAAGTGGGCCTGCACGCCGAGGACTCATTGCTGGACACGTGGGCGACTCAACTGCGCGACATGATGAACGCGTTGAAGATCGATGGTGTGGTCGGCGACGACGTCGAGCTGGAAGTGATCAGCAGCAACGGCTGGGGTCAGGCGCTCGACGCCGTCGAATGGGAGGAGGGCGAGGTGCTGGCCGTCGGAACCTCGTCACGGCGCAGCGTCAAGGGCGTCTTTCTGGGGTCGCACAGCGCAAAGATCATCCGGCACAGTCCCGTTCCCGTCCTGGTGTTGCCGGGCTGACAGCAGCTCTGTGCATCGGCCGTAGCCTCGGCCGCCCCACCCAAACGCCCCACCCAAGCGCCGAGTTCGACGCCACGGTCGCCACCCCGCACTGCCGGCAGCCCTACCGTCGAACTCGACGCAATTAGTTGCACCCGACGTGGGCCAGCACGGCGTCGGCGATCTCGTCGACGGGCGACGTGGTGACGATTTCCAGCGAAGCGGCCGCACGCAGCAGCGGTTCGACATGCGTGAGGTTGTCCAACACCTCGGCGACCTCCGCCGGGGTCTTGCCGTACGGGTTGTCCGTCCGCACTTGTAACCGGGACAACAGCACCTCCTGCGGTGCGCTCAGCAAGACGATGTGGTCGAACCGCGGGTAGAACGCGACCTGATTGCGCACCGTGCCCTGCACGAAAACGACGCCGGCAGGCCACGTTCTGGACAGCAGTTCCTCGATCCGCGGTCCCCGCCACAGGTATTCATCCCCCACCCGGTGGATGTAGCCGCCGACGTCGGTGTCGACGACCGGGTAGCCGCGGCGGCCCAGCTCATCGAGCAACGTCGACTTACCGGTGCCCGACATCCCCGTGATCAGGACGCGCTTCACGGACCGCCGGCAGCAGCGATGGCATCGGCCAGCTCGGTGATGCTGGTCGCAGACACATCCCAATCACCTTCGGCGACAAGATCCTTGGTCTGGCCGGCACCGTGTTCGAGGGGGCGAGCGACGAAACCGGTGGCCAGACCGACATCGCGGGCGGCGGCCAGATCGGAGTTGTGCGCAGCCACCAGCATCACCTCACCGACATCGAGCTTCAGCAGCTGCGCCGGCCCCCGGTAGGCGGCCGCATCGGGCTTGTAGGCCCGCCACACGTCGGAACCGAGCACCACGTCCCAAGGCAACCCGCCATGACGAGCCATGTCGACCAGCAGCGACGTGTTGGCATTCGACAGCGGTCCGGTGACGAAATGCGGTTTCAGAGCCTCGATCCCGGCAACGGAATCCGGCCACGGCGGCAGCAGTCGCCACGACCGGGCCAACGCCTCGAGGTCGTCGGCCGGCAACCGCGCGACGTCCACGTCGTACGACTGCAGCACCTCGTCGAGGTTCTCTCGGTGCAAGGTATCGAGGTCGACGAACTCCCTGTCCCCCGCACGAATGCGTTGCATGGCGGGTTGATAGTGCGCCCGCCACGCATCGGCGAACACGGCCGCATCGAAGTCGAGGTCGTGACGTCGAGCGAATGCCGCCACAGCGGTGGATATCCCGGTGCGCCAGTCAACCACTGTGCCAAAGGTGTCGAATACGATCGCGTGAACCTGGCGTCCGGTGGACGGTGATCGGTACGTCATGAGTCAGTACTTCGCGGTCCCCCGGTCCACCGCGATCTGTGAACCGGAGATGGTGGCCGACCCGTCGCCCGCCAGCCAGGCGACCACGTCCGAAACCTCTTCGGGCGTCATGAATTCCTGCAGGCCCTTCTTGCCCAGGTGGTTGACGGGCTTGTACGGCATGGGCGAGAAGCTGTGCAGATACTGCGGATACTTCGAGAAGATCTGCATCATCGCCTCCTTCTCCACCATCGGGGTGTCGATCGAATAGGGGTGGATCGAATTGACCCGAATCCCGTACTCGCCCAACTCGATTGCCAATGCATTGGTGATGGCGACCAGGCCGTGCTTGGACGCCGAGTAGTGCCCGTTGCCCGGGGTGGCCTTGGTGCCGGCCGACGAGCTGACGATGATGATGGACCCGCCGTTGCCGGCCTCGATCATCGCGGGCGCGGCCGCGCGCACGGTGCGCCAGGTGCCCGACAGATTGACCTCGATGACGGTGTCCCACTGCTCCTCGGACATCTCGAACATGCGGCCCCAGCTGAGCACACCGGCGTTGGCCACCAGGATGTCGAGGCGGCCGAACTGTTCCATGGCGTCGGCGACCAGCTGCTGCTGTGCGGCCAGATCGCGGATGTCGACCTCGCGGGCCAGTGCCTTGCGGCCCGTCGCCTCGACCGCGCGCACCGTGTCGGCCAGATCCTCGGCAGTGGGCATCGGGTAGGTGATGGTGTCGGAGATGGGTCGGCACACGTCGATGGCGATGATGTCGGCACCCTCGCTCGCGAGCCGGATGGCGTGGGCGCGCCCCTGCCCGCGCGCCGCGCCCGTCACAAACGCCACGCGACCTTCCAGCGGTGCACCAGCTGCCGTCATCTCCAGTCCTTTCGCCGGGGATTTCCCCGTCCGCCAGGCTAGCAGCCAAACTAGAACGTGTTCTAGAGTCTCACCAGGCGAGTGGATCGCGGATGATCGGGCAGGTCATGCAGTGACCGCCGCCGCGGCCTCGACCGAGTTCCGCACCCACGATGGTGATGACTTCGACGCCCGCCTTACGCAGCAGCGAATTGGTGTGGGTGTTGCGGTCGTAGGCGAACACGACACCCGGTTCGACGGCGACCAGATTGTTACCGCTGTCCCATTGTTGACGCTCGGAGTCGTATTTGGTCCCACCGGTTTCGACGACCCGAAGGCTCCCCAGCCCCAGCGCCGCCGCGACCACTTCGATGAACGGTTTGTCCTCTTCGATCACCTCGACACCCGGTTCGGAATCGCTGGGCACCAGCGTGAACGCCGCGATGTTGTCGACGATGTCGGGATAGATGGTCACCACGTCACGGTCGGCGAAGGTGAACACGGTGTCCAGGTGCATGGCCGAACGCAGCTTCGGCATCCCCGCGACGACGACCTTCTCGGCCGCGCCGTTGGCGAACAGTTCAGCGGCCACCTGGGTGATGGCCTGCCGCGAGGTGCGTTCGCTCATACCGATCAGCACCACACCATTGCCGGGGATCATCACGTCGCCGCCCTCGATGGTGGCCAGCCCCCACTGCTGCTCCGGATCACCCCACCAGATCTTCGAGCCGACGTAGTCGGGATGGAACAGATAGATGGTCTTCATCAACAGCGTCTCGTCCTGGCGCGCCGGCCAGAACAGCGGGTTGAGCGTCACCCCGCCGTAGATCCAGCATGTGGTGTCGCGGGTGTAGAGCGTGTTGGGCAGCGGCGGCATCAGATACTCGGTGATCCGGGTGTCCTCCCGGGTGAGAGCGCGGTAACCGGACTGGATCTCCGGCGGTAGGTCAAGGGTGGACATGCCGCCGATCAACAGTTCGGCGAGGCGCCGCGTCGGCAGGCTGTCGAGGAACCCGCGGGTGTCGTCGACCAGCCCGAGCCCCACCTCGTTGGGCACGATCTTGCGGTCCAGCAGCCAGTCCTTGGCCTCGGGGATCGCCATGGTCTCGGTCAGCAGGTTGTGCAGTTCGACCACCTCGACATCGCGCTCGCGCATCTTGTCCATGAAGTCGAAGTGGTCGCGGCGCGCGTTCTGCACCCACAGCACGTCGTCGAACAGGAGCTCGTCGCAGTTGGTCGGGGTCAACCGTTCATGTGCCAGGCCGGGTGAGCAGACCAGCACCTTGCGCAGTTTGCCGACCTCGGAATGCACGCCGTAGCCGGCGGACGGTGCGGATGCAGCGGTCATGTCGGTCCTTCCCTAGATCTCGATGGCACCCGTGGCCAAGGACACGGCACCGGCGATCGCTCCGATGACAATGATGGCGAACAGCACTGCTTCGGCGGGGGTGAACACCCGAAGGTTGCGCTCGCGTCGTGCCTTCACATAGAGCAACGCACCCGGCGCGTAGAGGACGCAGGACAACAACAGGTGTCCCCAGCCGGCCGCGTACACCAGGAACAGCGTGTAGATCGTGGCCAGCGCGGCAATCACCATGTCGGGCACCAATGAACGTCCATCACCATAGGTTTCCCGCGTGATGGTCAGCTTGAGCGCGTACGCCGCAGCGAGCAGATATGGAATCAGCGACAGCGCCACGGTGAGGTCGAGCATGAAATCCAATGCGTTGTCGGAGAACAACAACAGCACGAGCAGTAGCTGGATCAGTGCGCCGGCGAGCAGCAGTGCCGACGCGGGCGCCCCGTTGCCGTTGGTGCGGGCCAGGAAACGCGGCATGTCATCGGCTTTGGCGGGAATGTAGAGCACCTCGGCGGCCATCAGCGTCCACGCCAGGTACGCACCCAGCACCGAGATGATGACACCGACCCGGATCAACACCGAGCCCCATTCTCCGACAATGGATTGCAGTACCGATGCCATCGAAGGCTGCGCCACACCCGCCAGCTCCGACTGCGGCATCACACCATAGGACGACAGCGTCACGAGCATGAAAACGGCCAGCACCGAGACGAATCCGACCACGGTGGCCCGGCCGACATCTTCGCGTTTGCGAGCGAACCGGGAGTACACGCTGGCACCCTCGATACCGATGAACACGAACACCGTGATCAGCATCGTGCCCTTGGCCTGATCGAACAGCGAGGTCCACGAGTAGTTTCCGTCGCCGCCCCAGAAGTTGTCGGCGAACACGTCAGCTTTGAACGCGATGATCGCGATGACGATGAACATCAGGATCGGCACGACCTTCGCGATCGTGGCGATGCGGTTGATGATCGCGGCTTCTTTGACACCGCGAAGCACCAGGAAGCAGAACCCCCACACACCGATCGACGAGCAGATCACGGCCAGCAGCGTGTCACCGGCCCCCAGCGCCGGGAACAGCGCGCTGGCCGTGGCCATGATGACCACCCAGTAGGACGTGTTGCCGGCGCACGCCGATGCCCAGAACCCGAACGCCGAGTTGAACCCGACGTAATCGCCGAAACCGGCCTTGGCATAGGCATAGATGCCTGCGTCGAGGTCCGGTTTGCGGGTGGCCAGCCGTTGAAAGACGAAGGCCAGCATCAACATCCCGGCACCGGCGATGGCCCAGGCGATCAGGGCGCCGGCCACACCGGTCTCGACGCCGAACCGGCGCGGCAGCAGGAAGACACCCGACCCGATCATCGAACCGATGACCATGGCGGTCAGCGTGGGCAGGCTGACCTTCTGATCCTGCGTCTGCGTTGTGCTCATCAAATCCCCCGAGCCGTCGCGCAAAACGATAGTCGCGGTGGCCCGCTCCGGAAGCGAAACCGCGTGCGCCTATCCCTTGTCGCCGAGACCGACTCGTGCTTGTGTCGTCACGACAGCAGCGACGAACAAACAAGGAGCCGTGATGGGCAGCTACAACCCGGCCATGCAGAAGGTGAGCCTCGCCGACGTCGAGAGCGACGCCCATGGACTGATCTCCAAACGGACCGCGCAGTTGGACGGGGTCGCCGTCACCGAGGTCACGTTCAACGAAGGCGCCCGGTGGTCCAACGATCTCAAGGACTATGCCGGCACCGAGTTGTGTGAGCTGCCCCATGTCGCACTGGTACTGAGCGGCGCACTCGGCGTGCAAATGGCCGACGGCTCCGAAGAGGTGTTCAACGCGGGCGACGTGATGCTCCTACCGCCGGGACACGACGCCTGGGCCGTCGGCTCGGAGGCGTGCACATTCGTGGAGTTCTCCCGCGGTAACGACTATTACGCCTAGAGCTCGGCGATGATCTGTTGACGCTTGGCGGTGTACTCGGCGTCGGTGATGGTGCCCATCGCCCGCAGCGTCTCGAGCTCCTGGAGCCGGGCAGCGGTCGAGGGCTCCGGCGGCGACATCACCTGCGGTGCGGGCGCCGGGGTCGGCTGGGGCGCCGGTGTCGGCGACTGCTGCGCCGCGGCCCGGCGCACCACGTCCATCACCTGTTGGCGCACCGCCGGATTGGACCGGATGTCGATGGTGCCGGACATCGGGATGTGGTTGTTCTTGAGGATCTGCATGATCTCCATGAGCGGTTCGGCCTGCCCGGACAGATCATAGGTGCGGTTGTCCTGATCCAGGGTGAACTGTGCGGGCACCAGCCCGCTCACCAACGCGCTTCGCTCCCAATCGATTTCGTACGAGTTGGTACCCGGCTCCACCAATACGACGAGCCGGCGGCCGGTCAGCATCGGCATCCGCGACATCGAGGCCAGCACCCGGTCCTCGCTCTCGAACGGCACCAGTCCCGGCCCCTGAATGCGTAACTGGAGCTTGACCAGGGGTTTGTTGTTGACGCGGGTGCCGGTCTCGGTGATGCCGACAATCTGCGCCAGAGCCAGCACACCGTTCTGCTCCAGGAACACGCTCTTGGCCGCAGACCGGGCACCGTAGTTGGTCAGCGCCAACGCGACCAGGACGTCGACCGCCGTGATCAGCAGGCCCACCCAGAACATCCACTTCAGCAAGCTGTCCTGCCCCAGCGCGAAGTAGACCGCCAGGAAGATCGGCCCCACCAGGCCGCCGCACAGCAGCACCATGCCTTGCGCCTTCAGGTAGCGAAGCAACATCGCGGAGCCCTCTCGCCGTGGGGTGAACGGCGCAAGACTAACTCACCGGCACCGCCCCTTCAGAGCAAACAAAAGTGGCGCCCACCCTTTCGGGTGAGCGCCACTTCAGTATTCGACCTAGATCACTTGATGATCTTGGTGACCCGGCCGGCGCCGACGGTACGGCCGCCCTCGCGGATCGCGAAGCGCAGGCCCTCGTCCATGGCGACGGGCTGGATCAGCTTGACGGAGATGTCGGTGTTGTCACCGGGCATGACCATCTCGGTGCCCTCCGGCAGCGTCACAACACCGGTCACGTCGGTGGTGCGGAAGTAGAACTGCGGACGGTAGTTGTTGAAGAACGGCGTGTGGCGGCCACCCTCGTCCTTGGACAGGATGTAGACCTGGCCCTCGAACTCGGTGTGCGGGGTGGTGGTGCCGGGCTTGACCACGACCTGGCCACGCTCGACGTCCTCGCGCTTGATACCGCGGACCAGCAGACCGACGTTGTCGCCCGCCATGCCCTGATCGAGCAGCTTGCGGAACATCTCGACACCGGTGACGGTGGTCTTGGTGACGGTCGGACGGATGCCGACGATCTCGACTTCCTCGTTCACGTTGATCACGCCGCGCTCGACACGACCGGTGACCACGGTGCCGCGGCCGGTGATGGTGAAGACGTCCTCGACGGGCATCAGGAACGGCTTGTCGGTCTCACGAACCGGATCCGGGATCGACTCGTCGACCGCGTCCATGAGGTCCTCGACGGACTTGACCCACTCGGGGTCACCCTCGAGAGCCTTGAGCGCCGACACCTTGACGACCGGGGCGTCCTCGTCGAAGTCCTGGGCGGCCAGCAGTTCGCGGACCTCCATCTCGACGAGCTCGAGGAGCTCCTCGTCGTCGAC
>CAMFLL010000231.1 GCA_945957405.1 uncultured Mycolicibacterium sp. | reverse complement strand
ACCCCTACCTGACCTTCGCCGTTCTGCTCGCCGCCGGGCTGCGCGGCATCGAGAAGAACTATGTCCTCGGCCCGCAGGCCGAGGACAACGTCTGGAATCTCACCCCCGAGGAACGCCGCGCGATGGGCTACAAGGAGCTGCCCGGCAGCCTCGGTGTGGCGCTTTCGGAGATGGAGAACTCCGAACTCGTCGCGGAAGCGTTGGGGGAGCACGTCTTCGACTTCTTCCTCCGTAACAAGCGCACCGAGTGGGAGACCTACCGCAGCAACGTCACGCCGTACGAACTCAAGACGTACTTGTCGTTGTGACTGCTGCCCGGGCGTAGTTTCCGGACGCACGCGACGGTGCGTTAACGTTTCTCCGTGCCCAAACCCGCGACGCAGCGACCCAAGCTGCCCGGTGTCGGCCGACTCGGACTCGTCGAACCGACCGCTCCCGCCGATCTGACGCGGCTGGGGTGGACCACCGATGCGCACATCGAGCTGCTCTGGTCGTTGTCGCGGGCCCCCGACGCCGACATCGCGTTGCGCGCCATGGTGCGCCTGGCCGACGCGCTCGGTGATGAGTGGGACGACTTGGCTGCCGCGCTGCTCGCGGACAACAGCCTGCGGGGCAGGCTGTTCGCGGTGGTCGGTTCGTCGCTGGCGCTCGGTGATCACCTGGCGGCCCACCCACAGTCATGGCGCCTGCTCGAAGGTCGGGTCGAACTGCCGTCCGCCGCCGAGCTGAAAACCGCGTTCACCGAGTCGGCCACCGAAAATGCCGGTCCTGCAGTCGGTTCGGCGTTGCGCACGCTGTACCGGGACCGGCTGTTGGTGCTCGGCGCCCTGGACGTCGCTCCCACTGTCGAGAACGAGCCGGTGCTCCCGTTCGAGACTGTCGGCCGGCATCTGTCGGACCTCGCCGATGCCGCGTTGACCGCCGCACAGCAGGTCGCGGTGGCCGTCGTGTGCAAGGGCGGCACGCCGGCACCGCGCCTCGCCGTCATCGCCATGGGCAAGTGTGGGGCCCGCGAGCTCAATTACGTCAGCGACGTCGACGTCATCTTCGTCGTCGAGGAAGCGGATTCAGTCGCCACCCGCGTGGCCGGCGAAATGATGCGCTTCGCGTCGGAGACGTTCTTCGAAGTCGACGCTGCGTTGCGGCCGGAAGGTAAACAGGGTCAACTGGTGCGCACCCTGGAGTCCCATGTCGCCTACTACCAGCGGTGGGCCAAGACGTGGGAATTCCAGGCGCTGCTGAAGGCGCGGGCCGCCGTCGGCGACGCCGAACTGGGGCAGCAGTACATCGATGCGCTGATGCCGATGGTGTGGACCGCCTGTGAGCGTGACGATTTCGTGGTCGACGTGCAGGCCATGCGCCGCCGTGTCGAGCAGCTCGTGCCCGCCGACGTGCGCGACCGCGAGATCAAACTGGGCACCGGCGGCTTGCGCGACGTCGAATTCGCCGTGCAGTTGCTGCAGCTGGTGCACGGGCGCAACGACGACTCCCTGCACGTCGCCTCGACCGTGGAGGCGCTGGCCGCACTGGCTTCTGGCGGTTATGTGGGACGTGACGACGCCGCCAACATGACGGCGTCCTACGAGTTCCTGCGGCTGCTCGAGCACCGGCTGCAGCTGCAGCGCCTCAAACGCACCCACATGCTGCCCGCCGCCGATGATGACGAAGCGCTGCGCTGGCTGGCTCGCGCCGCCCACGTGCGCCCCGACGGCAGACACGACGCGCTCGGTGTCCTGCGGGAGGAGCTGAAGCGCCAGAGCGTCCGGGTGTCCCGGCTACACGCCAAGCTTTTCTACCAGCCGCTGCTGGAGTCCACCGGGGTGTCGGTGGAGCTGACCGACGGGATGAGCGCCGAGGCCGCCGAGCGGCAGCTGGCCGCCCTGGGCTATCAGTCGCCCCAGAGTGCGTTGACCCATCTTGCGGCGCTGGCCAACCAGAGCGGCCGGCGCGGCCGGGTGCAGTCGGTGCTGCTGCCCACCCTGCTGGACTGGCTGTCCGACACGCCGGATCCCGACGCCGGTCTGCTGCAGTACCGACGACTCTCCGAATCGCTGGCCGAACAGCGGTGGTTCCTGTCGACCTTGCGGGACGAGGGTGCGGTGGCCAAGCGGCTCATGCACGTGCTCGGCACGTCGGCATTCGTTCCCGATCTGCTGCTGCGGGCACCCGAGGTCATCCAGGCCTATGCCGACGGCCCGACGGGGCCCAAGCTGTTGGAGGTCGAGCCCGAGGGCCTGTCACGGGCGCTGATCGCCGCCGCCGGTCGGCAGTCCGATCCAGCCAAGGCGATCGCCTCCGCGCGTACGCTGCGCCGCCGGGAGCTGGCGCGCATCGCGTCGGCCGACCTGCTGGGTCTGCTCGACGTCAGGGAGGTGTGCACCGCGCTGACGTCGGTCTGGGTCGCGGTGCTGCAGGCGGCGCTGGATGCCGTCATCCGCGCGAACACCGGCGAGGACGGGTCAGTTCCTGCGACCATCGCCGTCATCGGGATGGGTCGGCTCGGCGGCGGTGAATTGGGCTACGGCTCCGATGCCGACGTCATGTTCGTGTGCGAACCCGCCGAGGGCGTCGAGGACTCGAAGGCCGTGAAATGGTCGGTCCTGGTCGCCGAGCAGATCCGGGCGCTGCTGGGCACACCGAGCGCCGACCCGCCCCTGGAGGTCGATGCCAACCTTCGGCCCGAGGGCCGAAACGGCCCATTGGTGCGGACGCTGGCGTCGTACGCGGCTTACTACAAGCAGTGGGCGCAGCCTTGGGAAATCCAGGCGTTGTTGCGTGCGCACCGGGTGGCAGGTGATGAGGACCTGGGCGAGCGCTTCCTGCGGATCGTCGACGAGACGCGGTACCCGCCTGGCGGTGTGTCCGCCGAAGCCATGCAGGAGATCCGCCGCGTCAAGGCACGCGTCGACGCCGAACGGCTGCCGCGCGGCGCCGACCCCAACACGCACACCAAGCTGGGCCGTGGCGGGCTGGCCGATATCGAGTGGACGGTGCAGTTGCTGCAGCTGCGCTTCGCCCACAAGATCCCGGCCTTGCACAACACCTCGACGCTGGACTCACTGGACGCCATCGGTGCGGCCGAACTGATCGCCGAAGGTGACGTCGACCTGCTGCGGCAGGCGTGGCTGACCGCGACGCGGGCCCGTAATGCGCTGGTCCTGGTCCGCGGTAAGCCCACCGATCAGCTGCCCGGACCGGGTCGTCAGCTCAATGCGGTGGCCGTGGCCGCCGGTTGGCCCAATGATGACGGCGGCGAATTCCTGGACAACTACCTGCGGGTGACGAGAAGGGCGAAGGCCGTCGTACGGCGGGTTTTCGGCGGCTGACTCTTCCCCGGCGAGCGCGCGTGTCCGAACGCGACACGCCGCATCGAACCGTACCGTTGTGCACCCTCGCGCCGGCCTCCCCAAGTTTCACAGACCCCTTGATGATATGAAGCTTGGGTGCAGTTCACCTATGACGCGATCAGCGATACCGAAGCCGCCCGGCAGCGTGCCGTCTACGAGCCGCTGACCGAGGCCGTCCGGGAGCTACTCGACGCGACCATCCGCACCGAGGCCGACCCCGACGTCGTCGCCGAGGCCACCCGCGCGATCGAAGCGGTGACCGCGGCGCTGCGCGCCAAGCAGATCGACGGGCCGTTCGGTGTTCGCTTCACCACCGACGGTGAGGGGCAGTCCTGGGGCAATCCGGTGATCGGTCTCCGAAATCCCGTTGCACCCCCGCTCAAGATCCAGCGTGGGGAGAACCGGTGCTGGAGCGAGTTCGTCCTGGGTGCTGCCTATGAGGGGCCACCCAAGCACGTGCACGGAGGCGTCAGCGCGCTGATCCTCGATCATCTGCTCGGCGAGGCCGCCAGCGCCGGACTCACCAAACCCTTGTTCACCGGGACGATCACGCTGAAGTATCTGCGTGGTACACCCCTTGGACCACTACGATCAGAGGCCTGGATCGACCGCGTGGATGGCATCAAAACCTATGCGCGCGGTGTCATCTCGGATGAACAAGGCCCGACGGTGGAGGCGCAGGGCGTTTTCATCCAGCCGGCGTGGGCCAGGGCCGACGCGTGAAGTTCTACGTCAGCACCGCGTTCCTGGACACCGGTGAGGCTGTCGAGATCGCCAAGGCCGCCGACGAACTCGGCTACCACGGGATGGCGATTCCTGATCACGTCATCAACCTCGAAACGCTCCGGACGCCGTACCCCTACACCAAGGACGGGAAGCGTCGATGGGAGGCGTTCACCGACTGGCCGGATCCCTGGGTGATGATCGGCGCCATCGCGTTGGTCACGCAGCGGCTGCATTTCGTGACGACGGTGTACCTGCCGGCCATGCGCGACCCGTATTCGGCGGCGAAATCCATTGGTACTGCGGCCTATCTCGCCGCGGGACGGCTGGAACTCGGTGTCGGTGTGGGCTGGTGCGAAGAAGAGTTCACGCTGATGGGTCAGCAGTTCGCCCGGCGCGGTAAGCGCACCGACGAGATGCTCGACCTGATGAAGGCGTTGTGGGCGCCAGGCTGGACCGAGTTCGACGGCGAGTTCTACACGACGCCACGGCTGGAGATGGAGCCCACACCGCCGCCCATCCCGATCTACGTCGGGGGTCTCTCCGACGTCGCGCTCAAGCGCGCGGCCCGCCACGACGGCTGGATCGGCGATCTCATCACCACCGAGCAGGCTTTGCAGCGCATCGGCAGGCTGCGTGAACTGCGGGCCGAAAATGGGCTCTCGATGGACGATTTCACCATCATCACGCCGCTGACCGACGCATTCACCCCGGAGCACTACGAGCGCGCCAACGCCGGCGGTATCGACGGCATCATCACGATGCCGTGGATGTTCTATGCCGGACCGTCAGCCACGTTGGCCGAGAAGATCGACGGGATGGAACGGTTCCGCAAAGACCTGGGTGTCGGCGGCTGACGCGACTCAGGCCGCACCCGTCGCCGAGCTGTCAGGCTCTTTTGGCTCGGTGTCCGGCTTGGGCTCAGCAGTGGCTGCCTTGTGCGGTATTCCGAGTGTCTTGTCGCGCTTGACCTTCAGCTTGTCCTTGAACGACTGACCCGGTTTCACCTTGTTTCCGGTGGCCATCACATCGTTGCCGCGATCGCCCTGGTAGCCGGCGTCGACGATCTTTTTCAGCGGCTTTTCGATGGCCTCCACCACATCCTCGTCCACGCCCATGTTCCGCAGCGGCTGCACCAGCGGCAGATCGGGTGTCTTCACCAGAACGTGAGTGGTGGTGCCGCCCTTGGAGTTCGGCGGGTTGGTGGTGATCACGACGCCCTCGGTACGCTCGGCCATGTCGCCGGTGTAGGTCGAGTGATAGTAGATGGCGCCCATCGCGGCGTTGACCCAGGACAGCGCGTTCGGCCGGTCCGGGGCGTCGGCGATCAGGTCGTACTCGATGGCGACGGTAGTGGTGTCGAACGGCGTGTCGTCGTCCGCCCTGACCGGTGTGAAATAGCCCGGCAGCTTGATGCGGGACGGGATCTTGCCCAGCACTCCGCCGTCGGTGTTGGTCGGGTCGCCGAACGTCAGGAAGGAGACGTTGGTGGCACCGGGATCAGTTGTCGCCCAGTCTTTCTTGGCCAGCTGTGCCACCACCGCACCTTGGCTGACCCCGACGACTCTGACCTGGTCGACTTGACTGCCGATGTAGGGATCGGCTTGCTGATGCAGAGCCGCGCGTCCTTCGGCCACCGACCGGTCCAGGCTCTTGGTGCCGACCAGCGGCGCGAGGTCGCGCGGGTAGAGGATCGGGATGGCGGCGGGGTCGCCGGTGTACGCCTCCGCCTCGCCCTGCGAGACCGCTTCCGGTTGCCCGTTCTGCCGGGTGCCCCCGAGATAGAACGACACGGCCGCAGCCTGCGCGGTCGGCGTGATGCACAGCGCACAGGTGGCAACGGTGGTCACGACAGCGGTGGTGAGTCTCATGGCGCCCCCAGCTACAACCAGCAATACCGCGACAGGTTGCAGGGTAGTACCTGCCGCGCTGTCGCACGGGGGGATTGCTCCGGCCGGGGGTATGCGCTCACCACGTGGGCAAACGCTACAGCGAGCGGGCGATGATCTCCTTCATCACCTCGTTGGCGCCGGCGTAGATCCGCTGCACACGGGCGTCTTCGTACATCCGGGCGATCAGATACTCGCGCATGTAACCGTAGCCGCCGTGCAACTGCACGCAGCGGTCGATCACTTCACACTGTCGGTCGGTCAGCCAGTACTTGGCCATCGCGGCTTCGGCGCCGTCGAGTTCGCCGCGCAGGTGCGATTCGATGCAGTGGTCCAGAAAGGTCCGGCACACCCGGCTGATCGTCGTGCATTCCGCAAGTTCGAACGCCGTGTTCTGGAAGGCGAACAGATTGTGCCCGAAGGCTTCCCGCGATTTGGTGTAGGCGACGGTGTCAGCGACGGCGCGCTCCATGCCGCCGACGGCCTGGGCCGAGACGATCAGCCGTTCCTGGGGGAGCTGTGCGATCATCTGCCCGAAGCCTTCACCTTCGGCCGCTCCCAACAGGTTCGACACCGGGACCCGGACATCGGTGAACGACATCTCGGAGGTGTCCGAGCCGTGCAAGCCGACCTTGTCGAGCACCCGGGTGACGCGGTAACCCGGCTGGTCCCGGACGTCGACGATCAGCAGCGAGATTCCCCGCGCGCCGGCCTTGGCGTCGGTCTTGACCGCGAGCAGCACCATGTCGGCCGAACCGCCGTTGGTGATGAACGTCTTCGAGCCGTTGACCACGTAGTCGTCGCCCTCGCGAACCGCCGTGGTGCGGATGGCTTTCAGGTCGGAGCCGGCACCGGGTTCGGTCATGCCGATGGCGCTGAGCACCTCACCGCTGGCCATCGGCGGCAGCCACTGACTCTTCTGTTCCTCGCTACCGTAGGCCAGGAGGTAGTGCGGCACGATGCCGCTGTGCACCCCGATGCCCAATGACAGGTCACCGGCGTAACCCTGGGCGTCGAACACCGCGAGGTCGTGCGCGAAGGTGCCGCCGCCCCCGCCGTATTCGACCGGGATCGAGCACAGCAGCAGTCCCAGCTTGCCGGCCTCGGCCCACACCGCGCGGTCGATGTGGCGCTGCGCATCCCACTTGTCCACATGAGCGACGACCTCGCGTTCGAAGAAGCCCTTCGCCAGATCGAAGAGCGCCGCTACCTCGTCGTCGTACCAGGACGGAACGTGCTTGGTGACCATGCAGGCAGGTTAGCGCCGCCAACCTCGCCTGGTGGTCGCGGTTCCCGTCACGACGCGGCTGCGGCCCGCCTCGATCGCCAGTGACCCGGGGCCGGTGAAGACGAGCAGGAACAGCGCGAAGCAGAACAGCACGGCGGGCTCACCGCCATTGTTGATGGGCCAGAAGTCTTTGGGGAAGTGCTGCCAGAAGTAGGCGACCGCCATCGAGCCCGACCCGATGAACGCGGCGGGGCGGGTGGCGAAACCGATCGTGACGAGCACACCGACGACGATCTCGATGACCGACGCGTACCAGAACGGCCAGGTGCCAACAGGCACCAATTGGTCGCCGGGCCAGCCGAACATCTTGGAAGTGCCGTGCAGGAGCACCAGCAAGCCGATACCGATACGGAAGAGGCTCAGCACGAGGGGAGCCTGCGGGTTGAGTCGGGCGTCCAATCTCTGTGTCATAGCTGTGAGCCTACTATTCGGACTACGGTCCGGATAGGTCGGGAGGGTTACAGTTCCAGCATCACCGTGACCGGACCGTCATTGACCAGGCTGACCTGCATGTCGGCGCCGAAAACCCCGGTGGCCACCGGGGCCCCGAGGCTGCGCAACGCATCAGCGAACGCGTCGACGAGCGGTTCGGCGACCGGGCGCGGGGCGGCGGCATTCCACGACGGCCGACGACCCTTGATGGTGTTGGCGTACAGCGTGAACTGACTGATCACCAGGATCGGTGCGCCGATGTCGGCCGCGCTGCGTTCGTCGTCGAGAATCCGGAGCTGCCAGAGCTTTTCGGCCATTCGGGCGGCCGTGGCCGGGTCGTCGTCGTGCGTCACGCCGACCAGGGCCAGCAGGCCCTGCGTGTCGGGGTCGATCTCGCCCACGACGTCTCCTCCGACTGTCACCGCCGCCGACCGCACCCGCTGTACCAGCACCCGCATGGGTCATTGCTATCAAACGAAAAGCCGGGCGGCGCCCCTGAGGGTGCCGCCCGGCGTTTCGACCAGAGGTCTTTACACGTCGTAATACAGCGAGAACTCGTACGGGTGGGGACGGATCTGCACCGGCAGGATCTCGTTCTCACGCTTGTAGCTGATGTACGTCTCGATCAGGTCCTCGGTGAAGACGCCGCCCTCAGTGAGGTACTCGTGGTCCTCCTCGAGCTTGTCGATGACCGCGGACAGCGAGGTGGGCGCCTGCGGGATGTTGGCGGCCTCGTCCGGCGGCAGCTCGTAGAGATCCTTGTCGACCGGCTGCAGCGGCTCGATCTTCTTCTTGATGCCGTCGATGCCGGCCATCAGCATCGCCGCGAAGGCCAGGTACGGGTTACCCGAGCTGTCCGGGCAGCGGAACTCGAGGCGCTTGGCCTTCGGGTTGTTGCCGGTGATCGGGATGCGGACGCAGGCCGACCGGTTGCGCTGGCTGTACACCAGGTTGATCGGGGCCTCGTAGCCCGGCACGAGGCGCTTGTAGGAGTTCACCGTGGCATTGGTGAACGCCAGCAGCGACGGGGCGTGGTGCAGGATGCCGCCGATGTAGTGGCGCGCGATGTCGGACAGTCCGGCGTAGCCCGACTCGTCGTGGAACAGCGGCTTGCCGTCCTTCCACAGCGACTGGTGGGCATGCATACCGGAGCCGTTGTCGCCGAACAGCGGCTTGGGCATGAAGGTCACGGTCTTGCCGTTGGCCCACGCGGTGTTCTTGATGATGTACTTGAACAGCAGCACGTCATCGGCTGCGTGGAGCAGCGTGTTGAACTTGTAGTTGATCTCGGCCTGGCCCGCGGTGCCAACCTCGTGGTGACCGCGCTCCAACGTGAAGCCCGAATTCTGCAGGTTGGTCGCCATCTCGTCGCGCAGATCCACGTAGTGGTCATAGGGGGCCACGGGGAAGTAGCCGCCCTTGGGGCGGACCTTGTAACCGCGGTTGGCGCTGCCGTCGGCCTCGAACGGCTCGCCGGTGTTCCACCAACCCGACTCCGAGTCGACCTCGTAGAAGGTGCCGTTCATCTTCGAGTCGAAGCTGACCGAGTCGAAGATGTAGAACTCGGCCTCGGCGCCGAAGTAGCAGGTATCGGCGATACCGGTGCTGGTCAGGTAGTTCTCGGCCTTGCGGGCGACGTTGCGCGGGTCGCGCGAGTACGCCTCACGGGTGAACGGGTCGTGCACGAAGAAGTTGAGGTTCAGCGTCTTCGCCGCACGGAACGGGTCGATGCGGGCGGTCTCGGGGTCCGGCAGCAGCATCATGTCGGATTCGTGAATCGACTGGAAGCCACGGACCGAGGAGCCGTCGAACGCGAGGCCGTCCTCGAAGACGCTCTCGTCGAACGCGGCGGCGGGAATCGAGAAGTGCTGGACCACACCAGGCAGGTCGCAGAAACGGATGTCGACGTACTCGACATCGTTGTCCTTGATCTGCTTCATGATGTCGTCAGCGGTTTTTTCTGCCACTACTACTCCTTATTGCGTGCATGTCTAGGCACAGCTCTTGTAAACCCCGGGCTGACGCTATGGAGCCCATGTTGCACTCCAGTCAACCGCATGTTGCGCCGAAGTTACGCAATTCGCAGCGCCCTATGCTGGCTGCATGCCCCACCCGATTTCATCCTGGCTGTCCGGTGGTGATCCGTCAGGTACGACGCCGGATTCAACCTACCCGGGTGAGACGCTGGGTCTGCCGGAACAGGGGTCGCAGTCGCTGGCCGGTTCAGGGCGTCGGTTCGTCGCCCTGCTGATCGACTGGTTCATCGCGTACGGGCTGGCGGCCCTGATGATGGGGCTCGGCCTCTACTCCCAGGCCTGGTTGTCGACGTCGGTGCTGCTCGTGTGGTTCGTGATCGGGGCGGTCTCGGTTCGTCTGTTCGGATTCACGCCGGGCCAACTGGTGATGGGCCTGATGGTGGTACCGGTGGACAACCGCATCCATGTGGGTTTCGGCCGGGCCCTGGCCCGCGGACTCCTGCTGGCTTTCGTGATCCCGGCGCTGTTCATGGACGGCGACGGCCGCGGGTTACAGGACAAATTGACGTTCACGGCCGTCGTACGCCGCTGACAAGTTCGTTGAGTGAGGACTCACGCGGGGGTCTACTCGCACTTTTTCGGCGTGAGTCCTCACTCAACGCGGCTGTGGATGTGTGATCCCGGTGATCGGACTGTGGTGCGACGGTTTCACCCGTGCGGGTGCTCATCGGTAGCGAGGCGTTGTCGGCCGGGGTTCTCTCGCGACATGACCTGACCGCCGTATACAGACGCTTGCTGCCCGACGTCTATGCCCCGAAGTCGGCAACGCTCACCCTGGACGATCGCATCGCCGCGGCCTGGCTGTGGTCAAAGCGTCAGGGAGTCTTCACGGGTGTTTCGGCGTCGGCGTTGCACGGTTCGAAGTGGATCGGCGACCAGATGCGGATCGAGATGAATCTCGGCCACAACAAGTCACCGGGCGGCGTCATCACCCGACGAGACACTTTGTTGAGCGACGAGGTGGTACGCGTCGGCGCGATGGCACTGACAAGCGTCGAGCGCACTGCGTTCGACTTGGCGCGACGGGAATCGGTCGCCAAGGCCGTCGAGCGATTGGACGCCCTGGCGCGCGCAACGAATTTCAAGGTCGACGACGTGTTGACGGTGGCTGATCGTCACCCGCGCGTTCGCGGTCGCAGACGGGTCCCGGGCGTCTTGGCGCTGGTTGATGCCGGCGCGCAGTCGCCCAAGGAGACTTGGCTGCGACTGCTGCTGATCAACGCAGGATTCCCACGGCCGCAGACGCAGATCCCGGTGTCCGCACCGGACGGTTACGCGTTGTACTACCTCGACATGGGCTGGGAAGAATTCCGGGTGACGGCCGAATACGACGGTCAGCAGCACCGTGTCGACCCGATTCAGTATCGGCATGACGTACAGAGGTCGGAGTACATCGTCGCGAGAGGTTGGCGCCGCATCGCCGTGCTGGCCGGCGACCGGGCCCCAGACATCGTTCGGCGGGTGGAACAGGCGGGAGTGCCCCGGAATTCACATTGAGTGAGGAATCTCGCAGGGGTCTACTCGCACTTTTTCGGCGTGAGTCCTCACTCAACGCGGCTGAGAAAGTCTACTTGCGGCGAACGCTGCGCTGGACGCCGCGCATCTTGGCCTGCGCCGGCATGGGCCCCTTGGGCATCGCGGCGGGCCCGACCTTGGAGCCGAGGGCCGTCAGTCGCGACTCCAGCGAGTCCATCTGCTTGACCGTGATGTTGGCGGGAAGTTTGGTCAGGTGCCGTTCCAGCTTGGCCAACGGCACCTCACCCTCGCCGTTCCCGATGACGATGTCGTAGATCGGCACATCACCGACGAGGCGGGCGGTGCGCTTCTTCTCCTGAGCCAGCAACGGCTTGACCCGGGCGGGCGAGCCCTCGCCGACGAAGATCACGCCGGGCCTGCCGATCACCCGGTGCACGGCATCGAAATGCCCGGTGGCCGCGACACCCGGGGTGACGCGCCATTTACCTCGCAGGTTGTCCAGCGCCCACGCCGCCGCGCCGGTCTGGCCCTCGGCCTTGCGGTAGACCGACTTCTGCGCCCGTCGACCGAAGATGATGAATGCGACCAGCGCGCCGAGCACGATGCCCAGCGGGATCAGCATGAACATCGTGACGCCGCCGACCAGGATGCCCGCCACCACCGACAATGCCACGATCAGCACGAATGCGCCGATCACGTAGGGCAGCAGCCGCTTGTCTTCCTTGCGCTGCATCTGGAACGCCTGCCAGAGCTGACTGCGGCGTTGTTTTGAAGCGGCCTTGCGGGCGGCCTTCGCCTCGGCCTTGGCGGCCTTGGTCTCGGCGGCTGATCGGGATTTCGCCATGGGGCAAGGATATGCGCTTGAGAAGGCGCTGTGATCAGCGGCTGGCAGCGGTGCGCTGCTCGATCGCCTGGGCGTACAGGCGGCCGGCGCGGTAGGAGGACCGCACGAGGGGGCCGGCCAGGACGCCGGCAAAGCCGATGCCCTCAGCGTAGGCGGCGTGCTCGACGAACTCCTCGGGCTTGACCCACCGCTGCACCGGAT
>CAMFLL010000230.1 GCA_945957405.1 uncultured Mycolicibacterium sp. | reverse complement strand
TTCACCACCATCTCGATGTACCCGCGGATGTGGGCGGCCAGCGGGGTGGACTACCCGACGCTGCTGGCGGCGATGGTGGACACGGCGATCGCCAGGGGGACTGGGCTGCGCTGACGACGATGCCGGGCGAGGGACGAGTCCGGTTGAGGAGTAGCGCCAGACAGATGCGCTGACTTTTTCTTTCGCCGAGCGTGAAACTGTGGCGGAAAATTCGCCGTTTCACCGCCACCACTTCACACTCGGCGTCCTCAGCCGGCGGGCGCCGGTTCGATCGGCTTTGCCGGCAGGGTCTTGGCCAGCACTTCGGAGATGTCCTGGATGGGCGTCGGTCCCGAGTCGGCGGGCAGCGTCAGCCCCACGTAGACGCCGCGGTCCACGGCGAACCAGGTGATGCGGTCGGTGTCAGGGTCGGCGACGCGGAACCATTGCACGTCGTCGACCATCTGGATGGGTGCACCGATCACGAATTCGGCGGGGCGATCCAGCCCGCACCGCAGGATCACCGGATCGGCACCTGGCGCCGACTGCCACGCGGCAGCGCCGGCCGGGGCCGGTTCGGCGACCGTGGCCCGTCGGTAGTCGCCGAGGTCGGCGGGTAGCGCAGCCAACAGGTCGGCACACGAAGGGTCGTTTGCGCGGGGCGCGGGGACTCCGGCAATGGCAACCGGAGCAGCAGGTGTCTGCCGGTTGGCGGCGATCACCAGCACCGCGACGACGGCGGCGACCGCCACGGCCAGGGCGGCAATGAACAGCGCCCGGGGCGGCCCGTCGGATTCCGTCACGCCGTCTTGTCGGCGATCGGACACGTCAGCGTGCGGGTGATGCCGTCGACCGCCTGCACACTGGCCACGATTTCGCCCAGGTCGGCCGTCCCCTCGATGCCCACCCGCACCACGACGTCGTACGGACCCGTGACGTACTCGGAGGACAACACACCGGGCAGGGCAGCGACCTGCTTGGCGACGACTTCCGCACGGCCCACCTCGGTCTGGATCAGCATGAAGGCTTCGGCCACGCGATTCACTCCTGCCTGTCTCATACACTGACGTGCCGTGTCGCCGGGGCGGTCGGCACAGGGAGAAACTACCGCAGGTCGTGGCAGTGTTCAGGCCGGCGAACAAGAGGTGACATGACTAACGGCGCAGACCCGACCCTCGGCGAGTTGGGCGAGTTCACCGTCATCGACAGTTTGGTGGCGGGCCGCCGGCTGCCTGATTCGGTCCTCATCGGTCCCGGCGACGACGCGGCGCTGCTGGCCGTGCCTGATGGACGGGTGCTGGTGTCCACCGACATGCTGGTCGAAGGGCGCCATTTCCGGCTCGACTGGTCGTCACCGCATCAGATCGGCCGCAAGGCGATCGCGCAGAACGCCGCCGACATCGAGGCGATGGGCGGCCGGGCCACCGGTTTCGTGGTGGCGTTCGGCGCTCCGGCGGCGACGTCGGCGCGGCTCGTCGGCGAACTGTCGGCAGGCATGTGGGATGAGGCGGACCGCTCGGGCGGGGCCGGCATCATCGGCGGTGACCTGGTCAGCAGCCCGATGTGGGTGATCTCCGTGACGGTGCTCGGTGACCTCGACGGTGGTTCCGCTGTCGGCCGAGACGGTGCGCGCCCCGGATCGACTATTGCCGTGGCCGGTCATCTGGGGCTGTCGGCGGCGGGCTATGCGCTGCTGTCAACGGGGCTGGACGACGGGAAGACTTTCGGTGACATCCGGGACCGCCACTGTGTCCCCGAGCCGCCGTACGGGCAGGGGCGTGCCGCCGCGGCGGCCGGTGCCACGGCCATGACCGATGTGTCGGATGGTCTGGTCGCCGACCTGCGCCACATCGCCAGGGCCTCCGGAACCGCCGTCGAGTTGTCCACCGACCTGCTGGGCGACGACCTGGCGGTGCTGGCCGACGTGGCCGCCCGACTGGGCGCCGACCCGTGGTCGTGGATCCTCGGCGGTGGCGAGGATCACGCGCTGGTGGCCTGTTTTCCCGACGCGTTGCCCTCCGGGTGGCGGGCCATCGGCCGTGTCGTCGACGGCCCACCGGCGGTTCGCGTCGACGGCGCCGACTGGACCGGGTACGCGGGCTGGGAGTCGTTCAATTAAGTTGTGAGGTCGTGACGGCGCGCCCGCTTTCTGAACTCGTCGACAGTGGCTGGGCGGATGCCCTCGCCCCGGTCAGTGACCAGGTGACGCAGATGGGGGAGTTCCTGCGCGCCGAGATCGCCGCGGGCCATGGCTACCTGCCGGCCGGCCAGAATGTGTTGCGGGCTTTCACGTTCCCGTTCGACTCGGTCCGGGTGCTGATCGTCGGCCAGGATCCCTATCCGACGCCGGGGCATGCCGTCGGGCTGAGCTTCTCGGTGGCGCCCGACGTGCGCCCGCTGCCACGCAGCCTGGAGAACATCTTCACCGAGTACGGCAACGACCTCGGCCTGGCCAAACCGTCAACGGGTGATCTGACGCCGTGGTCCGAGCAGGGCGTGATGCTGCTCAACAGGGTGCTCACGGTGCGGCCGGGGACACCCGCCTCGCACCGCGGCAAGGGCTGGGAGGCCGTCACGGAATGCGCGATCCGGGCGTTGACAGCGCGGTCGACACCGCTGGTCGCGATCCTGTGGGGGCGCGACGCGTCGACACTGAAACCGATGCTGGGCGACGGTGTCGGGGTGATCGAATCGGTGCACCCGTCACCGCTGTCGGCGTCGCGGGGATTCTTCGGATCCAAACCGTTCAGCCGCGCCAACGAACTGCTGGCCCTGGCCGGCGCGGAACCGATCGACTGGCGGCTGCCCTGAAGGCCAAGACGCCGAGTGAGGGCTCACGCAGACATCCTCTCAGACGTTGTCTGCGTGCCTCCTCACTCGGCGTGAAGTGCGGCGAAATCAGCCGCGGACGACCTTGCCCGCCTTGATGCAGGACGTGCAGGCGTTGACGCGCTTCTTGTTGCCACCGGGGTGGGTGACAGCATGCACAACCTGGATGTTCGGATCCCAGCGACGGCTGGTCCGGCGATGGGAATGCGACACCGACTTACCGAAGCCGGGGCCCTTTCCGCAGATATCGCACACGGCAGCCATAGTCAGAACTCCTCGAAGTCAGTACTGGGGGTCTGGATCTCCTGCCACGTTCTGACGCGGCTTGACCCGACAACCTGACCAGGATACCGGGAGGGTCGGGGATCACCAAAATCGTGGTCAACACCCCTGTGTGGTTCAGGGGAGCGATGTCGCCGGGCGCGACTAGTCTGGCCGCGTCGGGGGCGCGTGAGAAAGGGGCCGGGATGTCGGATCGTCGGCTCGACGGCACCGCGCTGCGGGACTGGGCGCACGCCTGCGTCGGCGACCTGATCGTGCACACCGACGAGATCAACCGGCTCAACGTCTTCCCCGTCGCCGATGTCGACACCGGCACCAACATGCTGTTCACCATGCGTTCCGCGCTGGCCCGCGCCGATTCGCTCGACAGGCAGCGGCCCCGCAACGTCGTCGAGGTGGCCGAAGCTCTCGCGGCGGGTGCGTTGCACGGGGCCCGTGGTAATTCGGGGGTCATCCTGTCGCAGATCCTGCGCGGTATGGCCGACGTCACCGCCTCTGCCGACGAGGACACCTCGGGCAACCTGGCCGAGATCAGCCCCGCGCTGCTGGGAGCGGCACTGCGGCATTCGATCGGCCTGGTCGTCGCGTCGATGGGCGGCGAACCCGTCGAGGGCACCATCGTGTCGGTGCTGCAGGCTGCGGCCAGTGCCGCCGAGGACGGTGCGGATGAGCGCGGCAGCCTCGGCGCCACCGTCACCGCGGCGGCCGATGCCGCCGCGGCTGCGCTCGAGCGCACTCCCGAGCAGCTTGCGGTGCTCGCGGACGCCGGAGTGGTCGACTCCGGTGGTCGGGGCCTGCTCGTGCTGCTCGACGCGCTGTGCGGAGTCGTGTGCGGGCGGACGGTCACCCGGCGCCGGTATGAGCCGCAGGTGCCCGTCGCGGCTGCGGCGCCTGCCGAGCGGCCACCGGGCTTCGAGGTGATGTACATCGTGGACACCGCCGCGGCGGACCGGGTCGACGAACTGCGCGCCCGGCTCGAGGAACTCGGCGAGTCGGTCGCCATCGCGCAGGCTGCGGGTAGCGAGTACTCGGTGCACGTGCACACCGATGACGCCGGGGCCGCCGTGGAGGCCGCCCTCGACATCGGCGTGCTGAGCCGCATCCAGATCTCCGCCCTCGGCGCAGGCGGCGTTGCGCCCGGCTCATGGACCAGCGACCGCGCGGTGCTCGCCGTGGTCGACGGCGACGGCGCGGCAGAGCTGTTCGGCGGCGAGGGCGCATCGGTGCTGCGGCCGGAGCCACCCGTCGTGGTCAGTGCCCAGCAGCTGCTGCGCGGTGTCGTCGACACCGGTGCGGCGTCGGTGATGGTGCTGCCCAACGGTTATGTCGCCGCCGAGGAATTGGTCGCGGGTTGCACCGCCGCCATCGGGTGGGGCATCGATGTGGTGCCGTTGCCCACGCGGTCGATGGTGCAGGGGCTGGCGGCGCTGGCCGTGCATGACCGGGGCCGCGAGGCCGTCGACGACGGTTACACCATGGCGGCCGCGGCCGGCGCCACGCGGTTCGGCTCCGTCCGGGTGGCCGCCGAGGACGCGCTGACCTGGGCCGGTCCGTGCCGGCGCGGCGACGGGCTGGGCATTTTCGGCGACGAGGTGCTGGTGGTCCGGCACGACGTGACCGCCGCGGGACGCGGCCTGATCGACCTGATGTTGGGCGTGGGCGGTGAACTGGTCACGGTGCTCATCGGCGACGGTGTCGACGAGCAGGTGGGGACCGCGCTCACCGACCACGTGCACCGTCACCACCTGGGTACCGAATTGGTCACGTACACCACCGGTCAGCGCGGGGATGCGTTGATCATCGGGGTGGAGTGACGTGGCCACACTCGAGGACCGACTGGACTTCATCGTCGGTAAGAAGGCGGCCGAACTGCTCGACGAGGTGTTCGGCATCGTCACCGTCAACGATCTGCTGCGGCATTATCCGCGGCGCTACACCAAAGGCTCATCGGTGTACGGCGATGACGATGAGGCGCCCGAGGAAGGTGAGCACATCACTTTCATCGACACCATCAGCAAGGCCGAAACCCGCTACACCAACCGGCAACCGAGGCGCGAGTATCTGGTCGTCACACTCGGCCGCCGCCAGCCCAAGGTCACCGCGACCTTCTTCAACGCACGGTTTCTCAAACGCAGTCTCGTCGAGGGCACCAAGGTGATGATCTCCGGTGAGGTGGGCTACTTCCGCGGCACCATGCAGCTGACGCATCCGGCGTTCCTGACCCTCGACTCGACCGGGCGCGGCGGCGCGGGTACCAAATCGTTGAAGGCGATGGCGGCCAATTCCACCGACGCCGACGGCGCGCTCGACATGTCGGTGTTCGAGCGGGAATATCTGCCGATCTATCCCGCCAGCGCCAAACTGCAGAGCTGGGACATCTACGCATGCGTCCGGCAGGTCATCGCGGTGCTGGATCCGATACCCGATCCGTTGCCGGAAAGCATTCGGCGGCAACGGAATCTGATGTCGGAGGATGAGGCGCTGCGCGCTGTGCACCTGTCGGAGAGCGCCGACGAGCGCGAACGCGCGCTGGAGCGGTTGCGCTTCGACGAGGCCGTGGGTCTGCAGTGGGCGCTGGCCGAACGACGCAACGGCGAGCTGGCGCAGACGGGTCCGCCTGCGCCCCGCCGCGAGACCGGACTGGTCGCGGGGCTGCTGCTCCGGTTGCCCTTCGAGCTCACCGCTGGGCAGCGCGAGGTATTGGACGTCATCTCGGCGGAACTGACCGCGCCCCGCCCGATGAGCCGCATGCTGCAGGGTGAGGTGGGCTCGGGTAAGACCATCGTGGCGTTGTTGGCAATGCTGCAGATGATCGACGCCGGCCACCAGTGCGCCATGCTGGCGCCCACCGAGGTGCTCGCCGAACAGCATGCGCGGTCGATGCGTGATGTGCTTGGCCCGTTGTCGATGGCCGGCCAATTGGGTGGTGACGACGAGGCGACATCGGTCGCGCTGCTGACCGGGTCGATGTCCGCGGCGCAGAAACGTGAGGTGCGCGCCGCGATCGCTTCGGGCGAGGCGGGCATCGTCATCGGCACGCACGCGTTGTTACAGGACACCGTCGAGTTCCACCAACTCGGCATGGTGGTGGTCGACGAGCAGCACCGCTTCGGCGTCGAGCAACGAGATCAGTTGCGCGCCAAGGCTCCTGCCGGCATCACTCCGCACCTGCTGGTGATGACCGCGACACCGATTCCGCGGACCATCGCGCTGACGGTGTACGGCGACCTGGAGACGTCGACGCTGCGCGAGCTCCCGCGAGGCCGCCAGCCGATCACCACCAACGTCATCTTCGCCACCCAGAAGCCCGCCTGGCTGGACCGGGCCTGGCAGCGCGTGGTCGAGGAGGTCGCGGCGGGTCACCAGGTCTACGTGGTGGCGCCGCGCATCGACGATGACGACAAGGACAAGGAACTCGCCGAGGACGGGCCCCGCAAGGCCACCTCCGTCGTCGAGCTGTTCGACAAGCTGCGCACCCACGAATTGTCGGGGCTGAAACTGGCGCTCATGCACGGCCGCTTGACGCCCGAGGACAAGGATGCCGCGATGAGCGGTTTCCGGGCCGGCGAGATCGACGTCCTGGTGTGCACCACGGTGATCGAAGTGGGTGTTGATGTCCCGAACGCGACGGCCATGGTGGTGATCGACGCCGACTGGTTCGGGATCAGCCAGTTGCACCAGCTGCGCGGCCGCATCGGTCGTGGTGCGCACCCGAGCCTGTGCCTGCTGGTCACCACGCTGCCCGAGACGTCGCGCGCGGGTGTCAGGCTGCGCGCGGTGGCGTCGACACTGGACGGATTCGAGCTCGCCGACCTCGATCTGCAGGAACGCCGCGAGGGTGATGTGCTGGGCCGCAACCAGTCCGGGCGTGCAATCGGGCTGCGATTGCTGTCACTGATCCAGCACCGTGAGATCATCGAGGCCGCAAGGGAATTCTGCGACCAGGCGTACCTCGATGATCCCGGTCACCGGGGCTTGGCCCGGCTGGCGTCGGCCTTCACGCAGACCGACCGCATCGAATATCTGGACAAGTCGTGAGCCGTCCCAGGCTGCTCTGGCTGTTCGCCGTCACGGTGATGTGTGTCGCCGTCGCCGTTCAGGTCGTCGTCTCGACCGACCGGGCCAGGTCGTTCACGGCCAGGGCCGACATGCCCACCGTGGCCCCCGGCGTCGACGTCCTCGCCGGGATCGCCGTGATACCGATCAGGATTCGCGGCCACGACTATCGGCGCGCGGCGTTCGGTGAGGCCTGGGACGACGACAACGACGCACCGGGTGGGCACAACGGCTGCGACACCCGCAACGACATCCTCAACCGGGATCTCGTCGACAAGACCTTCGTGGCGATCAAACGGTGCCCCGACGCCGTGGCCACCGGCACACTGCATGACCCGTACACCAATGCGATCGTGTCATTCGTCCGCGGCAACCAGGTCGGCGCGTCGGTGCAGATCGATCACATCGTGCCGCTGGCGTTGGCGTGGGACCTGGGTGCGCGGTCGTGGCCCGACGAGCTACGCCTGCGCTTCGCCAATGACCCCGCCAATCTGCTGGCCGTCGCGGGGCAGGCCAACCAGGACAAGGGTGACCAGGAGCCCGCGACGTGGATGCCGGCGAATTTCGCCTTCTGGTGTCAGTACTCAGTGCAATTCGTGGAGGTGCTGCGCGGCTACCAGCTGCCGATCGATGAGGCGTCGGCGGTGCGGTTGCGGGAGGCCGCGAGCACCTGTCCCACCACTCAGTAATCCCACGCGGCCGGTACGCACCGGAACACGTCGCCGGCGGTGGCCACGTGGCACACGGCCGGGAACGGCAGGTGGGTGGCCACCAGCGCTTCGCCGGTGGCGGCCAGCTCCCGCAGCAGCCGGACCCGAACCTGCGTCGCCTCCTCGGGGTCGTGCTCGAAACCGTTCTGCCAGCCGGGGTTGTCGAACCCGACCTGGAACACGGCGTCACCGGCGAAGGTGAGGCGTTGGCCGCGGGATTCCACCCGGACGATGCTGTGCCCTGGGGTGTGACCGCCGGTCCGGCTGATCAGGACACCCGGAGCCACCTCGTGTTCTGTCTCGAACGGTCGCAGGTGGCCGCGGTATTCGTCGAGGAACTGCGAGGCGACCCGCCGAAGCGTGCCCGGCACCGGCGCGGGCATGGCGGTGTGGGAGAAATCGGGCGCCTCCCAGAACTCGGCCTCCCGTGCGGCCAGGTGCACCTGCAGGTCGGGACGGAGCCGCTCCTTCAGGCCCTGGGTGAGCAGGCCGCCGACGTGGTCCATGTGCAGGTGGGTCAGCACCACGTCGGTCACGGCTGCCGGATCGATCCCGGCGGCCTCCAGCCGGTGAACCGTCTGCCCGGCCCGCGGGAAGTCCGGGAACTCGACCCCCAGCCCGGCGTCGACGAGGATCGTCCGGTCGCCGCTGCGCACGACGACCACGTTCAGCGGCCAGTCGAGTACATCCGGCGGCAGGAACATGTCGTCGAGCCAGGTCGACAGGGACGCCGAGTCGGCATTGGTGGCCATCACCGGGGCTGGTATCGGGAGCACCCCGTCGCTGATCACCAGCACCTCGATGTCACCGACCTGCTGCGCATAGCGCGACGGAACCAGTTCGTCGGTCTGCAAGCTCATTCTGTCTTCTCCTCCTGGAGCGCCCGGCTGCGCCTCCACCCATCAAGACCGGACAGCGCCAGGAGTTGTGACAGCCCGACGATCTCAGGAATGCGCCAGAGCAAGCTCTGCCACGGGCGCCGTGACCGGCCACGTTCGTGCCGCCAGGACGGCCGCTGCGGTCGCGACAGCGGCCAGCACCGATGCCGCAACCGTCTGGCCCGTGACCGCACCGAGCCACCCGGCGAGGGGATTGGTGACGAAAAAGCATGCGTGCGAGAGCGAAAACTGTGCCGTGAACACCGACGGCCGGTTCTCGGCGTCGGACTCGTACCGCAGCAGGCGAGCCGATGGCGTGTTGATGAGCGACGTCGCGCCGCCGAGCGCTATCCACAACAGCGCAAAGGCGACCCAGCCCACGGCGACCGACGGGCCGATGGCCAGCATCACCGCCGCGGCGGCCAGGGTGATCGCGATTGCCGCGGCGCCGCTCAGCATCACCCGACGATCGCCGACCCGGGTCAGCAGTCGCGGTGTGACGAGCGCGATCGCCATGGAGCCGGCACCATAGCAGGCCAACAGAATGGCCACCTGGGCATCGGAATTCGACGCCAACAGGTCGCGAACGTAGACGACGGTGTTGACCACCACCAGCGCGGTCGCGGCGGCCACCGCAAGATTCAACGACAGCAGCGAGCGCAGCACCGGCCGCCGGAACATCACACGCGACCCGAGAGTGGTTCGCGCCCAAAAGGACTCCACCGACGGTGCCGCGGTGACACGCGGCAGTGTCGTGGTCAGCACCAGCAGTCCCGACGCCACGAAACCCGCCACAGTGCCCAGGAACAGGTAGTTGTAGGTGATGATCGACAGCAGCACGGCGGCCAGCACCGGACTCAGCAGTGACTCGAGGTCGTAGGCGAGCCGCGAGAGCGACAGACCGCGGGTGTACTGCTGCTCCTCGACCAGCACCGCCGGGATGACCGACTGGAAGGTGGGCGTGAACGTCGCCGATGCCGCCTGGAGTACGAAGATCAGCACGTAGATCTGCCAGATCTGGTCGACGAAGGGGAGTGTCAAGGCGGTGGTGGCCCGCATGGCATCGGAGCCGACCAGCAGGACCCGACCTGACAACCGGTAAGACAGTGCCGAAATCACCGGTGCGACAACGACATACGCAAACATCTTGATGGCAAGTGCGGTCCCGAGCACGGCGCCGGCATTGCTGCCGGCGACCTGGTAGGCGAGCAGGCCCAACGCGACGGTCAACAGGCCGGTGCCGACCAGGGCTACTACCTGCGCGGTGAAGAGGCGGCGAAAGGTCTGGTTGCCGAGGATCGTGAGCACGTCAGGATCCGGCCGTTGATTATTTGTTATCTGCGTGCATAGTTAGATAATAGACCAGCAAGGAACGTTGTCCAGAGGCCAGTGATAGGGAGCGCGGTCAGGAACTGCTGCTACCGCGGAGCTTCCGCACGGGTGCATCACCCCGGTGGTGCGACGGTATACCCGGACCCGCGTGCTCGGCGTTGAACACGGCATCGGTGACCAGCTGGCGGACGTGCTCGTTGTCGATGCTGTAGAAGATCGTGGTGCCAGACCGGCGGGTGTTGACCAGCCGCGCCATCCGTAGCTTGGCCAGATGCTGCGACACCGAGGGGGCCGGTTTCGCGATCAGTTCGGCGAGCTCGTTGACCGAGCGTTCGGCGTCGACCAGCGCCCACAGAATCTGCACCCGGGTGGCATCGGCGAGCATCCGGAACACCTCGACTATCAACGCCACCTGTTCTTCGCCGATGGCCGGTCGAGAGGGCGACCTCTCCGCATCCATGGCTAGATAGTAGACAACCTCACCCGCGGGTCCGGCTCGAACGCGGCCATGCCGCATCACGCAGCAGGCGTAAACCGTTGAGGCCGACGAGAATAGTGGAGCCCTCGTGCCCGGCGACACCGAGCGGCAGCGGTAGGTGGCCGACGAGATCCCAGGTGACGAGTACCGCGATGAACGTCGCCGCGATCGCCAGGTTCGCCAGTACCAGGCGGCGCGCCCGACGGGTCAGTGCGATCACGGCGGGCACCGTCGTGAGGTCATCGCGGGTGATGACGGCGTCCGCGGTGTCCAGCGTCAGGTCGGCCCCGGCACGCCCCATCGCCACCCCGACAGTGGCGGCGGCCATCGCGGGCGCGTCGTTGACGCCGTCGCCGACGAACATGACCCGTGCGCCGCCTGCCTCGAGTTCGCGGACGGCTCCCACCTTGTCCTCGGGGAGCAGTCCGGCGCGCACGTCGACGATCCCCACCTGCATGGCGAGGGCGGCGGCGGCGTCAGTATTGTCGCCGGTGAGCAGGACCGGTCTCGCGCCCGTGAGCGCCGTGAGCATGTGCACCAGGTCGGCGCTTTCGTCGCGGACCCGGTCGGTGAGACCGAGCACACCCACCGCTGCGCCGTCGACACGGACCACCACCGCGGTCTGACCGGTCCGCTCGAGTTCGACGATGGCGTCGTCGAGCGCGTGCTGGTCTCCGGCGAAGACGCCGGGGTTGCCGATCTCGACCAGCCGGGCGCCGACCCGCGCCGAGATTCCCCGTCCGGGGCTGGAGGTGAAGTCATGTGCGGGCTGCACTCGCAGACCGGCGTCGCGCGCGGCGGCCACGATCGCCCGTCCCACCGGATGTTCGGACGGGAGCTCGGCGGCGGCCGCCAGAGCCAGGATGTCGTCTGCAGCGAGATCTGTGCCGAGATCTGGGTCAGTCAGGCGGCACACCTGCGTCAGCCGCGGTCCGCCCTCGGTCAGCGTCCCGGTCTTGTCGAGCGCGATATGCGTTACGGTGCTGATCTTTTCGAGCACCACGGCCGATTTCACCAGTACGCCGTGGCGACCGGCGTTGGAGATCGCCGACAGTAGCGGCGGCATGGTGGACAGCACCAGGGCGCAAGGGGACGCGACGATCATGAACGTCATCGCCCGCAGCAGCGTGGGCTGCAGGTCGGCGCCGAGCAGCAGTGGGGTCACGAACAACGTCAGCGTTGCCGCCACCATGGCCACCGAGTAGCGCTGCTCGATCTTCTCGATGAACAACTGCGTGCGTGCCTTGGTGGCACTTGCTTCGGCGACCATCGCAACGATCCGCGCGATCACGGTGTCCGTCGGCGCCCGTGTCACACGCACACGCAGCGTGCCGGTGCCGTTGACCGTGCCGGCAAAGACGTCGTCGCCCGCGGTCTTGTCGACGGGCATCGCTTCGCCTGTGATGGTGGCCTGATCGACCGCACTGCCGCCGTCGATCACGGCGCCGTCGCCGCCGATGCGCTCCCCGGGGCGGATCAGCAGCACGTCGCCGACCGCGAGATCAGCGGTCTCGACCTGCTCTTCGTCGCCGCTACCGGTGAGCCGGGTGGCCCGCTCGGGCGCAAGGTCCAGGAGGCCGCGTACCGAATCCTCGGTGCGTTTGGTGGCGACGGCTTCCAGCGCACCGGAGGTCGCGAAGATGACGATCAGCAGGGCGCCGTCGAACACCTGACCGATCGCCGCCGCGCCGATCGCGGCCACGACCATCAGCAGATCGACGTCGAGTGTCTTGTCGCGCAATGCTTTCAGACCTGCCCAGCCAGGCTCCCAGCCGCCGGTCGCGTAGCACGCCAGATACAGCG
>CAMFLL010000229.1 GCA_945957405.1 uncultured Mycolicibacterium sp. | reverse complement strand
CGGCGATGATCCTGTCGGCGTACCACCCCGGCCAGTTCGTGTACGCGGCGTCGTTGTCGGGGTTCCTCAACCCGTCGACCACGTTCATGAAGCAGGCGATCCGCGTCGCGATGCTCGATGCCGGCGGCTACAACGTCGACAACATGTGGGGTCCGCCGTGGGACCCGGCGTGGAAGCGCAACGATCCGGTGGCGCAGGTGCAGACCATCGTCGACAACGGGACCCGGCTGTGGATCTACTGCGCGCCCGGCGGGCAGACCGACCTCGATGAAAACGCCGACCCGAATCAGGCGTTCAACGCCGATAGCCTGGAGACGCTCGCGATCGGCAGCAACAAGCGTTTCCAGCAGGCCTACGAGGCCGCCGGAGGCAAAAACGCGACCTTCAATTTCCCGCCCGCTGGCAACCATTCCTGGACGTACTGGGGCCAGCAATTGCAGGCAATGAAGCCTGATCTGATCGCAACCGTGAACGGTTAGCCGGGATGAGCGAAAGCAGAGCGATCGCAAAACCTGTGGTTGACTACACGGGCACGAGGTCGAGGGCCGGACACATTAGCAGGGCCGTACACGTGCGGCATACGAAAGATGGGATGGGTAGCTCTATGAAGTTTGTCGAGAAGATGCGCGGTGCGTGGGGGCGCCGCCTCGCAGTCGGAGCCGCGACTGCGGCGCTGCTTCCCGGCTTGATCGGGGTCGCCGGCCAGTCCGCGACCGCGGGAGCATTCTCCCGGCCTGGGCTGCCGGTGGAATACCTGATGGTGCCCTCCGCCGGAATGGGTAAGGACATCAAGGTCCAGTTCCAGAGCGGTGGCCCGAACTCACCGTCCGTCTACCTCCTCGACGGCCTGCGTGCGCAGGACGACTTCAACGGCTGGGACATCAACACCGCGGCCTTCGAGTGGTACTACGGCTCGGGCTTGTCGGTCGTGATGCCGGTCGGCGGTCAGTCGAGCTTCTACTCCGACTGGTACAAGCCGGCCACCAACAAGGGCCCCACGCAGACCTACAAGTGGGAGACGTTCCTCACCCAGGAGCTGCCCGCCTACCTCGCCGCCAACAATGGCGTCGACACCAGCCGCACCGCCGCCGTCGGGTTGTCGATGGCCGGTTCGGCCGCGCTGACGCTGGCGATCTGGCACCCCAACCAGTTCCAGTACGCAGCCTCGCTGTCGGGCTTCCTGAATCTCTCCGAGGGCTGGTGGCCGATGCTGGTCGGCATCTCGATGGGCGACGCCGGTGGCTTCAAGTCCGAGGAGATGTGGGGACCGTCGAGCGACCCCGCCTGGAAGCGCAACGACCCGATGGTCAACATGGACCGCCTGGTCGCCAACGGCACCCGGATCTGGATCTACTGCGGTGACGGCAAGCCGTCCGATCTGGACGCGGGCACCAGCTCGGGCAACCTGTTCAACGCGAAGTTCCTGGAGAGCTTCACGCTGCGCACCAACAAGACGTTCAAGGACAACTACATCGCCGCGGGCGGCACCAACGGTGTCTTCAACTTCCCGCCCAACGGCACGCACTCCTGGGGCTACTGGGGGTCGCAGCTGCAGGCGATGAAGCCGGACATCCAGCGCGTGCTGGGTGCCGTCCCGCAGGACCCGGCCGCCCTCGCGGCTGCCGCGGCTCCCGCAGCGCCTGCTGAAGGCAGCGGCGGCTAAGCAGTCCAACAACGCAACGCCAGACGGCGGCGGCCCCCATGGGGTCGCCGCCGTCGGTGTTTGTGCTGGCTTCACGGGACCCACGACCCGTCCGGCGGTGATGTGGTTCACTACCTTTCGACCGGGGACGGGGCTTTGAGAGCGAGGCGAGGGGATTGACGACGTGGGCACGAGAATGCTGACAGCTACGCTCCGGGTGGTCTGCGCGGCGGTGCTGACCGCCACGCTGTGGGGCGCAGGCGCCATGAACAGCGCGCCGGCCCGTGCCGACGGGGTCGAATACCTGCAGGTGCCCTCGGCGGCCATGGGCCGGGACATCCCGGTGGCCTTTCAAGCGGGCGGACCGCACGCCGTCGTCCTGCTCGACGCCTTCAACGCCGGACCGGATGTCAGCAACTGGGTCACGGCGGGCAACGCGATGAACACGCTTGCCGGCAAAGGTGTCTCGGTGGCCGCGCCGGCCAGTGGCGCCTTCTCGCTGTACACCAACTGGGAGCAGGACGGCAGCAAGCAGTGGGAGACGTTCCTGTCCTCCGAGCTGCCGGACTGGCTGGCGGCCAACAAGGGCCTGGCCCCCAACGGCCACGCCATCGTCGGCGCGGCGCAGGGTGGCACTGCCGCGGTGACGCTGGCCGAGTTCTACCCCAACCGCTACCGCTACGCCGGGTCGATGTCGGGATTCATGAATCCGTCGAACACCTTCCTCAACGGTGCCCTGCACGACGGCATGATGCAGTTCGGCGGTGCCGACACCAACCTCATGTGGGGCCCCGCGCAGTTCGGCCGCTGGAAGTGGCACGACCCCACGGTGCACGCGCAGCTGCTCGTCGACAACAACACCCGGTTGTGGGTCTACTCACCGCAGACCCTGACGGCCAGCGATCCCGCGGCCATGATCGGTTACGCCGATCAGGCGCAGGGCAGCAACCGATCGTTCTACGCGCAGTACCGCAGTATCGGCGGCGGAAATGGCCACTTCGACTTCCCGACCAGCGGAGACCACGGTTGGGGTTCGTGGGCGGCGGCGCTGGGAGCCATGTCCGGCGACATCTCGGCCGCGATCGCCTGACGAGTTAGCCGAATCGGGGCCGACCCGTCCAGCGCGGCCGATCCGCGCTGCGCCGGAGCTGCCGTTTCGAGCCGGTACCGTGGAAGCGTGCTGCATACGGTCCGGTGGTCTCTGGGAGAACACGTTTCCCAGTTGACTGCACCGTCGTTGCTGGTAGCAGCCTCGACCGCGGCGTTGCTGTGTGGTTGCGCCCCGGGTGACGACGTGATGACCACGGCCACCCAGCCCCAGGAGATGCGGGCCGTGGCACCCACGGGTCCGCAGGCCGACACCGGGCAGCCGGAGTCCAGCAATCTCTCGGTTACTCCTGATCAGCGCAGCTACCTGGACGCCCTGGCAGCGGCAGGCGTGCCTGCCTCGAGTGATCTGATGGCGTTGTCGATAGGCTCGTACATCTGCCAGGCGCACGGCGCCGGGCAGACCGATGAAGCCGTGCGAGATTTCGTGCTCCCGCTCGTCCGCGGGGACCTGCACGACTCGCATCCCGATTCGTCGGTGGCATCCATGACCTCACAGGTCGACGATGCGACGTCCGCCTACATTCGCATCGCAACAGACCGACTCTGCTAGCAGGAGAAGATGGCCCGCTCTGCCCGGAATTCGAAACGTCGCCGGCACCGCATCCTCGGATTGGTCGCGGCCGCCGCGGTGGCGGTGGCGGTGGCTCTCGTCATCGCCATCGTCGTGGTGATCCTGCGCCGGCCCGAATCGTCCCCCACCGCCGTGCCGCCCACCGCGGTGCCGCCCACCACCACGACATCGCCCGGTCAGAAGCCGCGCCCGGAGTTCCAGGACGCCAGCTGCCCCGACGTGCAGGCGCTGGTGATCCCGGGGACCTGGGAGTCGTCGCCCACCGACGACCCGTTGAACCCGACGCAGTTCCCGATCGCGCTGCTGGGCAATGTCACCCGGCCGCTGCAGCAGCAGTTCGGCAGCGACCGGCTGCAGGTCTACACCGTGCCCTACACGGCGCAGTTCCATAACCCGTTCTCGGCGGACAACCAGATGTCCTACAACGACAGCCGCGCCGAGGGCACCCGGGCCGCGGTCAAGGCGCTGACCGAGATGAACCAGAAATGCCCGCTGACCAGTTATGTGCTGATCGGTTTCTCGCAGGGCGCGGTGATCGCCGGTGACATCGCCAGCGATATCGGCAACGGTCGCGGCCCGGTGGACCAGGATCTGGTGCTGGGCGTGACGTTGATCGCCGACGGCCGCCGTCAGACCGGGGTCGGCAACGACATCGGCCCCAACCCGCCCGGGCAGGGCGCCGAGATCACCCTGCATGAAGTGCCGATCCTCTCGACGCTGGGCCTGGCGATGACGGGACCGCGGCCCGGCGGGTTCGGCGCACTCAACGACCGAACCAACCAGATCTGCGCTGCGGGCGACCTGATCTGCGCGGCGCCGGAGGGGGCCTTCAGCGTCACCAATCTGCCCCGCACGCTGGACACGCTGGCTGGTGGTGCCGGTCAACCGGTGCATGCGCTGTACGGCACGCCCCAGTTCTGGGCGCTCGACGGGCAGCCCGCGACGGGGTGGACGCTCGGCTGGGCGCAGGGGCTGATCGACAACGCGCCGCATCCCAAGCACGGCTGAGCGACACCGCGGCGGCGAGATTGCGCAATCTCAACGCGATCGTGATTTGGCCAACCTCGTACCGGCCCGTAACATTAAGAAGAGTGTAAGAGCTGCAAATCGGTGACCTCCCGGGCCGGACACGATCCGCTGGACGAACTGGATACGTCTGTACCATCCAGGGTGGTTCGGGGTTGGCGACGAGCGGCTTTGTGTGTCGGGCTCACACCTGCGCGGTCGCGTGCAGATGCCGCAGGCCACCGAGATCGGCCGAAGTGGCCGACCCGACGCAAGGTTTTGACAGGAGAGATTGATATGCCGTTCCACAACCCTTTCATCAAGAACGGCCGCATCACCTTCCCTGATAACGGCAACCTGGTGAAGCACATCGAGCGCTGGGCGAAGGTGCGCGGTGACAAGCTGGCCTACCGCTTCGTGGACTACTCCACCGAACGCGACGGTGTCGAACGCGACCTGCACTGGGCCGACTTCAGCCGCCGCAACCGCGCCGTCGCGGCCCGGCTGCAGCAGGTCACCGCGCCCGGTGATCGCGTCGCGATCCTGTGCCCGCAGAACCTCGAGTACATGGTCGCGTTCTGGGGCGCCCTGTACGCGGGCCGGGTCGCCGTGCCGCTGTTCGACCCGTCCGAGCCGGGCCACGTCGGTCGGCTGCACGCCGTGCTGGACAACTGCCATCCGACCGCCATCCTGACCACCACCGATGCCGCCGAAGGCGTTCGCAAGTTCTTCCGCAGCAGGCCTGCCAAGGACCGTCCCCGCGTCATCGCGGTAGACGCGGTTCCGGACGAGGTCAGTGCCACCTGGGAACCGGCCGAGGTGGATCGCGAGACCATCGCCTACCTGCAGTACACGTCGGGCTCGACCCGCATCCCCACCGGTGTGCAGATCACACACCTCAACCTGGCCACCAACGTCGTCCAGGTCATCGAGGCCCTGCAGGGCGAAGAGGGCGACCGCGGGGTGTCCTGGCTGCCGTTCTTCCACGACATGGGCCTGATCACCGCCATGGTGTCGCCGATGATCGGCCACTACGTGACATTCATGACGCCCGCGGCGTTCGTTCGCCGGCCCGAGCGCTGGATCCGCGAGATGGCGCGCAAGCCCGATGACACCGGCGGCGTCATCTCCGTGGCACCGAACTTCGCCTTTGACCACGCCGCCGCGCGCGGCGTGCCCAAGGAGGGTGACGCCCCCCTGGACCTGTCGAACGTCAAGGCGGTCCTCAACGGCAGCGAGCCCATCTCGGCGGCCACCGTGCGCCGGTTCAACGAGGCATTCGTGCCGTTCGGCTTCCCGCCCCAGGCCATCAAGCCGTCCTACGGTCTGGCCGAGGCGACGCTGTTCGTGTCGACGACGCCGGTGGGCGAGTTCCCGAAGATCGTCAACGTCGACCGGGACGAGCTGAACCAGCACCGCTTCATCGAGGTCCCCGAGGATTCCCCCAAGGCCGTGGCGCAGGCGTCGGCCGGCAAGGTCGGTGTCGCGGAATGGGCCGTGATCGTCGACCCCGAAAGTGCGGCCGAACTCCCCGACGGCCAGATCGGCGAGGTCTGGATCCACGGGCAGAACATGGGCACCGGCTACTGGGGCAAGGAAGCCGAGACCATCGAGACCTTCCAGAACCTGCTCAAGTCGCGGATCGACGCGTCGCATGCCGAAGGCGCCGACGACGACGGGTTGTGGGTCCGCACCGGCGACTACGGCGCCTTCTTCGAAGGCGATCTCTACATCACCGGTCGCGTTAAGGACCTGGTGATCATCGACGGTCGCAACCATTACCCCCAGGACCTGGAGTACTCGGCGCAGGAAGCCAGCAAGGCGCTGCGCACCGGGTACGTCGCGGCGTTCTCGGTGCCGGCGAACCAGCTGCCGGACGAGGTTTTCGAGAACGCGCACGCGGGCCTCAAGCGCGACCCCGACGACAGCTCCGAGCAGCTGGTGATCGTCGCCGAGCGGGCACCCGGTGCACACAAGCTGGAGATGGCGCCGATCGCCGACGACATCCGCGCCGCCATCGCGGTGCGCCACGGTGTGACCGTCCGCGACGTGCTGCTGACCCCGGCCGGTGCCATCCCCCGTACTTCCAGCGGCAAGATCGGCCGCCGCGCCTGCCGCTCTGCCTATCTCGACGGCAGTCTGCGGTCGGGCAAGGTGGCCAACGCATTCCCCGACCAGGTGGACTGATCACCGCCACAGATCCAACGAGCGAGCCGACGAAGGCTCGGCGAGTGAGGCCTTCGAATGTCTGAAGACAACGCGACCCCCGACCCCACCAGCCTCCCGGACAGCGAGACGCCGAACACTCCGGCCCGGCGTACCGAGATGTCGGTTCCGGAGATGCGGGAGTGGCTGCGCAACTGGGTGGCCAACGCCACAGGCCAGTCGCCCGACACCATCAACGAATCCGCTCCCATGGTGGAGCTCGGCCTGGCATCCCGTGACGCCGTGGCGATGGCGTCCGATATCGAGGATCTCACCGGGATCCAGCTCACCGCCACCGTCGCCTTCCGGCATCCGACCATCGAGTCGCTCGCCCAGGTGATCGTCGAGGGTGAGCCCGAAGACGATTCCGCCGACGCCGACGCCGAGGACTGGTCACGCGAACTCGCGGGTCCCGACGGCGAATTCGACATCGCGATCGTCGGCCTGGCCACCCGGTTCCCGGGTGACATGAACACCCCGGACCAGACATGGCAGGCGCTGCTCGAAGGCCGCGACGCCATCACGGACCTGCCTGAGGGCCGCTGGTCGGAATTCCTGTCGGAGCCCCGCATCGCCGAGCGGGTGGCCAAGGCCCGCACGCGTGGCGGATACCTGTCGGACATCAAGGGTTTCGACGCCGAGTTCTTCGCGCTGGCCAAGATGGAAGCCGACAACATCGATCCCCAGCAGCGCATGGCGCTCGAGCTGACGTGGGAGGCGTTGGAGCACGCCCGGATTCCCGCGTCGAGCCTGCGCGGCACGCCGGTCGGCGTCTTCCTGGGTTCCTCGACCAACGACTACCAATTCCTGTCGGTGTCGGACCCCACCACGGCACACCCGTACGCCATCACCGGCACCGCGAGCTCCATCATCGCCAACCGGGTGTCCTACTTCTATGATTTCCGCGGGCCGTCGATGGCCATCGACACCGCCTGCTCGAGCTCACTGGTCGCCATCCACGAGGGCGTCAAGGCGTTGCGCGCCAAGGAATCCGACGTCGTCGTCGCCGGTGGTGTGAACGCGTTGGTCACGCCCCTGGTGACCATCGGGTTCGATGAGGTCGGCGGCGTGCTCGCACCCGACGGCCGGATCAAGTCCTTCAGTTCCGATGCCGACGGCTATGCCCGGTCCGAGGGCGGCGGTGTGGTGGTGCTCAAGCGGGTGGCCGATGCCCGCCGCGACGGTGACGAGATCCTCGCTGTGATAGCGGGTTCCGCGGTCAACCACGACGGCCGGTCCAACGGCCTCTTGGCGCCCAACCCCGACGCGCAGGCCGAGGTGCTGCGCAAGGCGTACAAGGATGCCGGCGTCGATCCACGCACCGTCGACTACATCGAGGCGCACGGCACCGGCACCATCCTCGGTGACCCCATCGAAGCCGATGCGCTGGGTCGCGTGGTGGGCAAGGGCCGCGCCGCGGACCGGCCCGCGCTGCTGGGTGCCGTGAAATCCAATGTGGGACATCTGGAATCGGCGGCCGGCGCTGCGAGTATCGCGAAGGTCGCGCTGGCGATCCAGCATGACAAGATCCCGCCGTCGATCAACTACGCGGGGCCCAATCCGTACATCGACTTCGACAAAGAACATCTGAAAGTCGCCGACACCGTCACCGAGTGGCCGCGTTACAGCGGCCACAAGATCGCCGGTATCTCCGGGTTCGGCTTCGGTGGCGCCAACGCCCATCTGGTGGTGCGCGAGGTGCTGGAGTCGGATCTGGTTGAACCCGAACCGGTTTCGACCACCGAACCGGCCGCCGCTGCTGCATCGGAGGCCGGCGCTGTGTACGTCGGCGGCGTCCGGATGGACGAGTACGGCGAATTCATCCACGACGACGAAGACGGGGCCGATGAGCAGGCGGGCGACGGTTACCCCGCCTACGACGAGGACAACCACGAGCTGCCCGGCCTGACCGACGAAGCGCTGCGCCTGCTCGAGGTGGCCCGCGCGGAGTTGGCCGCGGCCGAGGCCGAGAATCCGGTGACACCCGTTGTCCCGCTGGCCGTCTCGGCATTCCTGACATCCCGCAAGAAGGCGGCGGCCGGCGAACTCGCAGACTGGATCGACAGCACCGAGGGACGCGCCACGTCGCTGGAGGCAATCGGCCGTTCGCTGTCGCGGCGTAACCACGGCCGCTCGCGTGCGGTGATCCTGGCCCACGACCACGACGAGGCCGTCAAGGGCCTGCGCGCGCTGGCCGACGGTAAGCAGAGCCCGCTGGTGCTGGCCGCCGACGGCCCGGTGACCAACGGGCCGGTATGGGTGCTCGCCGGATTCGGTGCGCAACACCGCAAGATGGGTAAGAGCCTCTATCTGCGCGACGACGTGTTCGCACACTGGATCAACACGGTCGACGCCCTGGTGCAGGACGAGCTCGGCTACTCGATCGTCGAACTGATCCTCGATGACTCCCAGGACTACGGCATCGAGACCACGCAGGTCGTCATCTTCGCCATCCAGGTCGCCCTCGGCGAGCTGCTCAAGCACCACGGCGCGAAACCCGCTGCGCTGGTGGGTCAGTCACTCGGGGAAGCCGCCGCCGCGTACTTCTCGGGCGGCCTGTCGCTGACCGATGCGACGCGCACCATCTGCTCGCGCAGCCATCTGATGGGTGAGGGTGAGGCGATGCTGTTCGGCGAGTACATCCGCCTGATGGCGCTCGTCGAGTACTCGGCCGAAGAGATCAAGACAGTGTTCTCCGACTACCCGGACCTCGAGGTCTGCGTGTACGCGGCACCGTCGCAGACCGTCATCGGCGGCCCGCCCGAGCAGGTCGACGCGATCATCGCGCGGGCCGAGGCCGAGGGTAAGTTCGCCCGCAAGTTCCAGACCAAGGGCGCCAGCCACACCCAGCAGATGGACCCGCTGCTCGGCGAGTTGGCCGCCGAACTGCAGGGTATCGAGGCGCACCAGCTGCAGACCGCCTACTTCTCGACGGTGCACGAGGGCAGCTTGATCCGCGCCGGCTCCGAGCCCATCCACGATGTGGACTACTGGAAGAAGGGGTTGCGGCACAGCGTCTACTTCACGCACGGTATCCGCAACGCCGTAGACAACGGGCACACCACCTTCCTGGAGCTGGCGCCCAACCCCGTGGCGCTGATGCAGGTCGGCCTGACCACGGCCGCGGCGGGACTACATGACGCACAGCTGATTCCGACGCTCGCGCGCAAGCAGGACGAAGTCGACTCGATGACGGTCGCGATGGCCAACCTGTTCGTCAGCGGTCATGATCTCGATTTCCGCACGCTGTTCACCAGGGCGGACGATCCGGCCACCGACTACGCGAACATCCCGGCCACGAAGTTCCGGCGCAAGCCGCACTGGCTCGAGGTGCAGTTCACCGGTGACAGCTCGATCATGATGCCGGGTAACCACGTCGCCACCCCCGACGGCCGCCACGTCTGGGATTACGCGCCCAAGGCGGCAGCTACTGCCGCCGAGCTGGCGAGCCTCGTCAAATCGGCTGCCGCACAGGTGCTTCCGGATGCCAAGCTGACCGCGTTCGAACAACGCGCCATCCCCGGCGAGGGGTCACGGTTGGTGACCACGCTGACCCGCCATCCCGGCGGCGCGACGGTGCAGGTGCATTCGCGCATCGGTGAGTCGTTCACGTTGGTCTACGACGCCGTGGTGACCCGCGCCGGCCAGTCGTCGACGCTGCCCACCGCGGCGGCCGCCGGGGCTGCCGTGGCGATCAGCGCCGACCTGGCGCCGACGCCGGTGCTCGAGCCCGAGATCGTCGACGACGACGCCGCCATTCTGTCCGACAATCTGACCAAGGGCGCCAACCTCGGCTCCGGCTTCGCGAAGTGGAGCCCGGATTCCGGCGAGTCGGTCGGTGACCGGCTGGCCGCGATCGTCGGCGGTGCCATGGGTTACGAGCCCGAGGACCTGCCCCGTGAGGTGCCGCTGATCGAGCTGGGTCTGGACTCGCTGATGGCGGTGCGGATCAAGAACCGCGTCGAATACGACTTCGACCTGCCGCCTATCCAGTTGCAGGCCGTGCGAGATGCCAACCTCTACAACGTCGAGCAGCTGATCATCTACGCGATCGAGCACCGCGACGAGGTGGCGCAGCTGCACCAGTTCCAGCAGACCGCCAGCCCTGAGGAAGTCGCCAAGGCCCAGGCCGAACTGCTCGGCGGGGCCAGTACCGCCGCCGAGATCGAGCAGCGGCTGGCCGACGTGCAGGCCGGCAGCGTTCCCGCCGATGAGGCTGACGGCCCGTCGGCCGAGCCCGATGTGGCCGCCGAGGCAGCCGAACTCAACGCCAAGGCGGCGGCCACGGCCGAGGTGGACCCGGTTCCACCACCGCCGACGAACCCGCTCGGCCCGGGTTCGGATATCCCGCCCCCGCCGACGAACCCGCACGGACCCGCCGTGGCCGTCACCCCGGATACCGACGACGAGAAGCCAGGCCCCGACCTGGCGGCGGCCGCCGCGGTGCTCAACCAGCAGGCCATCGCCGAGGCGTTGAACTCCGACGTGCCGCCGCGGGATGCCGCCGAGCGGTTGACCTTCGCCACCTGGGCGATCGTCACCGGCAAGTCGCCGGGTGGCATCTTCAACGCGCTGCCCAAACTGGACGACGCCACGGCCGCCAAGATGGCCGAGCGGCTCTCCGAGCGCGCGGAGGGCACCATCACCGCCGAGGATGTGACGTTCGCGCCGACCATCGAGGCGCTGGCGACCACGGTGCGCGAGTTCCTCGAGTCCGGCCAGATCGACGGTTTCGTGCGCACCATCCGCGCGCCGGAGAACGACTCGCAGGTGCCGGTCTACGTGTTCCACGCGGCGGGCGGGTCGACAGTGGTGTACGAGCCGCTGCTCAACCGCCTGCCCGCCGGCACGCCGATGATCGGCCTGGAACGCGTCGAGGGCACCATCGAGGAGCGGGCCGCGCAATATGTGCCGAAGCTGCTCGAACTCAACGGTGACAAGCCGTTCGTCCTGGCGGGCTGGTCACTGGGCGGGGCGCTGTCCTACGCCTGCGCGATCGGCCTCAAGAAGGCCGGTGCCGATGTCCGCTTCGTCGGGCTCATCGACGCGGTGCGACCCGGTGAGCCGATCGACCAGTCGAAGGAAGGTACTCGCCGGCGCTGGGACCGCTACGCCAAGTTCGCCGAGAAGACGTTCAACGTGCAGATCCCGGCGATCCCGTACGACCATCTCGAAACGCTCGACGACGCCGGTCAGGTGCAGTTCGTGCTCGACGCCATCTCGCAGTCGGGTGTGCAGATCCCGGGCGGGATCATCGAGCACCAGCGGACGTCCTACCTGGACCAGCGCACGCTCGACATCGCCGAGGTCCAGCCGTACGACGGGCACGTCACGCTCTACATGGCCGATCGCTACCATGACGACGCGATCATGTTCGAGCCGGCGTATGCCACCCGCAAGCCCGATGGCGGCTGGGGCGAGTATGCGCCCGACCTCGAAGTGGTGAACATCGGCGGCGAGCACATCCAGGCCATCGACGAGCCCTACATCGCGAAGGTCGGGGCACACATGAGTCAGGCGATCACCAAGATCCAGGCTGAGAGCGAGAAGTAACACCGTGACGACCGAAGCTCCCCAGACGAAGGCAGCAGCAACGACGGCCGAGAAGCTCGCCGAACTCCGCGAGAAGCTGGAATTGGCCAAGGAGCCCGGTGGGGAGAAGGCCGTCGCCAAACGCGAGAAGAAGGGCATCCCCAGCGCCCGTGCCCGGATCAACGCCCTGCTCGACCCGGGCAGCTTCCTGGAGATCGGTGCGCTGGCCAAGACGCCGGGTGATCCCAACGCGTTGTTCGGCGACGGTGTGGTGACCGGCCACGGCACTATCAACG
>CAMFLL010000228.1 GCA_945957405.1 uncultured Mycolicibacterium sp. | reverse complement strand
AAGTAGTAGTCCAGGTAGCCGTGGCTGTTGTCGGGTCCCACCGGCAGCACAGGACCGATCGACAGGTTCGGCAGGCCCGGGTTGATGTTGACCTTCATGTTCGGGAACACCGCGAAATAGCGACCCTCGGGCACCGCGCCGTCGCGCCCGGTGTAGCCGGATTCTGGTGTCGCGCCGGGCCCGATCGGCCGCAGCGGACCGTTCTGCCAGGCCATGGTCGACTCCAGCACCAATTCGTAGGCGGCCATGTCGGTGTCGAGCACATGGCTGAATCCCGGGTGAGCGGTCGGGCAGTGGTAGCACTCGAGGTAGTTCTCGATCGCCACCTTCCAGTTGCACTTCAGGTCGTATTCGACACGGAACGCGAATTTCAGGTCGTCGACGTCGATACCGGCGCCCGCGGTCAGCGCGGGGACATCGGCCAGCTGCTCCTCCAGCGGTGCCGGCGACGGGGAGAGATTGGCGAACAGGAACGGCCCCCAGGTCGCGGCCGCCGCCCTGCGCAGGCCCAACTCGCCCTGCGGGAAATTGTTCTCCGACCCCGACCGGGGGGCGCCCTTGAGGATGCCGTCCAGACCGTATGTCCAGGCGTGGTAATGGCATTGGAGGGTGCGGCGCTGGCCGCACTCCTCCAGGACCACTTCGGCGGCCCGGTGGCGACACACATTGTGGAATGCGTTGAGTGAGCCGTCGCGGTCGCGGACAACGACCACGGGGTTGCCCGCGATGTCGGCGGTGACGAACTGACCGGCCTCGGCCACGTCGGCGGCGCGTCCGATGTACTGCCAGGTGTCGGCGAAGATCTTGTCCATCTCGGCGGCAGTGACGGCCGGGTCGGTGTACCAGCTCAACGGCAGGGTCCTACCCTGCTCCAGGTCGCGGGCGAGGCGGGTTGCCTCGGCGGCATCGACGTCGAAAGTGGTGGCGTTCACGGTTCAGGACTCCCTTCCGGAGGTGGTCGAGGTGTTGGCGTGGGCTGAAACAAGTTGTGGTGCGTGATTGTCGGCGTCGGTGTGGTCGTCGTGCATCGCGATGCCGACCGATCTGCCACCGTCGGCGGCGAACACTGCACCGGTGACGTAGCGCGACTGATCGCCGAGCAGGAATGCCGCCACATCGGCGATGTCTTCGGGGGCGCCGAAGCGGCCCAGCGGAATCAGGTCGAGCATGCGCTCCTGAGCGCCCGGGCTGGTCAGGATGCCTGCGACGGCGTTGTCCGTCGGAACGAATCCGGGGGCAAGGGCGTTGACCCGGATACCGTCGGGACCCCATTCCCGCGCCACCGATTTGGTGAACGCGATCATGCCGGCTTTGGCCGCCGCCGAATGCGATACCAGTGGTGCGCCGGTCCAGCCGTAGCTGGCGACGATGTTGAGGATCACGCCCGGCTTGCGTTCGGCGATGAGCCGCTTGGCCAGCGCCTGCGACGCGTTGAACGTGCCGTACAGCGAGATCTCCACGACGGCGCGGAAGGCCCGTGCGCTCATGTCCACGGTGCGGGCGGTGAAATTGCCTGCTGCGTTGTTGACCAGGCCGTCGACGCGCGGCAGACCGTCGATCATGGCCGAAACCGCGTCGTGGTCGCGGATGTCGAGCGCGCGCACCGACACCGATCCCGCTGCGCCCGAGAGGCTTTCGGCGGCCGCCGCGAGCTTGTCGGCATTGCGTGACACCAGGACGACGTCGTCGCCGTCGTGCACCAGGCGGCGCGCGATACCGTACCCGATACCGGTGGCGCCGCCGGTGACGACGATCGTGCGGGAACTCACGCGTCGGCCCGTGCCGCGATCAGAGCGGTCACCATCGGCGGGGTCCAGGTCCGCAGGGCCTCGACGCGGCGCGAGTACCGCTGCAGCGGGTATTCCAGGGTGAAACCGAGCGCACCGATGATCTGGTGGCACGTCCGCATCACCCGGAACGCCGCGGTGCCGGCCTGCCGCAGGACGAACTCGTCGGGGCTGCGCCATGCCGCCATCTGCAGACCCTCGCTGGCGGTGGCGCCGTCGGCGAGCTTCTTGGCGACCGCATCCAGATCTGTCAACGGCTTGCCGAAGGCGATGCGCTGCTCGGCGTAGTCGGCGGTGAGCTCGAGCGCTCCTGCGGTCAGCCCGGCGAAATATCCGGTCATGGCGGCGATCCAGGCATCGACCGCCGCACCCGGCAGGGTCGCGGGCGCCGCGGGTCCCACGGTGATCTGCGCGACGGCCTGGGCGTCGATATAGGACACCGGTTGCGCGTCGACGATCTCGGCCACTTCGACGCCGTGTTCGCCGACGAGCCACACGGTGTCCCCCGGCCCGCGGTACCGCGCCAGTTCGATACCGCCGCCCAGGTCTCCCGCGAGCGCGACGCCGTGGCCGAGCAGGTCGTCGATCAGGTCGACCGATGCCAGTGCCCGCCCGAGTTCGACCGCGGCAGGCCCGAGGATGCCGGCACCACCGGCTTCGCCCGCGATGTCGAACCAGCCCGCCTCCGTGAGCCGTTGCCGCAGCTGCTGGTTACGGTCGTCGGCGGGTGCGGTGGGCGTCCAGGCGGCCGGCGCCGGCGCCGACTCGCAGATCTTTTTGATGCTGGCGACGAAATCCCGGATGTCGGCGTCAGTGGTGGTGGTGTCGATGGTCATTGGTGGTGGTCCCCTCTTATCTGTACTTGGCTGAGTTGTTCGCGCAGGTCCTCGGTGTGCTCGCCGAGGCGAGGCGCGGTGCGCGCATGCGCTGTCGCGGTCCCGTCGATCTTGAACAGCGCGCCGAGCACGCTGACCGGGCCGAAGCCGGGTTGCTCGAAGGTCTGCGCCAGGCCGTTGGCCCGCACCTGCGGCGCATCGTGGACATGAGCGATGTCGCGGACCGGGCCGGCCGGGATACCGCGCAGTTCGCACTGGTCGATCCAGTGTTCGACGGTGTTGGTCGAAAATGCCACAGCGAAGCGATGTTTGAGCGCACTGCGCGTGGCGTGCTCGGCGGTGTCGGCGGGTTTGGCCTGCGGATCGGCGGCCCATGGGTCGTCGATCCCCAGCAACTCACCGACCTTGATGCGCTGCGCCAGGTTCAGGCATGCCAGCGCGAGGAACCCGTCGGAGGCGCGGTAACACCGGTAGTAGGGCTCGAGTTCGTCGGATTCGGCGACGGCAGTGGCGATATCGTCGAGTCGGGACTTGTCGCAGAACGCCGGACCCGCGGGCGTTTCGTTGCCAAGGGCGACGAAACGCTGCACCTGCACGGCCAGCGCTGCGCCGAGCAGCGACACTTCCAGGCCCTTGGCGGGACCGCCGTCGTCACCGCGGCGGAAGCGGTCGGTCAGGCCCAGCAGTGCCGCGGAGAAGGTCAGCAGGCCCGCCGTCAGGTCGGCCATCGCGATACCGCCGGAGCGGCGCGGCACATCGTCATCGGCGCGGGCGTCGGCCAGCAGCAGACCCGAGGCGGCCTGGGCGATCAGGTCATAGCCCAGCGTCGCCGAATCAGGACCGTCGCTGCCGAACGCCGATACGCAGCACCACACGGCGTCGGGGTTGGTGGTCTTGACCGATTCGCGATCGAGCCCGAACTGTTCGGCGCGCGCCGGCGGCATGTTGTGGATCACGACATCGGCGGTGCGGATCAGTGCACGGCTGAACTCCTGACCTTCAACCGTTTTCAGGTCGGCCACGACTGACTTCTTGTTGCGGTTCAGCGACAGGAACCATTTCCCGCCGTCGGCTGTCAGCGGCTCGTAGTGGCGCCAGGCGTCACCGCGCGGCGGCTCGACCTTGATGACCTCGGCGCCGAGGTCGGCCAGCAGCATCGCGGCGAACGGCCCGGCGACATACTGCGCGTAGTCGAGGACGCGCAGACCGGCCAGCGGCAGCGCGGTGGTCATGACCGAGCGCCGATCCGGCGCCGGGAGATGTTCTTGCGCTGGATGTCCGACACACCACCGGCGATGGTGGTGGCGACCGCCGCACGGGCGAAGGCGGCCAGCTTGCCGCCCAGGACCGCACCCTGGCCGTGTTCGATCAGAGCACGCGGCCCCACCAGGTCGATGGCAGCGGCCGCCAGTTCCTGCATCAGCAGGGCGATCGACAGTTTCGCCATCGACGATTCGGCGCTGGCGTCCTGACCGGCGGCCAGCCGTTCGGTGGCGCGGCGGCCGTGCTCGCGGGCGATGTGGGCGTCGCCGCGGATCCGGTCGAGCGTCGCCCGCCCGCCGCGGTCGGTGACCACGGGCTCGAGCTCATCGAGCAGGCGCAGCATGACGCCCACCTTTTCACTGGTGACTCGCTCGTAATCCAGTGTCCCCATGAGGATCTGCCATCCGCCGTCGATCTCGCCGACAACCTGGTCGGCGGGTACTGCGACATCGGTCAGGGTCAGTTCACCGAGGGTTCCGCCGCCGAGGGTCTGGTGGACGTCGACCACGATGCCGGGGGTGTTGATGTCGACCAGGAAGACAGACAGGCCACGGTGCCGCGATTCCTGGCTTCCGGTACGCACGGCCAGGTATACCCAGTCGGCATGCTCGGCGCTCGAGGTCCAGATCTTGCGGCCGTTGACGATGAACCGGTCACCGTCCCGCACCGCCGTGGTACGCAGCGAGCCGAGGTCGCTGCCCGCCTCCGGTTCGGAGAAGCCCTGGCAGAAGATCAGTTCGCCGGAGGCGATCCGCGGGATGAAGGCCGCGCACATCGCCTCGCCTGCGTACTGCAGCAGGGCATTACCGATGGTCTTGACCGACAGCAGGTAGCTCGACATGGGCAGCCAGTGGTAGCCCATCTGCTCCTCGACGGCGAAGGTCACCAGCGGATCGTGTCCGCCTCCACCGAATTTCACGGGCCAATGCATCCCGATCAGCCCGGCCTGGCCGTACGCGGTGTAGGCGGCCCGGGAGTCCGCGTCGGACGGTGAACCCTGAACGGCGGGCGCACCGCAACCGCGGACGTCGAAATCGGCGGCCAGGCGTGCCACCTCCCGGGCCGTGGTCTGCAGCGTCGCGGCGTCGGTGGTCGTGGGTTCGACTGTCGTGGTCATGGGGTTCCGTGCTCCATTTGTCGTGATTGGCGTCTTGATTTTCACTGAATGAAAGTGACTTTTACTGGTTGAACATCAGGCTAGAGAGCATTGACCGCACTGTCAACGATCGGGAGTTTGTTTACTGATTTTCGAGTCAGCGCGATGTCTAGTCAGACATCGAGAACCAACTTCGGCGTGCGTGACCTGCCAACGCAGATCATCATCACCGAGTTCGACGCGCGCTCGGCGTCGGACAGCACGTCGTCGGCATGCTCTGGCTCGCCGGAGAGCACCGCGGTTTCGCACGTACCGCAGAATCCTTCGCGGCACGCCCATGGTTGATCGGGGACCACCTCGAGCACCTTGTCGAGGATGCTGCTGCCCTCGTCGACCTGGATGGTGATTCCGGTCCTGGCCAGTTCGACCTCGAACTGCCCGAGACCCGCCTGCGGCAGTTCGCTCCGGCCCGCCGCGCCGCCGAACCGCTCGAAATGCACTGCGGCGACCCGGTCATCACCCGCGCACGTGTCTTGGACCGCCGCCAGCAGTGGTTCGGGACCGCAGCAGTAGACATGCGTCCCCGCCGGCATCCGGCCCAGTTCCGCGGCGAGATCGATGCGCCCCGCGGTGTCCTCGGGTACCACCGCGGCCGCGGCGCCGTAACTCTCGACATCATCCCGGAACGCCATCGAGGACAAGCTGCGGCCGCCGTAGACGAGACGGAACGGTCTGCCCTGTTTGGCCACGGCCCGCACCATCGGCAGAATCGGGGTGATCCCGATACCGCCGGCCACGAACAGGTACGAGCTGGCATCGACGAGCTCGAAGTGGTTGCGCGGCGCGCTGACCGTGATCTCGGTACCGGGCGTGAGGACCTCGTGGAACTCGCGCGATCCGCCACGGCCGTCCGGTTGCAGCAACACCGCCACCACATAGCCGTCGCGATCCTCCGGCTCACCGCACAGTGAGTAGTGGCGTATCACGCCCGATGGCAGAGTGAATTCTAGATGTGCTCCAGCACACCAGGATTCAAGAGATATTCCGTCTGGGTGCGCAAACCGGAACGACCTGACGTTGTCGGCCTCCTGCCGGACACTGTGCACCACCAACGTGGTGGGCCCGGAGGTTTCGGAGCATGAAAGGCGCTTCCGCATACCGAATACAGTACGGCCGCGGAAGTATTCCGGTCAAGCTTTTACTGACTTTAAAATCAGTAATTACTGACTTTTCAATCAGTAAGGATTACCTAATGAGAGGCTATTTCCGCCGCGATCCCACGTAGTAGTGCGGTGGCCTGCTCGCGGAACTCCGTCGTGGCGCGGCTCAATGGCAGCGACACGTTGATGGCCCGCAGGGACCCGTCGGCCTGGGCGGGCAACCCGATTGCGATCGAGGTGAGCCCCACTTCGAACTCCTCGTCCGATACCGAGATCCCGGTCTCGCGCACCTGCTCCAGACGCGCGCGCAGCTCCGGCCAGTCTTTGGCGCTGCGGTCGGTGGCCTGCGGATACGGGCCTTCACCGAGCCGGGTCACCACCTCGTCGTCATCGAGTTGGGCCAGCAGGGCCTTGCCCAGCGCCGTGTTGTACGCCGTGACCTGCGTGCCCACCGATGATTGAGGAGTGAGCATCCGCGACCCCGTCGTACCGTCCAGGTACACCACCGAGGATCCGAGAAGTGTTGCGAGGTTGGTGGTTTCGCCGGTGATCTCGGACAGCTCGTGCAGTTTCCGCCGGATCACGACGGTGGGGTCGCTGCGGGCGATCAGCGGACCCGCCAACCGCAGGACCGCAGGCCCCACCCGGTAGTTGCGCCCGCCGCCCACGGGCTCGAGGAACTCATAGGCCACCAGGGTGCGCACCAGCCGGTGCACGGTGGGCATCGGCAGCCCGCAGCGCGCCGCGATCTCACTCTGACTGAGCTCACGATGCTCGCCGGCGAACAGATCGAGGATCTCCAAGCCCCGGCTGAGGGTCTTGACCGCATTCGCGGTCGCGTCGGGCTGGTCCACGTTGGCCATGCCGCAAAGCTACTTCACGGTATCGGGGTCGGGCCTGCGCAATTCGAACTCGAGCACATCGGCGACCCACCGTTTGCGCTTCGCCGCCGTGGGCCCGGCGCCGCGGACCACCGACTGCACCGCCAACCCGTCGAGAAGTGCGGCGATGCGCGCCGCCGAGGTCTCCGGATCGACGCAGTCGAATTCGCCGGCATGGTTGCCCTCGACGATCAGGTCCTGCACCGCCGATCGCCACACCACGTCGATGTCGCGCATGACGTCGGCCAGCCCGGCATCGCGTAACGCCGCCGCCCAGCCATCGATCCACAACCGCCAGCCGGGCGCGCCGTCGGCCGGGTAGTAGAGCTTGATGACGGCCCGCAGGCGCGCCAGCGCGGTGCCCTTGCGGGCGACGATCTCGGCCAGGTCGTCCAGGTCATGCTGCATGGCCCGGGGAAAAGCCTCGGCGAGCAGAGCTTCCTTGGTGTCGAAGTGGTAGTGGATCAGCCCGGTGCTGACCCCCATCGCCGAGGCGACGTCGGCCACTCTGGTCGCGGCGATGCCGCGCTGCGCGATCTGGTCGACCATCGTGTCGATGATCTCGTCTCGCCGGAGCAGTACGTTCTTGCGCGCCATGGCCGTCACTCTATCGTGTTTTGCCTGGTGATTGACGCCATACCCCGTGCGCGCGTACATCTTGAACTGATTCACAAGTCAGCATGAGAGCGCAGAGATGCCCGAGAAACGCTTATCCTCAGCATCACGAGGTCGGGCGCTCGGGCGCTTTCCTTTCGGGTGGCCCATCGGGCACCCTGAGATGAGGGCCCCAGTCGGTACGACGCACAGTCTCCGCGAACGACTCGATGACCAGCGGAATCAACGGGCCCGCCACACCGGCAGAGTAGACCACCGACACCGTCCGCCGAGCCCATTTCGATTGCACGGGAAGAACATTCACACGATCATGCGATACGATGCCGAGCGCGGGCACCATGGCGACGCCCAGTCCCGCGGCGACGAATTCGGTGACCAGGTCGTAGTACTCGGTGCGCAACGTGATGTTGGGGACGAACCCGAGGTCGGCACAGATCCGGTGGGTCGTCGACTCACCGCCGGTCCCGGTGCCACTGGAAATCCAGTCGGCCGTGCCTGCCGCGGCCGCGATGCCCGCGGTATCACTGATCACCATGTCGGGCGGGCTCAGGAACACCAGGTCCTCCACCACCAGGCTGCGCCTGCCCAGATGGGCCGGGATGGTGCGCGCCAGGGTCGCATATTCGTAGACCAGTGCCACGTCGAGCTCACCGGACTCGACCATGGCGACCGTCACGGCAGGTTCGGCGATCCGCAGTGTCACCTCGATCGCCGGGTGCGCCTCCTTGAGCTGCGACAACGCCAACGGCAGCAGTCGCGCACCTGCGGTGGGGAAACAGCCGATCTTCAGCCGGCCGGTTCGCCCGGCGGCGATCGAGCGGACATCGGCGTCGAGTTCGGCCAAGCCCGACAGCACCGTCCTGGCGCGTTCGGCCAGCAACCGCGCGGAGGCCGTCACCTGCACACCGCGGGCTCCGCGCTCGAACAGCACCAGCCCGGCGGCCCGCTCGAGCGCATCCATCTGCTGGGACACCGCCGATGCCGTGTAGCCGAGGTCGCGTGCCGCGGACGCGAACGAGCCCGTCTCGACCACCACCTCGAGGGTCTGCAGGTGGATCGGATTGAGCATGACGTGCGGCCTCCCGTGACGGACCCGCCTATTGAACACCGCCTGCCCGCTGGACAACCACAGGACGCACGAGGAGCGCGAATCAGATGACCGACATGCTTTCGCAGATCGACGAGTGGGGCCCCGAGAAGGTCGTGGTGGTCTCCGATGCCCGCACCGGTATGAAGGGTGTGCTGGTCATCGACAACACCGCGCGCGGCATGGGCAAGGGCGGCACCCGGATGGGCCCGTCGGTGTCGGTGGCCGAGATCGCCCGGCTGGCCCGGGTGATGACCTGGAAGTGGGCCGGCGTCGACATGTTCTTCGGCGGTGCCAAGGCAGGTATCTGCGCCGACCCGAACGCGGCCAACAAGGAGGAGATCCTGCGCGCGTTCGCCCGCAAGCTCTCCAACGAGGTGCCGCGCGAATACGTCCTCGGCCTGGACATGGGCCTGACCGAGTACGACGCCGCGATCCTGGCGGACGAGCTCGGCGACCGCGGTGCCGCCGTGGGCAGCCCCGCCGAACTCGGCGGGGTGCCCTATGACCAACTGGGCGTCACCGGTTTCGGTGTCGCAGAGTCGGCCGAGGTAGCCGCCGGCCGGCTGGGCCTGGACCTGAGCGGCGCCACGGTGTCCATCCAGGGCTTCGGTGCCGTCGGCAAGGCCGCCGCCAAGCGCTTCACCGAGTTCGGCGCGACCATCGTCGCCGTCTCCACGTCGGCTGGTGCGCTGCAGGCGCCGGACGGCCTGGACGTCGACGAGATGCTGCACCTGGCCGAGGAATGGGGTGACGACGCCGTACTCCACCACCCCCGGCACGCCGTCCAGCCCGCCGGCACCGAGCTGACCGTCGACTGCGACGTCCTGGTGCCCGCCGCCCGTCAGGATGTCATCGACGAGTCGATCGCGGGTGCGATCACGGCCAAGCTCGTGGTCGAGGGTGCCAACCTGCCGGCCAGCCGCCCGGCGCTCGAGGTGCTCGCCGACCGCAAGGTACTGGTGATACCGGACTTCGTCGCCAACGCCGGCGGCATCGTGGCAGCCGGTATCGCGATGGAGGCCAGGTACTCGCCGTTCCGCCCGGACGCCGAGAAGATCCTGCCGTTGGTCTCGAGCATGATCCGCGCCAACACCCACCACGTCCTCGACGAAGCGGACACCACCGCCGCACTGCCCCATGACGCCGCCCGCCGCATCGCCCAGGCGCGGGTGCGGGCCGCCATGGCCGCGCGCGGACAGATCCGGACGACGAAAGCACAAGGAGCGTAAGCAATGTCATTCGAATCCACCGCCGCGCTGCGCGCCCGGTTCGCAGCCGCGCTGTCGGAGATGTACGGCCGCGAGGTGCCCGCCTACCGCACCCTGGTCGAGGTCGCCGGTGAGGTAAACACCGCAGCCGCCGGTGAGAGCACCACCCGGCTGGGCGGCATCGACCGGGTGACCGCCGAACGCCACGGCGCCATCCGCGTCGGCACCCCGACCGAGCTGCGTCAGGTCGGCGAGATCTTCCGCGCCTTCGGCATGTACCCGGTCGGGTTCTACGACCTGCGCGACACCGGCGCCGTACCGGTCCCGGTGGTGTCCACCGCGTTCCGGCCCACCGACCCGGATGAGTTGGAGATCAACCCGTTCCGAGTCTTCACGTCGATGCTCGCCGTCGACGACGAACGGTTCTTCTCCCCCGGCGTGCGCGACCGGCTCGAGTCGTTCCTGGCAGCGCGGACACTGTTCGGCCGTGAGTTGTTGACGATGGCGCACCGGGCCACCGACGGCGGTGGACTGTCCGGTGAGGACGCCGACCGCTTCATCGAGCTGGCCACCGCCGCCTTCGAGCTGTCGGCCGCTCCCACCGACCGGGCCTGGTACGCGGAGCTGGCCGACATCTCCGCGGTGGCCGCCGATATCGGCGGTGTCGCGAGCACCCACATCAACCACCTCACCCCGCGCGTCCTCGACATCGATGACCTCTACCACCGGCTGCAGTCGCGCGGCATCGAGATGATCGACAAGATCCAGGGCCCGCCGCGGTGGAACGGCCCCGATGTGTTGTTGCGGCAGACCTCTTTTCGGGCCCTCGATGAGCCCCGGCTGTTCGTCGAACCCGACGGTACCGTCGTGCCGGGAACCACCCGGGTGCGGTTCGGTGAAGTGGAGCAACGCGGTATCGCGCTGACACCGCTCGGCAGGCAGCGGTACGCCGAGTTGATGCGGGCCACCGACGCGGCAACTGCCGACGGAACGTCCTGGCAGGACGCCGGTCGCGCCGTCTGGGAGGCGTCGGACTTCCCGACCGACGAGCACGGTCTGCGCAGGCTCGGCCTCGGATACTTCGACTACCGCGTCGCCTCCGGCAGTTCCGATCGAGCCATCCCCGCCGACGTGGATCTGGAAACCCTGATCGGCGCCGGGATCATCGAGGCCACACCGATCGTCTACGAGGACTTCCTGCCGCGCAGCGCCGCAGGCATCTTCCAGTCGAACCTGGTCGGCGGCGGCGCGATGGCCGGTGACACCCACGGCACGTCATACGGACTCGAGTGGCTCGAGGCCACCCTGGGCTGCCCAGTACACATCCCCGAAGACCTCTACGCGGCGCAGTCCGACCGCTCCCTGAACGCCTGCTGCGACACGCTGGGACTGGACCCGGCGGCGCTGCGCCCCGACCACCACAACCACCTCAGCCTGGAGACCAACAATGCTCACTGACACCCGACTCACCGACCTCGCCGCGACGGCTCTCGCACGGATCGACGGCGGACTGCAGCTGACCCAGGCCGGCGCGGTGGTGTCGCGCAGCCCGATCACCGGCGAGGTGCTGGCCCGGATCACGGCGAGCAGCGTCGAGGACGTCGACACCGCCGTCGCCCGCGCGCACGCGGCCTTCACCGACTGGCGCCTGGTCCCGGCTCCGCGCCGCGGCGATCTGGTGCGCCGGCTGCGCGAACTGCTCGGCGAGCACAAAGCCGACCTGGCCACGCTGGTCACCCTCGAAGCGGGCAAGATCGAGTCCGAGGCGCTGGGTGAGGTCCAGGAGATGATCGACGTCTGCGATTTCGCCATCGGCCTGTCGCGCCAGTTGTACGGCCGCACAATGCCTTCCGAGCGCCCCGGGCATCGGCTCAGCGAATTGTGGCACCCGCTCGGCGTCGTCGGTGTCATCACCGCCTTCAACTTCCCCGTCGCGGTGTGGGCGTGGAACACCGCGATCGCCCTGGTTGCCGGCGACACCGTGGTGTGGAAGCCGTCCGACATCACGCCGCTGACGGCCGTGGCCTGTTCGGCGTTGCTCGACCGGGCGGCACGCGATCTCGGTATCTCCGGCGACATCCACCACCTTGTGCAGGGTGGCCGTGAGGTCGGCGAACGCCTGGTCGACGACGCCCGGGTGGCGCTCGTCAGCGCCACCGGGTCGGTGCGGATGGGCCGTGAGATCGGGCCGCGCGTGGCCGCGCGGTTCGGTCGCAGCCTGCTCGAACTCGGCGGAAACAACGCCGCGGTCGTCGCCCCGAGCGCCGACCTGGAACTGGCGGTGCGCGGCATCGTGTTCGCCGCGGCGGGTACCGCGGGGCAACGCTGCACGACGCTGCGCCGCCTGATCGTGCACCGATCGATCGCCGACGAGGTGGTCAACCGGGTGAGCAACGCCTACCGGCAGCTGCCCATCGGCAGCCCGCTGGACA
>CAMFLL010000227.1 GCA_945957405.1 uncultured Mycolicibacterium sp. | reverse complement strand
GGAGTGCCGCAATTTGGCACCGCGGTACGACGAAGTCCCCTCAGCCGTGCACCTGCCCGAGGAATCTGCTGAGGTGATCGTTGACCACATCCGGCAGTTCCTCGTGGGCGAAATGTCCTGCGCCAGAGACTGATACGAACCGGCCGTGGGGCGCGTACCGACGGGTGCGGTCGACGGGATCGGCCAGCACGTACTGATCGGCGTCGCCGCGCAGGTGCAGCATGGGGATGCCCAGCGGTGTGTTCATCGACCGCATGAAGCGATGGCCCTCGGAGCGGAACTGGCTTCGGACGGCCCAGCGCTGGTACTCCAGCGCGCAGTGCGCGGCACCGGGAATCTGGATGGCGCGGCGCAGGTGGCCGATGCTCTCCGAGAAGTCCTCGGAGGCCAGCCACTTGCCGGAGGCCCGGCTGCGGATCAGCGTCTCGAGCTCGTCGGCGTCGTGGCGCGTCAGGGTGCGTTCCGGCCATCGGGGAAGTTGGCAGGCGAGCAGGAAGGGCAGCAGTGCGCGGCCCTGATCGCGGCGCGTGAGGGCGGCCCGGCGCAGCGCGGCGGGGTGGGGCGAGCTGACCAGCGCGATGGCATCGACCGCCCGGGGGTGCAGCGTCGACGTGGCCCAGCAGACCAGGCCGCCGTCGGCGTGCCCGACCAGGGTGGCAGAGGTATGCCCGAGCGCCCGGACCAGGCCGGCGGTGTCGCCGGCCAGCGTCCAGCCGTCGTAGCCGCGGGGCGGCTTGTCGCTGCCGCCGTATCCACGTAGATCGACCGCCACCACCCGGGCGCCGCGCAGCGCGCGGAGCTGATGGCGCCACGACCACCAGAACGACCCGAACCCGTGCAGCAGGATGACCAGCGGAAGCGATGTCAGCGGCGTCGTGGAATGCGGTTCGGGATTCGCTTCGACGACGTGGAATCGGATGCCGTTGGCGTGGACATCGAGGTGGCGCCAGGGGCCGGCGATCCGGGTGACCGATGGGTCGGGCCCGGCGGCCATCAGGTGATCACCAGCCCGAGGGGTCTTTGGTGTCTACCGGGCTGCTGTCCACGACCGCGGGTGTTCTGCCGCGGTCATGCCCGGTGAACGCCTCCCGCGTCTCCCTGACCGACTCGATGGTCTGCTGTGGTCCGCGAATGCGACGCACCTTCATGTACCCGAGCAGCGCCAGGACCGCCGTCACCACGACCATCAGGCCGAACACGATCAGGAACGCCACCCAGCGCCACAGCCAGGTGTCCAGCAGTTCGGCGAGGAAGAAGAAGAAAAAGAAGGTCGAGTAGAACAGCACCACCAGCGCGAGGATGAAGAAGACGCTGCCGGTGAGGCCTTTCTTGACGTCGCGGGTGATCTCCGCGCGGGCCAACTCCACTTCGGCCCGGACCAGGGTCGACACCTGTGTGGTGGCGTCCTTGACCAGGTCACCGATCGACGCGTTGGCCGAGGCCGCGTGCGGGTCGACCAAAGGAATCGAGGTCACTGTGGTGGGGACGCCGTTCTTGCGATCACCGTTGCTCACGATGGTTCATGTTGCCATGTCCGCGGAGGAGCGCACGAGCCGCTGAGACAGCTGGTGCCATTGGGGTGGCCTAGACTGTGCCGACGTGACGGGGGCTCGAGACCGATACGGGACCAATGGGAGAGTGGCATCCATGACCGGGCACCGCACGCGGGGGATTTTTGCGGGTGTGTTCATCGCGGCACTGGCGGCCGGATCGGTCGCCACCGCGGCCGTGGCCAACGCCGATCCGGTGACGCTGGGCGGCGGGTCCGGCATCGTCGTCAACGGCGAGGCCTACTGCACGCTGACATCCATCGGCCACGACAACCGTGGTGATCTGGTCGGCTTCACGTCGGCCCACTGCGGCGGGCCCGGTGCGGTGGTCGCCGCGGAGGGCCACGAGGATCAGGGCACGGTCGGGGAGATGGTCGCCGGTAACGACGGGCTCGACTACGCCGTGATCCGGTTCGACCCGGCGAAGGTCACTCCGACCAACAACGTCGACGGTTTCGTGATCGACGGTCTCGGACCTGACCCGGCGTTCGGCGAGATCGCCTGCAAACTGGGCCGAACCACCGGTTACTCGTGCGGCGTCACCTGGGGTCCCGGTAAGGATCCCGGCACCATCGTCAACCAGGTGTGTGGGCAGCCCGGCGATTCTGGAGCGCCGGTGACGGTCAACAACAAGCTGGTCGGCATGATCCACGGCGCGTTCAGTGAGGACCTGCCGACGTGCGTCGTCAAGTTCATCCCTCTGCACACGCCGGCGGTGACGATGTCGTTCACCACCCAACTTGCCGATATCGAGGCCAAAAGCCGACCCGGTAGCGGCTTCGTCCCGATCGCATAAAGCGCGAGCGCTCACTCCGGTACACGACACGCCGAGGTGAGGTGTACGGGAGTGAGCGCTCGGCCGGGATTACTTGCTGGCGCGGATGGCCTCGAAGACGCTGGGGTCGACCAGGGTCGAGGTATCGCCGAGTTCGCGGCCTTCAGCCACGTCGCGCAGCAGTCGGCGCATGATCTTGCCGCTGCGGGTCTTGGGCAGCTCGGGCACCACGTGGATCTCGCGCGGTTTGGCGATCGGTGAGATCTCCCGGGCCACCTCGGCCCGCAGTTCGTCGATCATGTTCTCGGCACCGCCGTGTGCGCTGGACTTGAGGATCACGAACGCACAGATCGCTTGTCCGGTCTGTTCGTCGGTGGCGCCGACGACGGCGGCCTCGGCGACCCCGGAGTGCCCGACGAGTGCGGATTCCACTTCGGCGGTCGAGATGCGGTGACCGGAGATGTTCATGACGTCGTCGATGCGGCCCAGCACCCAGATCTCACCGTCGCTGCCGTAGCGGGCGCCGTCCCCGGCGAAGTACCAGCCCTGCTCGGCGAACCGCGACCAGTAGGTCTCCTTGAACCGTTCCTCATCACCCCAGATACCGCGCAGCATCGACGGCCACGGTTTGTCGAGCACGAGATAGCCGCTGGTCTGCTCGCCGTGATCGGTACCCGGTTTGAGTTCGTTGCCGTCGTCGTCGACGATCTTGGCCGAGATGCCCGGCAGCGGGCGCATCGCCGAGCCCGGTTTGGCCTCGGTCACCCCGGGCAGCGGCGAGATCATCGCCGAGCCCGTTTCGGTCTGCCACCAGGTGTCCACGATCGGTGTCGCATCGGCGCCGAAGACGGTGCGGTACCACCGCCAGGCCTCCGGGTTGATCGGCTCGCCGACCGACCCCAGCAGTCGCAGCGACGACAGGTCATGCTCGGCCGGGATCTGGCGGCCCCACCGCATGAACGTCCGCACCAGGGTTGGGGCGGTGTAATAGATTGTCACACCGTACTTTTCGATCACTTGGAAGTGGCGGTGCTCATCCGGTGAGGCCGGGGTGCCCTCGTAGACCACCTGCGTGACACCGTTGGACAGCGGCCCGTACACGATGTAGGTGTGCCCGGTGACCCAGCCGATATCGGCGGTGCACCAGTACACGTCGCTCTCGGGCTTGATGTCGAAGACGTTGTAATGGGTGTAGGACGACTGGGTCAGGTAGCCGCCCGAGGTGTGGATGATGCCCTTGGGCTTGCCGGTGGTACCCGAGGTGTACAGGAGAAACAGCGGATGCTCGGAGTCGAACGCTTCCGGGGTGTGCTCGGCCGACGCGGCCGGGACCGTCTGGTCCCACCACACGTCGCGGTCATCGGTCCACGGGATGTCTATTCCGGTGCGGCGCACCACCACAACGTGTTCGACGGGGCTGGCGTCGCCCAGTCCGTCGATGGCTTCGTCCACACCGGTCTTGAGCGGCACGGCCTGCCCGCGCCGGAACTGCCCGTCGGTGGTGATGACCATCTTGGCCGCGGCGTCCTCGATGCGGGCCTTGAGTGCCGACGCCGAAAATCCTGCGAACACCACCGAATGCATGACGCCCAACCGCGCGCACGCCAGCATCGCGATGATGGCCTCGGGGACCATCGGCATGTAGATCGCGACGCGGTCACCGGAGCGCAGGCCCAGTTCCGTGAACGCGTTCGCGGCACGGCTCACCTCGTCCTTGAGTTCGGCGTAGGTGATGTCGCGGGCGTCGCCGACCGGCTCGCCCTCCCAGTGGATGGCGACCCGGTCGCCGTTGCCGGCCTCGACGTGGCGGTCCACACAGTTGTAGGCGACATTGAGCTTGCCGCCCACGAACCATTTCGCGAACGGTGCCTCCGACCAGTCCAGCACCTCCGAGAACGGAGTGGACCACGACAGTCGATTGGCCTGCTCGGCCCAGAACGCCAGACGGTCCGCCTCTGCCTCGCGGTACAACTCCTCAGAGGCATTCGCGTTCGCGGCGAATTCCGCCGACGGCGGATAGCATGACGGAACTTCGGTGTGCGTCTCGGTCATATCTGTGAGCGTAGTCACCTAACGTTGCATCGACGTTGGCAACTCACACTGGTCACCGTGGGCGGCGCCGGAGGTGCGCCGAACGGTATCGGATCGAAGGGCCAGCGGTCTCCGTGAGCCAGCGTCTGCGAGGAGGTCGCTTGCGTCGGACCCGAGTGGTCCTGGCGGTTTTCGCCAGCATGCTCGTGATTGCGGGATGCGTGAACGACTCCGGAGGCCGCAACGACTTCATCACCGTCAATGGGGGAGAACCCCAGAACACCCTGATCACCACCGACACCGATGAGACCAACGGTGGTCGCGTCCTGGATCGGTTGTTCGCCGGGCTGATGTCCTACGACGCGCAGGGCCACCCCGCGTTGGAGGTGGCCCAGTCCATCGACACGGCCGACAACATCAACTACCGCATCACCCTCAAACCGGGATGGACGTTCACCGACGGGTCGCCGGTGACATCGAGGTCGTTCGTCGATGCGTGGAACTACGGTGCACTGTCCACCAACACACAAGCCATGCGGGGATTCTTCGATCCGATCCAGGGCTATGACGAGGTGGCCGCCGAACCACCCACCGCGCAGACCATGTCGGGTCTGCAGATCGTCAACGACTCCGAGTTCACGGTGCGGCTGAAGGTACCGACCATCGACTTCCAACAGCGGTTGGGTTTCACGCCGTTCTTCCCTCTACCCGCGGTGGCGTTCAAGAACATGACGGCGTTCGGCCAGCACCCCGTCGGCAACGGGCCGTACCAGCTTGCGAACGGCGGTTCCTGGCAGCACAACGTGCGGATCGATCTGGTGCCGAACCCGGCCTACCACGGCAACCGCACGCCGAAGAACAACGGCCTCCGGTTCCGGTTCTACCCGGATCTCGACACAGCGTATGCAGATCTTCGGGACGGCAGGCTCGACGTCCTGGACACCATCCCGGCGAGCGCGCTGGCGACCTTCCGCACCGATCTCGGCGATCGGGCGATCGTCGGTCCGACCGCGCAGAACCAGACGCTTGACACCCCGCTGCGGTTGGACCATTTCGGCGGCGATGAGGGCGTCCTGCGCCGCCAGGCGTTGTCCCTTGCCATCGACCGGCAACGGATCTGCGATCAGATCTTCGCCGGGACACGATCTCCGGCAAGGGATTTCACTGCCGCCGCCCTACCAGGCTTCAGCCCGGACATTCCCGGCAACGATGTGCTGGACTTCGACCCCGACCGCGCCCGCGACCTGTGGGCGCAGGCCGACGCGATCGATCCGTGGAGCGGTCAGTACGTGATCGCCTACAACGCCGACGGCGGTCACCAGGTGTGGGTCGATGCCGTCGCCGGCAGCATCAAGGACACGCTGGGCATCGACGCGGTCGGCACGCCCCAGCCCACGTTCACCGAGCTGCGCGCCCAGATCACCGACCGCACCATCAACACCGCGTTCCGCGCCGGATGGCTGGGTGACTACCCGTCGATGCTCGATTTCCTGGAGCCGATCTTCGTCACCGGCGCCGCCGCCAACGACGTCGACTACTCGAACCGCCAGTTCGACGGCGCGCTGACAGTGGCCCAGGACGCGGGCAGCCTCGAGGAGTCCTACGCGCTGACCAACACCGCCCAGCAGATGCTGTTCGAGGACATGCCGGTGGTGCCGCTGTGGAGCTACAACGCCGCCGCGGGCCGGTCGGCTGCCGTGCGGGATGTGACGATCAGCTGGAACGGGCTGCCGGACTACGAGAGCATCACCAGAGCGCCCTGAGCCTGGTGACGGCTGCTCCGCGCGGCGGGTAGGGTGACGCGCCGTGACCGCTGACCCGCTCGCTCCGCTGCTGGCGCTGCCCGGTGTCGCGGACGCCGCCGAACAGGCCCGCGAGGCGTTGGGCCGTGCGCACCGGCACAAGGCAAACCTGCGGGGATGGCCGGTCACAGCCGCCGAGGCGGCGCTGCGCGCCGCCCGCGCGTCGTCGGTACTCGACGGTGGCGCACTGCAACTCGACGAGAGCACCACCAGCAATCCGGTGTTCGCCGGCGCGTTACGCGTTGCGCAGGCGCTCGAAGGTGGTGCGGGCGCCCTGGTCTCGGTGTGGCAGCGGGCGCCCCTGCAGGCGCTGGCTCGCCTGCACTCGCTGGCCGCCGCCGACCTGGTCGATGAGGACCAACTCGGGCGACCCCGCACCGAACCTGATGTGGCGGCGCGCCTCGACCTGCTGTCCCGGTTGGTGCTCGGTGCCACATCCGTGCCTGCGCCCGTACTCGCGGCGGTGGCGCACGGGGAATTGCTGACGCTCGCACCATTCGGCAGCGCCGACGGTGTGGTGGCCCGGGGGGTCGGTCGCCTGGTGACGATCGCCAGTGGGCTCGATCCACACGGATTGGGCGTGCCCGAGGTGTACTGGATGCGCCGGGCCGCCGACTATCGAAAGGCCGCCGACGGCTTCGCGTCGGGCACCGAGGCGGGACTCACGGACTGGCTGCTGACGTCGTGCCGGGCGTTACAGGGTGGCGCGCGCGAAGCGCTCTCGATCGCCGAGGCAAAGAAGTCCTAGCGGCCTTTTCGGGGCCGCACACACCCGGACATAAAAACGGGCGGCGATCCCACCCTTCCGGGTTGGGCTCGCCGCCCGCTAGCACGGATCCTGGTTACCAAGCGTGCGACTGTGGGTCACGTGGGTTGGCCTCGGCGTGTTTGCGGTGCGTTTCAGGTTCGCCCCAACCCATGGGAACGAAGATTCTGTTCGCGTTTCGCAATTACGCAGGCCCGCAACACTTCTGCCATTATCGCGGCTGTGGCTCCGCGTGGGTGCCGGGGTCCGTGCTGGGTTGCCTGTCGCGGGAGACCGACCCTTCTCTTCCGAGTCGTTCTTGGCCGCATCAGGCTTCCGTGGTTCCTTTGTACTCCGTGACCGGGGTCACATCAAGGGGAAATGCTGAGAACAATCTGACAAGAAATCCGAGTGCCACCGGAACGTTATTTTCCTACAGCGCAAACCTGCGAAGCAGTGAGTAGGTGAGGGCGCCGGCGGCTACCGCAGTGATGCCGACGGCTGCCGTTGTGGCGACCGCGGCGCCCGACGGTGCGGGGATGCGGTCCCGTAGCGAGACCGGTTTGGTGAACGTGACCACCGGCCAGTCGCGCGCCTGCGCCTCCTTGCGCAGGGCGCGGTCCGGGTTGACCGCGGTGGCGTGGCCCACACTCTCGAGCATGGGCACATCGGTGATCGAATCGGAGTAGGCGTAGCAGTGTTCGAGCGCATAACCCTCGCGCGCCGCGAGTTCCTGGATCGCCTGGGCTTTCCCGTCGCCGAAGCAGTAGAACGCAATGTCGCCGGTGTACTTGCCGTCCTCGACCACCATGCGGGTGGCCATCGCGTGCGTGGCGCCCAGTGCCCGCGCGATCGGCGCCACGATCTCTTCCCCGGATGCCGACACCACCACGACGTCGCGGCCGCACAGCTTGTGATCGGTGATCAGGTTCGCCGCTTCGGCAAACACCAACGGATTAACGATGTCGTGCAGTGTCTCTTCGACGATCGACTTGACCTGTTCGACGTCCCATCCCGCGCACATGCTGGTGACGTAGGAGCGCATGCGATCCATTTGGTCGTGATCGGCACCCGACATGAGAAAGAGAAATTGCGCGTAGCTGGACTTGAGGACGGCCCGGCGATTGAGCAGTCCCTGCGCAAAGAAAGGTTTGCTGAAAGCGAGGGTGCTCGACTTGGCGATGATCGTCTTGTCAAGATCGAAGAAAGCGGCGGTGCGCGTCCGGGCGCCGGCTGCGGGCTCGATTTGCGGGGCAGTTAGCTGATCGTCGTCCGGAGCGGAAGCGGTCACGCTCACAGGATAGGTCCGGCCGTGACAGTAATCGGAATAGTGTTCAAAATGGCAGATCAAGCCACGTGTCGCAGACTGCAATTCTGCAGCCGTAGTCGCTTGAATGTAAGTGTGTCGAGACTTGCGCTAGTGCGCCAGGTCGTGTGTATAGTGAGTATTACTCGGCTTATGCCGGGTGTGCATCAGCCCGACCCCCCGGGGCTGATACACGACGACCCTCGCCTCCTCCCCCCCTGGCGGGGGTCGTCTCTTATCTACAGTGAGTTTTCCAGCCCCGTATTTTCTGTCGGTCGTTCGTTGCGGAACGCCGTTTTCGGTGCGGCGGGAAAACCCGAATTCCACAGTCTGAGACTCATCCACAATCCGTCGGTCGGTGATGGCGGTCCGGCTCGATAAAGCCGCACGGTGGACGGGTGACGACAACCGCCCGCGTGCTTTCTCTGATCTCCGATAACTTGCTGCGAGACGAGCTCGAACGCATCGCGGCGGCCGTCGGGATCGGTGTGGTCCATCTCGATCGGACGGCCACGCCGGGCCGGCAGGTGTGGACCGCGGCAGCCGCCGTGGTGCTCGACGAGACCGGCGCGCGGCGTTGCGCTGACGCTCTGCTGCCCCGTCGGGCAGCGGTGTTCGTCATTGCCCCGAGCGTCTCGGGCGACCTTTCGGCAGGCACCTACCAGGCCGCGGTGTCCGTGGGAGCCCAACTCGTCGCCGACCTCCCCGCTCAGGCGGGCATGCTGGTCGCCGAACTGTCGCGGGCCACCGAGGGCGCCCAGGCGCCAGACGGCTGGGGCGAGGTGGTCACCGTGATCGGGGGCCGAGGCGGGGCAGGCGCGTCGGCGTTCGCGACGGCGTTGGCGCAGAGGGCAACTGACGCGTTACTGGTGGATCTCGACCCGTGGAGCGGTGGTATCGACCTGCTGGTCGGCGCGGAGAACGTGCCCGGATTGCGATGGCCCGACCTTGCGGTGCGGACCGGCCGTCTGACCTGGGCCGCGGTGCGGGACGCCCTGCCGCGGCAGCACGGAATCAGCGTCTTGTCGGCGGCGCGGGGCGGCCACGATCTCGACGGCGGCGCCGTGGATGCGGTGCTCGATGCGGGCCGGCGCGGTGGTGTGACGGTGGTCTGCGATCTGCCGAGGTCGCACACCGACGCGGTTGTCACCGCGATCGACGCCGCGGACCTCGTTGTGGTGATCACCCCCACCGACGTGCGTTCGTGCGCATCCAGCGCCGCGATGACGCCGGTGCTCACCGCGCGCAATCCCAATGTCGGACTGGTGGTTCGCGGTCCTTCGCCGGGCGGGTTGCGGGCGGGCGATGTCGCCGACATCGTCGGGTTGCCGGTGCTGGCGACCATGCGGCCCGAACCGCTGTTGGCCCAACGACTCGACGGGGGGCCGTTGCGGTTGGGTCGCCGTTCGCCGATGGCCGTTGCGGCGTCCCGCGTGCTGGCATTGCTGGGCAACAGGCCGGGCCACGCATCGGACGTCGGCGCCGAGCGCGCGGCATGACCGACTCGTTGATCGAGAGGGTGCGCGAGCGGCTGGCTGGAGAGGCCGCTCCGCTCCGACCCAGCCTCGTCGCGCAGGCCATCAGGGCGGAGTCCGGTGGCGTGCTCGGTGACACCGATGTCCTGACGAATCTCCGTGTGCTGCAGACGGAGATGACCGGCGCCGGCGTCCTCGACCCGCTGCTCGCCGTCCCCGGCGTCACCGACGTCCTCGTGACCGCGCCGGACACGGTCTTTTATGACGACGGAAAGGGTTTGCGACGCAGCTCTATTCGATTCGCTGACGACGCCGCGGTGCGCCGGCTGGCCCAACGGCTGGCGTTGGCGGCCGGACGCCGGCTCGATGACGCCCAGCCATGGGTTGACGGTGTGCTGGCCGGGCTCGGGCCGCCCGAATGCACCGTTCGTCTGCATGCGGTGCTGCCGCCGGTCGCCGCGAGCGGAACCTGCATCTCATTGCGGTTACTTCGACCAGCAACCCAGGACCTGGCCGGCCTCACCCGCGCGGGCGCCATTGCGCCCGGCGCCGCCGGGATCGTCCGCGACATCGTGTCCGCCCGGCTGGCGTTCCTGGTGTCCGGAGGGACCGGTGCCGGGAAGACCACATTGCTGGCCGCCATGCTCGGCGCGGTCGACCCGGCCGAACGGATCATCTGTATCGAGGACGCGACCGAATTGGCCCCTGCCCACCCACATCTGGTGACGCTTGTGGCCAGAGGCGCCAATGTCGAGGGCGCCGGTGAGGTCACACTGCGGCAGCTGGTCCGCCAGGCGCTGCGGATGCGTCCCGACCGCGTCGTGGTCGGGGAGGTCCGCGGTGGTGAAGTGGTCGACCTGCTCGCCGCACTCAACACCGGTCACGACGGCGGAGCCGGCACCGTCCACGCCAACCGTCCCGCCGAAGTCCCCGCGCGACTCGAGGCCCTTGGCGCGGTAGGTGGTCTGGACGCCGCCGCCCTGCACAGTCAGCTGGCCGCAGCGGTGCAGGTGCTGCTGCATGTCGACCGGCTGCGCGACGGCCGCCGACGGCTCACCGAGATCGCCGTACTGCGTAAGGAGAGGGGAGAGCGGCACTGCAGTGCCGCCACCGCGTGGCATGTCGACGGGCACCGGCGCAGCGGCGCCGACGACCTCGACGGCATGCTGCGGGATCGGCTGGGCACATGAGCGAAGTCGTCTGTGCCGTAGCCGTATTGGCCATCGCACTTGGCATTCTGCCCAGCGCCCCGCAACGGCGCCTTTACCGCAATCGCCGGCCGGCGCGCCCACGGGTACGACCAGCCGGGTACGCCGCTGCCGTCGGTTTGTTGATCGTCACGGTGTGTGTCGCCGGAGTGTTCACCGCGGGCGCGGGCCTGATCATGGCGGGCACCGTCGCGATGCGCCGGCGTCGCCGCAACGCCAGGCGGCGTCGGCGCGTCGCGGCGAGGGCGCTCGAGAGCTCCCTCGATGTCGTGGTGGCCGAATTGCGCGTCGGTGCGCACCCGGCACACGCCTTCCGCGTCGCCGCGGATGAGGTGCCGGGTCCGGTGGGCGAATCGCTCCGGGCCGTCGCCGCCCGCGCCGGGCTCGGCGCCGACGTCGCGGGCGGTCTGCGGTCTGCCGGCCGCGGTGCTGAGGAAGGACACTGGGAACGGCTGGCGGTGTGCTGGGACCTGGCCGCCGACCACGGACTAGCGGTGTCGACCCTGATGCGCGCCGCCGCCCTGGATCTCGCTGAACGCCAACGCTTCACGGACCGTGTCGATGCGGGGATGGCGGGGGCGCGGGCCACCGCGACCATCCTCGCGGCCCTGCCGTTGCTGGGAGTGGCGCTCGGAGAACTGATCGGAGCGGCACCCGTCGCATTCCTGTTGAGCCCTGCCGGCGGGTGGTTCCTCATCATCGGCGCGGCTCTGGCAGCGGCGGGCCTGGTGTGGGCCGGTCACATCACCGACCGGGCGGTGGCATGAGTGCCGCGGCGATCCTGCTGGCGCTCGCGCTGCTGGCCGGGCCCCGACCTGCGATGGTTCGCAGTCGCGCGGCCGGGGTCCGGATGTGCGCCCGTCCTCCGGACCGAATGGCGGCAGCCGATCCGCTAGCGGGCGCGTCGAGTCTCGACATCTTCGCTGTGTGTCTGAATGCCGGTATGCCCGTTCCCGCAGCGGCCAGAGCGACGGCCTCGGCGATATCGGGACCGCTGGCCGTGGTGTTGCGACGGGCCGCGGACCTGCTTGCGCTGGGCGCCGATCCGGCGAATGCCTGGGCGTCGGCTCCGGGAGAGGAACACGATGCCTACAGCACCGCTCTGCTGCGACTGGCGCGGCGCTCGGCCGCGTCGGGTACCGCCATGGCGGTCGCGGTGGCCGAATTGTCGGCGCAGATCAGGCAAGACGCCCTGCACCGCGCCGAGGCCGCCGCCGAACGGGCGTCGGTGGTGATCGCCGGACCCCTCGGCCTGTGCTTTCTGCCTGCGTTTCTCTGCCTCGGTGTCATACCTGTGGTTGCGGGACTGGCCCGCGACGTGTTCGGAACCGGACTGCTGTGAGCACGGCAGCCGCCATGGAAAGGAAAACCATTGTTCGAGAAACGGTTTCACACCGCCCGCGCTCGCATGCGGTTCCTCATCGTCGACGAGAGTGGCATGTCGACTGTCGAATACGCGATCGGGACCATTGCGGCGGCGGCGTTCGGGGCCATCCTCTACACCGTCG
>CAMFLL010000226.1 GCA_945957405.1 uncultured Mycolicibacterium sp. | reverse complement strand
CGGCTGCACCGCCGGGCACTCGGTGCCGACGAGAAGCCAGCTGGAGCCATCATCGGCCGCCGAGCCCACAACTGAGGTCGGGGATACGTCCCAGCGGATCTCGTAGCGGTCGTCGGCAATGGCCTGCGTAATCCGTTGCTGATTGTGCTGTGCCGCAAGCCGGGTCAGCACGTCCAGGGTCTGCCGGTCGGCACCCGCACCGTCGAGCAGTGCCGCGAGTTCTTCGAGTCGGCCGTCCTCGAGCAGGCGGATGGCCCGCGTAGGAGCAGATGTCTGCGTCTGCGGACGGGTGTGAACCCCACTGTCGGTCTGGTTGTCCCGGTACCAGTACTGGCGGCGTTCGAACGGATACGTGGGCAGGTCGAGCTTCTGCGCCTGGGGCCGGCTCAGCGCCGCGAACTCGGGCAGATGACCCATGACATACGCGTCGGCGACCGCCTCGGTGATCTGTCGTTGGTCGGCGGTGTTCCGGCGCAGTGACGCGATGGCCCGCGGTGCGGAGGCCGGGTCGGGCCACGCGCCCATGGCGGCGGCGGTGAGTACCGGTCGCGGGCCGATCTCGAGCAGCACCTTGCAGTTCAGATCGGCCAGGGTGCGCACACTCTTGGCAAACTGGACAGGCTGGCGAGCATGGCGCCGCCAGTAGGCGCCGTCGAGCATGACACTTCGACCCAGTGCGGTCCCGGTCCGGTTGTCGATCAGAATCCGTTGTGGCGTACCGAAATTGAATCGGTCTGCATAGGACTCGAATTCGTCGAGAATCGGATCCAGCAGCGCCGAGTGGAACGCGTGGCTGGTATCCAGCCAGTCACACCTGACACCGTCGGCGGCCAGGACGGCCACTGCCTTCTCCAGATCATGTGCAGGCCCGGACAATACGGTGTTGGGCCCGTTGTAGGCGGCGACCGACAGGCTGGGGAACTCATCGGTCACACTCTCGACCCGCTCGGCCGCGGTGGCCACCGCGACCATCCGGCCACCGGCGGGCAGACTGCCGAACAGCCGCCCGCGCTCGGCCATCAGCGCCGCGCCGTCCTCGATGTCGAACACGCCCGCAAGGCAGGCCGCCGAATACTGGCCGACGCTGTGGCCCAGCACCACATCCGGTTCCATACCCCATGACTGCCAGAGCCGCGCCAAACCCATCTCCACCGCGAACAAAGCGGGTTGCGCATACGCGGTCTGCCGCAGCGTTTCCTCGTGGTCCGGGCTGTCCAGGTCGAAAATCACGTCCAGCAGCGGCTTTTCGAGAACATCGGCGACCGCAGCGGCGCATCGGTCCAGCGTCTCGGCGAATACCGGTTCGGTGTCGTACAACTCGCGAGCCATACCCGGGTACTGACTGCCCTGACCGGTGAACAGCCACGCCGTCTTCGGGACGTCGTGCGATTCGCCGCGGACCAAGCCGGGTGCCGGTCGATCGTCGGCGAGCGCGCCGAGCAGTTCGACGGCGGCTTCGCGCGAGTTGACCACCAGCGCGGCACGATGCTCGAGGTGGGCCCGCCCCGCCCCGGCGGTGAAGCTCACATCGGTCAGGGTGGCCTCGGGGTGCGCGTTCAACCAGTCGCGGTACTGGCCGGCCAGCTGCACCAGCGCGGCGGGAGTCCGCGCCGACAGCGGAAGCACCGTGAACCGCCCCTGCTGGGGCTGCTCGGCCGGTTCGGGCGCCACCGGAGCCTCTTCGAGGATGACGTGTGCGTTCGTCCCGGCGAAACCGAACGAGCTGACTCCCGCGATACGGGGCCGACCGTTGCGTTCCCAGGGAGTGGCCTCCTTGACCACCTGCAGGGCAAGCCGGTCCCACGGGATGTGCGGCGACGGGTTCTCGAAATGCAGATGCGGCGGCAACAGTTCGTTCTCGAGCGACAGGATGACCTTGATCACCCCCGCGATACCGGCGGCCGCTTCCAGGTGACCGATGTTGGTCTTCGCCGAGCCGATCAACAGCGGGTCGTCGGCTTCACGTCCGGCGCCGAGCACCTCGCCGGCGGCCTGCGCTTCGATCGGGTCGCCCAGCGATGTGCCGGTGCCGTGTGCCTCCAGGTAGCCGACGTCACTGGGTTCCAGTTCGGCACGTTTGAGCGCGTCGGTGATGACCCGTTGCTGCGCAACGCCGTTCGGCACTGTCAGGCCGCCCGACGCGCCGTCCTGGTTGATCGCGCTGCCGCGGATCACGGCCCGGATCCGGTCGCCGTCGGCAATGGCGTCCTCGAGACGCTTGATGACGATGACGCCGCAGCCCTCGCCGCGCACGTAACCGTCGGCGGCGGCGTCGAACGTCTTGCACCGGCCGTCGGGCGCGAGCATGTGTGCGTGCGAGAACGTGATCATGGTCGCCGGAGTGAGCAGGACGTTGGCCCCGCCGGCCAACGCGAGGTCGCACTCGCCCAGCCGCAGGGCCTGGCATGCCTGATGGATGGCCACCAGCGACGAGCTGCACGCGGTGTCGACGGCCACCGCAGGACCCTGCAGTCCCAGCCGGTAGCTGATTCGCCCCGCCGCCGCGGCATTCGACGTGCCGATGGCCATGTAGGCCTCGATCTCGGGGTAGGTCAGCTCGTCGGAGGCCATCCCCAGGTAGTCATGGGTGGCCAACCCGACGAAGACACCGGTGTTGGAGTTGGCCAACGACGTGGGCGCGGTGCCCGAATGCTCCACCGCCCGCCAAGCGGTCTCCAGCAAAAGGCGGTGCTGCGGGTCCATCAACCTGACCTCGCGTGTCGACATGCCGAAGAACGGCGCGTCGAACCCCGTCACGTCGTCGACGAAGCCCGCACGGCGGGTCACCACCTTGCCAGGTGTTCCAGGTTCCGGGTCGAAGAATTCGTCGGCGTCCCAGCGGTCCTTGGGCACCTCTGAAATCGCGTCGCGGCCCTCACGGAGGATGTCCCAGAACTCATCGGCGTCCGGGGCGCCCGGGAAACGGGCTGCGTAGCCGACGATGGCGAAGCGGGGGGCCGGCTCGGTTGGACGTTCGTCGGATTCCATGTGATTGTCCTTCTTGCATCGGCGGTCAAGAACGTGGCCCTGCGGGACACCTGTAGCGCCTGAAGACTTCGACGGACACTATTGCACGTGCCCCTGTGGCATGCGCGGTGTCAGTGTCGGGGGTCCAACCGGCGCGGACGACCGCAGCCGAAGCGAGGGTATGTTGATCCAGCAACGGCTGATGCCGGACCAGGAGCCGGCTGTCTCGGGGGAGTTACGGGAGAGGACCCAGTTTTGCGTATTGGCAAGATCACGGTTGGCGCACTTGGTGAATGGTCGCTGAACCCGGGCTCTGTCACCTCCTGGCATCCAACGGCGGCCGCTGTGGAAAAGGCGCAGCAAGCGCCCGTCAGTGCGGTGCCGGTCAGCTTTATGCAGGGCCAACATCTGCGCAATTACACGGACCGGACAGCCGCGGGCCTGAACTTCTCGCGGCAGATCATCGCCAGCTGCGAGGTGGCCGGCGAATGCGATATCGCCGCTATGGATCGGGCCGTCAACGCCTATCTGCGCAGGCACGACACATTCCGCAGCTGGTTCGAACAGACCGTTGACGGACAGTTCATCAGGCATGCCCTCACCGACGCGGCCGACATCGAATTCGTGCCTGTCGATCAGGGCCACATGTCGGTCGACGAAATACGCGCCCACGTCATCGACATACCGAATCCGTTGGAGTGGGGCTGTTTCACTTTCGGGATCATCCAGAACGACGGTCACTTCACGTTCTTTGCGGCAATGGATCACGTTCACGGCGATGCGACGCTGATCGGCACCACGATGTTGGAAGCCAACGGAATGTATTCGGCATTGAGCAGCAGCGGCCAGGTCCTTACGCTGCCCGATGCCGGCAGCTTCGACGATTTCTGTGTCCGCGAACGGGAGGCCACGGACACGTTGACCGTGGATTCGCCCGGGGTGCGGGCGTGGATCGAATTCGCCGAGGAGAACGCCGACGGCTTTCCCGAATTCCCGCTTCCGCTGGGTAATCCGCAGGAGTCGACCAGCAGTGAGATGACTTCCGAAGTCCTGATGGACACGGCGCAGACGGAGCGTTTCGAAAAGGCGTGCACGGCGGCGGGCGCGCGCTTCGTCGGCGGTTTGTTCGCGTGTCTGGGACTGGTCGAACACGAGTTCACCGGTGCGCTCACCTATTACGGACTCACGCCTCGCGATTCACGAACAGCCAGTGACAATTTCATGACGCAGGGCTGGTTCACCGGGTTGATCCCGATCACCGTGCCGATAGCCGCGACTTCGTTCAACGATGCCGCTTGGGCTGCGCAGGCTTCTTTCGATTCGGGCCTGGACATGGCGAGAGTGCCGTATTACCGGGTATTGGAGTTGGCGCCGTGGTTGAACTGGCCGCAGCCGAACTTTCCGGTGTCGAATTTCCTGCACGGCGGCGCCGCCCCGCTGAACGCCATCCTCGCCGCCGCGGACATGGGCCTGGCTAACAATGTCGGTATCTATCCCGACGGCCGATTCTCCTACCAATTGACCATCTACATATTCCGGTACGGGGAAGGCACGGTCATGGCGATCATGCATCCCGACAACCCGATTGCCCTGAAGTCGGTCACTCGGTACATGGAGGCGATGAAGTCGGTGTGTGTGCGGGTCGCCGACAGTGGGGACTGGGGACGCATCGCTTAGCGGATGCGTGATTTCCGGGCGAGGGTGAGGACGATATGCGACGGCTAGCCGATCTTGTGGTGCGGTGGCCCTGGGCGGTGATCGGCGTCTGGATCGCCATCGCGGTGGCGTTGCCGCTCTCGGTCCCGAGCCTCAACGAGATGTCCCAGCGGCACCCGCTGGCGATCCTGCCCAGCGACGCGCCGTCGAGCGTTGCCGCCCGGGAGATGACCGAGGCGTTTCACGAGTCGGGCTCGGACAACCTTCTCGTCGTCGCCTTCATCAACGACACCGGGCTCAAGCCCGATGACGAGACCGCCTATCGCAAGATCGTGGACGCGCTACGGGCCGACGCGACCGATGTGGTGATGCTGCAGGACTTCATCACCACACCACAGTTGCGGCCGTTCCTCACGAGCAAAGACAAGACCACCTGGGTGTTACCCGTGGGGCTCGCGGGCGAAATGGGCACGCCCCGCGCCTACGACGCGTACAACCGGGTCGCCGAGATCGTCAAGCAGAACGCGCCAAGCCCCCCGCTGACGGTGCACGTCACCGGGCCCGCTGCCACCGTCGCCGACCTCACCGTGGCAGGCGAACAGGACCGCCTGCCCATCGAGTTGGCTATCGGCATCCTGGTCCTCGTCGTCCTGCTGATCGTGTACCGCAACCCGATCACCATGCTGTTGCCCTTGGCGGCCGTCGGGACATCACTGGTGACGGCGCAGGCCGTGGTGGCCGGAGTCTCCCAGTTCTTCGGGCTGGGCGTGTCGAACCAGTCCGTCATATTCCTGAGCGCCATGATCGCGGGCGCGGGAACGGACTACGCGGTCTTCCTCATCAGCCGCTACCACGACTATCTGCGGCAGGGCGCGGATTTCGACGACGCGGTGCGCCGTGCGCTGATCTCCATCGGCAAGGTCATCACGGCGTCGGCGGCGACGGTGGGAATCACCTTCCTCGGCATCAGTTTCGCCAAGATGGGGGTGTTCTCCACGATCGGCGTCGCGTGCGCGATCGGTATCGGGGTGGCATATCTCGCCGCGGTCACGCTGCTGCCTGCCATCCTGGTGCTGGCGGGGCCACGCGGGTGGGTCAAACCGCGCCGCGAACTCACCGCCAAATTCTGGCGGCGTTCGGGCATCCGCATCGTGCGCCGGCCCAAGACGCATCTGGTGGCCAGCCTGCTCGCCCTGGTCCTGCTCGCCAGTTGCGCGAGCCTGGTGCGCTACAACTACGACGATCGCAAAGCCCTCGGGCCGTCGGCGCCGAGTTCGATGGGTTACGCCGCCCTGGAAAGCCACTTCCCGATCAGCCAGGCCGTACCCGAGTACATCCTCATCCAGTCACCGCGCGACCTGCGCACCCCGCAGGCCCTCGCCGACCTGGAGCAGATGGCGCAGCGCGTCAGCCAGCTGCCGAACATCGGCCTGGTCAGCGGTATCACCCGGCCCACCGGAGAGGTGCCACCGGAATTCCGGGCCACCTATCAGGCCGGCATCGTCGGTGACCGGATGGCCGACGGTTCGGCTCAGATCGGGCAGAGCAGCGGTGACCTCAACCGACTGGCGAACGGCGCGGGCACGCTGGCGAGCAGCCTCGGCGACGTACGCAATCAGGTCAACCGCATCGCACCCAGCATGCAGCGGCTGATCGACGCCATATCGTCGATCCGCAGCCAGCTCGGTGGCGACAAGCTGGTCAAGAACGTCAAGGCCGCCGCCGACCTGGTGCAGAGCATCAACGCGCTGGGCAATGAGATGGGCGTGAACTTCTCGGCCGTGAAGGACATGTTCGCCTGGGTGGGGCCGGTGCTGGCGGCGTTGAACGGCAACGCGATCTGCGATGCCAGTCCCTCCTGCAGCGAGACCCGTGCGCAGTTCCAGAAACTGGTCGACGCGCGAGAAAACGGACAGCTCAACCAGATCAACACATTGGCCGCCCAACTGCAGGGCTTCGGTGACCAGAAGTCGCTCAACACAACGGTCGACGAACTCAACAGCGCCATGTCGACGTTCAGTTCGGCGGTGCGCTCCATGGGCCTGGACCGGCCCGGTGGCCTGCAGGCCGGCCTGAACCAGGTCAAGCAGGGCGCCAACCGCCTGGCCGACGGCAGCAAGCAGGTGGCCGGTGGCGTCGACCAACTCGTCGGCCAGGTCAAATTGGTGGGTGCCGGTCTGGATGAGGCGGCAGCGTTCCTGCTGGCGATGCGCAACGACGCTTCAGACCCGTCGATGGCCGGGTTCAACATCCCGGCCCAGATCCTCGGCCTCGACGACTTCAAGAAGGCCGCCAAGGTGTTCATCTCACCCGACGGCCACACCGCCAGGTACCTGGTGCAGACAACGCTCAACCCGTTCAGCTCCGAGGCGATGGACCAGGTCAATGAGATCAACAACACCGCCAGGAGCGCCCAGCCGAACACCCAGCTGGCGGATGCCACCATCACGATGGGCGGTTTCCCCGCTGCGCTGCGGGACACCCGCGACTATTACGAGCACGACATCCGGTTCATCATCATCGTGACCCTGGTGGTGGTCCTGCTGATCCTGATGCTGCTGTTGCGGGCCATCATCGCGCCGCTGTATCTGATCGGTTCCGTGGTGGTCTCGTACTTCGCGGCTCTCGGCATCAGCGTGCTGACGTTCCAGTACCTCCTGGACCAACAGCTGCATTGGAGTGTCCCGCCGCTGGGCTTCGTGGTCCTGGTGGCGGTGGGCGCCGACTACAACATGCTCTTCGTGTCACGAATGCGGGACGAGTCTCCGCACGGCATGCGGTACGGCGTCATCCGCACCCTGAGTTCGACGGGCGGCGTGATCACCGCGGCGGGCCTGATCTTCGCCGCCTCGGTGGGTGGCCTGTTGTTCTCCAGCATCGGCATCGTGGTCCAGGGCGGGTTCCTGATCGCTGTGGGAATTCTGTTGGACACCTTCGTGGTGCGGACAATCACGGTGCCTGCCATGGCAACATTGGTGGGCCGCGCCAACTGGTGGCCGTCACGCCTGAGTGGTCGGGTCAGCGAGCCCACCTGATGTGTGTGAAACTACGAAACGATGCCAAGCGCAGGCAGACACGGACTTTGAGGACTTCGGGGACCTCGGGGACTTCGACCCGACGAGTCAGTACGGATGTGATGTGACGCCGACAACGCCGATGCCCCAGTCATCTGTGCTCTCGATGCTGCACGGGCGGGCCAGCCTGCGCCCCGATGACGTGGCGTTCACGTTCACCGATTACGACCGTGACCCCGCCGGTGTCTCGGTGCGTCTCACGTGGTCGCAATTGTCCCGCCGAACCTTGAACGTGGCGCGTGAGCTGGGTCTGCACGCGTCGGCCGGCGACCGGGCCGTGATCCTGGCCCCGCAGGGCCTCGACTACATCCTGGCCTTCCTGGGATCGATGCAGGCCGGGCTGATCGCGGTACCGCTCCCGTTGCCCCACCGCGGGTCGAGTTACGACCGGGTGAGTGCCGTCTTCGCCGACACGAAACCCGCCGTGGTGCTGACGACGTCGGTGGCCGCCGAGGATGTCGGCGGTTACGTCGATCAGTCGAGGATGGACACCGCGCCGAAGATCGTCGAGATCGATTCGTTGGACCTGGATGCCGAGGGCGGCACCGGCCTCGCATCGATCGACTTTCCCACCACGGCATATCTGCAATACAGCTCGGGTTCGACGCGGCTGCCGACCGGTGTGATGCTCTCTCATCACAACCTGCAGTCCAATTTCGAGCAGCTGATGCGCAGCTTCTTCGCCGATGCCGAGGGCAAGACGGCACACGGCGCAACCATCGTGTCGTGGTTGCCCTTCTACCACGACATGGGGTTGGTGCTGGGTGTCTGCGCGCCCATCCTGAGCGGGTACCCCGCAGTGCTCACGAGCCCGGTCGCGTTCCTGGAGAAGCCGGCCAGATGGGTACAGGCGCTGGCCGAGAACCCCCGCGCCTTCTCAGCGGCACCCAACTTCGCCTTCGACCTGGCGGCGCGCAAGACTAAGGACAGCGACCTCGCCGGGCTCGACCTCGGCGGGGTGCTCGGTATCATCAACGGTGCCGAGCGGGTCGAGCCCGCCACCCTGGAGCGCTTCGCAGATCGGTTCGCCCATTTTAACTTTCGGGACCACATGCTGCGTCCGTCGTACGGCCTGGCGGAGGCCACCGTCTTCGTCGCCGCCGGCACCTGGGATGAATCGTCGCCGCCGGCCCGCTTCGATGTCGCCGAGCTGGGCGCGGGCCGCGTGGTGCGGTGCGCAGCCGGGGCCGGCAGCGAGCTGGTCCGGTACAAGGTGCCGCAGTCACCTGCGGTCCGCATCGTCGACGTCGAGACGAACCGGGAATGCGCCCAGGACGTGGTGGGCGAGATCTGGGTGCACGGCGACAACGTCGCGACCGGCTATTGGAGCAGGCCTCCCGAGGAACAGCAGTGTTTCGGCGCCACGCTGGCCGACCCGGCGCCGGGCACCGTCGAAGGCCCGTGGCTGAGGACCGGTGACCTGGGCTTCATCTCCGCCGGTGAGCTCTTCATCGTGGGCCGGATCAAGGACCTGTTGATCATCCGGGGCAGCAACCATTACCCGGAGGACATCGAGGCGACAGTCCAGGAGATCACCGGTGGTCGCGTCGCGGCCATCTCGGTTCCGGTGAACAGCACTGAGAAGCTGGTGACCGTGGTCGAGGTCAAGAAGCGCGGCGATTCCACAGTGGAGGTCATGCACTGGCTCAGCGGGGTCAAGAGCGACGTCACCTCCGCGATATCCAACGCGCACGGCTTGAACGTCGGCGACCTCGTGTTGGTGTCGCCCGGGTCGATCCCCACCACGACGAGCGGCAAGATTCGGCGGGCCGCATGTGTCGAGCAATACCGCCGGGATCAATTCACCCGGCTGGACGCCTGAGCCGGCAAATGGACACAGGCACCGGTCGGGTAGGCAGGGTAAGGTCGCGGTCAGTCGACCGTGACCAGCAGGTGGGAGTAGGAATGCGGAGACTGCTAGCAGCGGTCACAGCACTGGTAAGTGTCGGCGCCACAGGGTTTTTCGGGTCCGGCATCGCGGCAGCCGATGACGCGCAGGCCGGCTGGACGCCCGACCACGGGGCGCCCGCGCCCGCACCGAACGGCGGCCCGCCGCCGCTGGGCACGCCGGGTCGCGGCTATGCACTGGGCGGCGCGCACGTGCTGGGCATTCCTTACGACGAATACATCAAGCGCACCGGAGCCGACTGGTTCCCGGGGCTTGACCGACAGATCGTCGACTATCCCGCCGGGCAGGTGCAGGGGCATACCCTGGAACGCCTTTTCACGGGTATCGGCAGGCTCGACGACGGCTTTCCCGGACTCGGTCTCGACGGCCCCAGCATCGGCGAATCGGTCGACGAGGGTGAGGGCAACCTGGAGACGGCGATTCGCACCGGCGGCCCGGGTACCGCGATCGGCCTGTCCGAGGGCGCCATGGTGCTCAATGCCGTGCAGGCCAAGCTCGCGAACGATCCCACCGCTCCGCCGCCGAACACGTTGAGCTTCGCGATGTACGGCGACCCGGTGGGTAAGCACGCCTTCGGCGAGAGCTTCCTGACCCAGATGTTCCCTGTCGGCAGCGTGGTCCCCTCGCTCGACTACCGCATCCCGCCGCCGGTGGAAAGTCAGTACGACACCTACCAGTTCGTCTCGGCGTATGACAGCATCGCCGACTGGCCGGACCGGCCCGACAACTGGATGTCCCTCATCAATGCCGTCGTGGGGCTCGCGACCGGTCACACCGCGGTGGCGTTCACCAACCCGACCAATGTGCCGCCCCAGAACATCAGGACAACGGTGAACTCGCGGGGCGCGAAGACCACCACTTACATGATCCCCGAGCAGCACCTTCCGCTGGTGTTGCCGTTCAAGTACCTCGGGGTGGACGAAGGCACGCTCAACCAGCTCGACGGGGTGCTCCAGCCCATGGTGGACGCGGGCTACTCGCGCAACGATGATCCGCGGACGGCGCCGATCACGGTGGATCCGGTGAACGGTTATGACCCCGCGGCCGTCACCGCGCCGGCTACGCAGGCGGCGTTCGGCGGTGGCTCCGACCCGGTGTCGCAACTCTTGGCCGGCTTCCAGTACGTGCTGAACAACAACCAGCCCAAGCCGTAACGCCCGGGCCGGCTGTCACAGGGCCGCCAAGCCCACCGCGAGCAGCACGCACCCGCCCGCGGCCAACAGGGCGGACACCCCGCGGCGGCCTTGGCGACGCAGCCAGTCATACAGAGCGGACAGCGTGGCGTGGGTACGGTCCGGGGCCACCAGATAGGCGAGCAGCGGAATCTCCACGAGCGCAAAGGCCACCACGTTGAACAGCATCAACGCGCCCACCTGAACGGATGCCGCGGCGCCGGAGGCGACGATCAACGCCAGAGCCGCCACGTAGTCCACCGACGGCAGGGCGATGCCCAGACCGGCGACGCATGCCGGCCACAGCGAACTGCCCTCGAGCAGTTTGCGGCTGCGGGTCCCGATCGCGTCGATGATCCGGCCGATCCGGCCCGGCGACGTGTCGCTGCGTTTCTTACCCAGCAACCCGGTGCCGATCAGCACCGCGTTGAGCAGCAACAGCGCGCCGACGGCGATCTGCACCCTGGGCAGGGTGAAATGTGCGGACCCCAGGGCGGGTCGCAGGACGAACAGCACGATCAGACCCACTGTCGTGCCCATCACGAAGCCGCCGGCGAGAAAAGCGAGGAGTTGCAGGCCCGGCCGGGGCCGGTTCATCATCAGGACCGTCATGCCGATCCGGAACGGCTCCAGGCTGACGGCGACGGCCATCACCAGAAGAGCGATCCACATGATGGGCGTCAGGTTACCGTCCGGGGATCCCCGGGCCACGGGTACCCGCCCGGCCTTCCGAGTCGGTGAGCGGCTTGTATTCACGCCGATTCGGACCCTGGCCCGGACGCAGCTGTGCCGCGATCATGGAATGAAGACTGCTCTGCGCGGCTTGTACCAGCTACATGTGATGATGGAAGGAATATGGGCACCGAAAATCTGACCCCGACGTCGCTGCGTGAAGCCTTCGGGCACTTCCCAACCGGTGTGGTGGCGATCGCCGCGGAGGTGGAGGGCGCGCTGGTCGGACTGGCTGCCAGCACCTTCGTCCCGGTGTCACTGGATCCGCCGCTGGTCTCGTTCTGCGTCCAGAACACGTCGACCACCTGGCCCAAGCTGAAGGGCCTGCCGTACCTCGGCATCAGTGTGCTCGGCGAGGCACACGATGAGGTTGTGCGCTCGTTGGCGGCCAAGACCGGCGATCGGTTCGCGGGGCTGGAGACCGAGTCGTGGGAGAGCGGTGCGGTGTTCATTCACGGCACCAGCGTGTGGCTGGAAAGTGCCATCGAGCAGTTGGTGCCCGCGGGCGATCACACCATCGTCGTGCTGCGGGTCAGGAAGATCACCGTGCACGACGACGTCGCGCCAATTGTGTTCCACCGCAGCACGTTCCGCAAACTGGGCGCCTGAGCGGCGCCGCGGTCAGGGACGCGCGGCGAGTTCTTCGCGGTACCCCTGGACTCGCTGTTCGATCTCGGCGGCGTCGTCGGGGCGACCCTCTTTGCGGGCAAGCTCGGCGCGTGCCGAGAGTTCGCGGATCGCGGTACGAATATCGTTGACGCTCGTGGTCTCTCGCATGAGATGGCTGCCTTTCGACGTTGACTGGCCGCTTCCCCGAGACTACGCCCGTGCCGACACGAAGATCGGCGACGAGTGTGACGTCACGGCAAATTCTCAGCCGCCAGGCTCATCGCCTTCAAGCTCAGGCTCATCTCCTGAACAGTTTGTTGCCCAGCCACACGATCGGGTCGT
>CAMFLL010000225.1 GCA_945957405.1 uncultured Mycolicibacterium sp. | reverse complement strand
TGATCAAGGATCACGGCGAGACCACCATTGAGGGCCAGACGCTACTCACCGTTCCGTCGTGGCACTGGGGTTCTCGCTGACGATGCGGGCCAACGTAGCCGAATGCGGGCGCAGCGCGCGCGTGAAGAACACGTTCACCCGACGCATCGCCACGCTGTACGGCCACCAGGCCAGTCGTTTGAATGCGTAGAGGGCCCGGATGTCGGGTGAGGTGTAGATCAGGAACCGGTTGCGGCCCACCCCCACCAGGATTTTCTCGGCGGCCGCCTCCGGTGATACCGCGTGCCCGCTGAAACGGTTCACCCAGCGGGCGACTTTGGGGTGTTCGCGATCCACGCCGGCGATCTCCACGGTGCCCACCAACGGTGTCTTCACCGCGCCGGGCACCACCACCGAGACGCCGATGTCATGGCGGGCCAGATCGAACCGCAGCACCTCGGACAGGCCGCGCAGACCGTACTTGCTGGCGCTGTAGGCGGCATGCCATGGCAACGCCACCAGACCCGCGGCCGACGACACGTTGACCACGTGGCCGCCCCGGCCCGCGGCCATCATCGGCGGCACAAACGTCTCGATGACGTGGATCGGGCCCATCAGGTTGATGTCGATCAGCGAACGCCACTGCTGGTGGGTCAGCTGATCGACGGTGCCCCATGCCGAGACCCCCGCGATGTTCATCACGATGTCCATCGCCGGGTGGTGGGTGTGGATGTCGGCGGCGAACCGGGCCACCGCGTCGTAATCGGAGATGTCGAGGGCACGGTGCACGGCGACATCACCGCCGACGGCACGGGCGTCGGCAACGGTCTGCGCCAGGCCGGCGGCGTCACGGTCGGTGAGGTAGAGCTCGGCGCCCTGGCGGGCCAGCAGCAGCGCAGTGGCGCGGCCGATACCGCTGGCCGCACCGGTCAGTAGACAACGTTGCCCCGCAAACGTCTGCGCCATGGCCGTGACGATACCGGCGGCCGAATCTAGCGGGCGCCGCCCCACAGCGACGTCAGCCACAGCTGCTCGAGCACCCGCACGCCGCGCTCGACATCGCCGTCGACGAGGAACGTGGAGTCACCGGAGAGCATCATGACGGTGGTCGCACCCAGGGTCTGGATCAGTGCGGGGACGTCGTCGCTGATGGGTTGGGCGGTGCCGGCTTCCATCTCGGCGCGCACGATGGTCACGATCTGGTCGACGACGGTCGCGATCTGAGCGTCCTGGATCTTGCGGATCTCGGCATCGCTGCTGCGCGCCGCGTTGCAGGCCCTCATCACCGGATCGTTGTGGGCGAACACCACTGCGGCGCTGCCCACCATCCGCTTGGCGAAGGCGGCCGGCGTCTCGTCGTCACCGCGCGGAGCGAAGTAGTGCGTCAGCTCCTCGAGTTCGTGGGTGGCCTCGGCGAAGATCTGCGCCAGCACGGCGTACTTGGTATCGAAGTAGAAGTAGAAACCCGAGCGGGCCACGCCGGCGCGGTCGCTGATGGCGCTGACCGACAGATCGGCGAACGGTTGTTCCTCGAGCAGTGCCCGCACGGCGGTCACGATCGCCTGCCGCTGTTTGTCACCACGACGGCGCGGCGGCGCGTCGCCTTCCCCGGCGCTGGCGGCCTGATGCGAAACACTCACCGGATAACTGTGCACCACACCAGGGGCGGAATGAAACTTGACACGCGTCAAGTCACCGGCTGAAATGGACTTCGAGTGGTGTATGCCACAGCCCACGGAGCGTCCACACCCGCAACGAAGCGTGCAAGGAGTGAAACCGCAGTGACCACGGCGTCGATCAACACCTCCAGATACCTGATTGACCAGGCAAAACGTCGGTTGACGCCAACCCCGAACACGCTGCCGGGGATGGGTGCTGTCGAAAAGCGGCTCAAGCAGCAGGATTGGAAGCAGTTCGTGCTCGCCGAACCGCCGCCGGGCAGTGACCTCAAGCCGATCATGGGCGACTCGGGGCTACCCATCATCGGCCACATGATCGAGTTCTTCCGCGAGGGACCCGACTACGCCCTCGAGGTGTACCGCAAGTACGGGCCGATCCACTATCAGCAGACTCCGGCGTTGTCGTCGGTACTGGCGTTGGGACCCGACGCCACACAAGCGGTTTTCTCCAACCGGAATAAGGAATTCTCGCAGCGCGCCTGGGACCCGGTGATCGGTCCGTTCTTCGACCGTGGACTGATGCTGCTCGACTTCGACGAGCACATGTTCCACCGGCGCATCATGCAGGAGGCGTTCACCCGCTCGCGACTGACGGGCTACGTCGAGCACATCGACTCCGTCGCCAGCCACGTGCTGGCCACCGACTGGGTGGCCGACGACCCACGGTTCCTGTTCCACCCAGCCGTCAAAGAGCTGACCCTCGACATCGCCTCTGTGGTGTTCATGGGGCACCAGCAGGGTGCCGACAGTGAACTGGTCACCACCATCAACCAGGCGTTCACCACCACCACCCGGGCCGGCAACGCCATTGTGCGCAAACCGGTTCCGCCGCTGACGTGGTGGCGCGGCCTGCGGGCCCGCAAGACGCTCGAGGACTACTTCTCGGCTCGGGTCACCGAAAAGCGGGCAGGTGCGGGCACCGACATGTTCTCGGTGCTGTGTCACGCCGAGGACGAGGACGGCCAGCGGTTCACCGACAACGACATCGTGGCGCACATGATCTTCCTGATGATGGCCGCGCACGACACGTCCACAACGACGATGACCACCATGGCCTATCACCTGGCGGCCAACCCCGAATGGCAGGATCGCTGCCGCGATGAGTCGGCGCGCATCGGCACCGGCCCGCTGGACATCGAGGCGCTCGAGAAGCTGGAAACCTACGACCTGGTGATCAACGAGTCACTCCGGATGACCACGCCGCTCCCGATGAACTTCCGCCGCGCCGTCCGTGACACCGAACTGCTCGGCTACTTCATTCCGGCCGGCACCGATGTCGTGACGTGGCCATCGATGAATCATCGCTTGTCGGAGCTGTGGACCGAACCCGAACGATTCGACCCGGAGCGGTTCGCCGAACCCCGCAATGAGCACAAGAAGCATCGGTACGCGTTCGCACCGTTCGGCGGCGGCGCACACAAGTGCATCGGAATGGTGTTCGGGCAGCTCGAGATCAAGACCGTCATGCACCGGTTGCTGAGCCGCTACCGCCTCGAGCTGACCAGACCCGACTACCGGCCGCGCTACGACTACGGCGGCATGCCCGTTCCGATCGACGGCATGCCGGTGATCCTGCGCCCGATCGTGTAGGCGCGGCTAAGCGGCGAGTAACCTGTTGGCGCACGCCAGCAGCGCGCGCAGCGCCGACTGGGTGGCGTCCTCGGACCACCCGATGGCCCATTCCGCATGAATTCCGTTGGTGCCGTGGACAAATGTCGCGGTGTCAGGGCCCGAATGCAATTGATGGAACTCGACCATCTCCACTGCGACGCCCCGCTCGTGGAGCATGGCAGTCAATGCGGCGACGGGGCCGCTTGCTGCGGCCGTCGACACAGCGATGCGGTCGCCATCGGCGATGGTGGCGCGATACGTGCGGGCCTGCGAGCCCAGCCGGCTCGCCGGACGCTCGGGGTCGGTGCACTCCCAGTGGCCCAGACGCAGCGGCCCCGCGCCGTGACCGAAGGCGTCGATGATGCCGGCCCAGGACATGCCCGCGGTGCGCTCACGCAGCCCGCGCGGCAACGGCGCGGCGAAGGTGTCGGCGGCCGACGGTGTGGTGAAGGTTTCGGTGGTCATGTGCGGTCTTCTCTGATCAGAGGAAGTGACCGACAGGTAGTAGCTTTCGACCCACAGCGGGGGGTCGGTCTGGATCAGACCCCGCTGCGGGGAGCTACTACGAGAATTCGACGCACGACGCGAGACTAGTTGGCCGTCCGCCGTGGGCGCAAGCGGTTTGGCGTTAGGGTGCGGGCGTGCACGATCACCCGCTGGTGTTCCTCGACACCGAGACCACGGGCTTGCACCGCGCACGGCGGCCATGGGAGATCGCGATGATCCGGCGCACCGCCAACGAGCAGATCCGGCTGGTGCTGTGTGTCGACCTCGTCGACCTCGACCTCGAGTGCGCCCAACCGGCGGGACTGGCGATCAGCGGGTTCCACAAACGCCACCCCCAGGCCAGGCAGCGGCCCCCGCACATGCCCCGCGTCTACCGCGCCGAGGAGGCCGCCCGCCTGGTCGACGAGTGGACGGCAGGCGCGACGATCGTCGGGGTCATGCCCCAGTTCGACACCGAATGTCTGGCTCCGATGTTCGAGAGGCACAACCGGACGCCGCGCTGGCGCGCCGAGGTCGTCGACGTCGTGCCGTTGGGGATCGCCGCCGTACGTGCCCGGGGTCGCAAACCGGCGCTCGACACCGACGCGCTGTCGCGGCAATGTCGGGTGAGACCGCCCCGCGGTGGTCAGCGGCACACCGCACTGGGCGATGCGCGGTGGGCGATGCGGTGGTACGACGCGCTCTCACCCTGACTGCCCGGCCCGCTGATACTCGGCGCGCCAGGCGGACGCGCTGTCCTGCAGCGCCGCGATGTGGCGATGGGCCAGCACCATGAACTGCCTCGTGGCGGGCGAGAGCACACCGTTGGCCTTGGTGACGAAGGCGAACTGCTCCTCGAACGGCGGGTCGAGCGGCACCCAGGACACCTTGTTGGCGCTTTCGTGTGATTGGGCCACCAGGTAGGACACCAGCGTGTCGGCCACTCCATTGGCCGCCAATTCCATTGCCGCCGACTGGAACTCGACTTCGACGAACGGGGCGACCACCACGCCGGCGACCCGCGCCCGCTCGACGATACTGCGCCGAAGCGGGTCGTCGTCTTGCCAGCGAGCCTCCGACAGAACCAGTTTCGCTTCCGCCAGCGCCTCGATACTCACCGGATGACGCGTCCGCGACACGTCTGAACTGACGTACACCACGGTGTCGATCAGGACGGGCCGGGATACCGACAGTCCCTGGTCGTCGATCGGCAGTTGCACCAGCCCCGCTTCCAGCTCACCGGCCCGAACGGCGCGCGCGACCTCCGAGGAATTCAAGCCGACGATCCGGATGGTCACCTGCGGGTATCGGGAGTGGAATTCGGAGATCAACGGCGTCAGCAGATAGCGGTGGGCGCTGCTGAACGTTCCGAACGACACGGACCCACCGGTCAGTGTGATGGCCTCACGCGCCGTCGCCACCATCAGGTCAGCGCTGCGCAGCGTGCTGCTGGCCAGGGGCACCAGGGTGCGCCCGATGTCGGTCAGCTGCAGAGACCGGTTGGTGCGGATGAACAAGGTCGCCCCCAACGTGTGCTCCAACCGGCGGATCTGTTCGGAAAGGCTTGGCTGCGAGACGTGTTCGTGGTCGGCGGCCGCGGAGAACGAGCCGAGTTCCACGGCACTGAGAAAGTAGGCCAGCTGCCGCAGCGTCGGTCCTTCACCCATCCGATGCACCTTTCCGCCCCCGGAAACACGGCCGTCACACCGATATGACGCGAGCCACTCACCGGCGCCTTCATATAGGTTAAACCTTGAGCTGGCGTCATGAGAACAGTCTGGACCAGGGAAAATCACTCCCCCACACTGGTCGATATTCGAAAATCCATCATCTGTTCTGAACCGGAAGGTTTTATCGCCATGTCTTTCGCCGTTGTCACCGGTGCCGCAAGCGGTATGGGCCGCGCCACCGCCGAGCTGTTGACCGAATCCGGCTGGGACCTGCTCGCGCTCGATCGCGTGGAAGCCACGTTCGCCGCCGGCGACGGGAAGGTGGCCACGGTTGCCGTCGACGTCACGAACCGGGCCGACGTCGCCGATGCCCTCCGACGGCACCTGTCCGCCGCGGGCAGCACGGTCGACCTGGTCGCCAACATCGCCGGTGTCTACCCGCCGAGCACGCTGGGCGACTTCACCGAAGACCTGTACCGCAAGGTTTTCGACGTCAACGTCCTCGGCGTGCTCAATGTCACCGCGGAAGCCGTGCAGTACATGCGCACCGGCGGGTCGATCGTCAACTTCGCCTCCGTGGACGCTTTCACGGTGTCGCCGGGGCAGCTGCTCTACGGCGCGTCCAAGGCCGCGGTGGTGATGCTGACCAAGGAACTGGCGCTGGAGTTGGCGCCGCAGAACATCCGCGTCAACGCCATCGCACCGGGCTGGGTCAACACACCGGGTAACGCGGCCACCGGCCGGATGGCGGCCGCGGCGGCCGGCATACCGCTGGGGCGCGTCGCCGAGCCGGCCGAGATCGGCCGGTGGGTGCAGATCCTCGCGAGCTCCGACTCCGCCTTCATGACGGGGGAAACCGTCGTCCTGTCCGGCGGCGACGTCATCCGTTGACCGACAACATTTCTGACGAAAGGAATCCGAGAATGAGCAACTACTGCGTGATCGGAGCGGGCGCCGCCGGACTGTCGGCGCTCGACGTGCTGACCCGGCAGGGACACGCCGTCGACTGCTATGAGAAGAGCGGTCGCGTCGGGGGGCACTGGAACACCGACTATGAAGCGCTGCACCTGATCACGTCGCGCGATATGACGCATTTCGAAGACTTCCCCATGCCGCGCGACTATCCGCACTTTCCGCGGCGGGATCAGGTCCGCGACTACATCGCGTCGTTTGCCCGGCATCGCGGTCACGACAAGCGGATCACCTTCGGTACCGAGGTGTTGTCGGTGACGCCGGTGGACACCGAAGGGCGGCCTGGATCAGCCGGCTGGTACGTCACGACGACGACGGGCGCCGGCACCTACGACGGCGTCCTCGTCGCCAACGGTCATCTGTGGGATCCAAAGATTCCCGACATCCCGGGATCGTTCGCCGGCCCACAGATCCACTCCAGCAGCTACCGCAATATCGCCGATATCGCGGGCCATCGCGTCCTCGTCGTCGGCGCAGGCAACTCCGGCTGCGACCTCGCGGTCGACGTCGCCCAGCACCGACTGGAGGCCGATATCGTCGTGCGGCACGCCTCGTACTTCCAACCCAAGATGTATTTCGGCCGGCCGCGGCAGGAGGTGCCGTTCCTGGCCGAATTCTCGCCCGCCGAACAGGATCTCATCGCGCGCCTGCTGGCCCGGGTGTCGATCGGGCAGAATTCCGACTACCCCGGTCTGCCGGTGCCGCAGCATCGCACGCTGGCAGAGGGCGCAACAGTGGTGAACGACCTACTGCTCTACTGGATCCATCACGGCCGGGTCGGTGTCATCGGGCACGGCATCGACCGGTTCGACGGGAACACCGTCCACTTCGCCGACGGGTCGGCCAAGGATTACGACACCATCCTGTGGGCCACCGGCTTCCATCCGACGGTGCCGTTCCTCGACGACGCCCTGGTGGCCCGCCGCGCGGGAGCACCACTGCGGTACGCAGCCGGAATGCTGCCCCAGGGGCTGGAAAAGCTCTACTACATCGGTCTGACCGCACCGCGCGGACCCCAGATTCCCGTCTACGGAATGCAGACCAAACTCGCGCTGCGCATGATCGCGCTTCATGAGAGCGCCGGCACGGGCGGCGCGGGTATCGGCTCGTACCTCGAACGCCTCCAGGAGGCCGAGCACCGGATCGACATCCCGCGCGACATCTGGCTCGAGCAACTGGCCGACACCGAACGACTTCTCGACGCGTTGGCCGCCACCGCGGCAATGCAGCCCACCACCGGAGTCCGGTGACCGGCTCGCCGATTCAGCCCCATGACCCCCATCGACCGACGACCATGAACCCGAGGACCCTGCCATGACCACCACCCACCTGCTCGATGACAGCCCGTTGACGAGGTATCACAAACGCCTGATCGTCGCCTGTTCGGGCGGCCCCTTCCTGGACGGCTATCTGCTGTCGATCGTCGGTGTCGCACTCACCGGAGCCAAGACCGAACTCGGCCTCGACGCGAGCACGCTCGGCATCGCCGGGGCGGCATCGCTGGTGGGTCTGTTCCTCGGCAGCCTGGTCTTCGGTCCGATCACCGACCGGATCGGACGACGGGTGATGTACACCGCCGACCTGCTGCTCATGATCGCGGCATCCGTGCTCTGCCTGTGGATCGGCACCGGCTGGCAGTTGATCGCCCTGCGGCTCATCGTGGGGCTGGCGGTCGGTGCGGACTATCCGATCGCGACGGCGCTGCTGACCGAATGGATGCCGAAAAAGCAGCGCGGCGCCGTCATCGGCTTCTTGTCGACCATCTGGCTTGTCGGCGCAGTTGTCGCCTACCTGGTCGGATTCGCGCTGACCAGTGTGTGGGGACCGCAGACATGGCGGTGGATGCTGGCCAGCGGAGCGGATTTCGGTGCGAGAGTCCTCGTCTTGCGCATGGGCGCACATGAATCACCACGCTGGCTCATCGCACACGGTCGCATCGAGCAGTGTCGCCTGCACATCTCCGACGTTCTTGGCCGTGAGGTCAGTATCGACGAGGTGGCAGCGCTGTCGGCCGAAGAGTACTCCGACGACAAAGCCGGCCTGCGGGAACTGTTGCGCGGTCGCTACCTGCGCCGCGTCATGTTCTGCGGCCTGACCTGGATGTGCTACGCCATTCCGCAGTTCGCGTTGTTCACCTACGGCCCGATCATCCTGTCCGGCTTCGGGTTCGGTGACGGCGCCGCCGCGGAGACACTCGGCCAGATCGTCCTCAACATGGGCTTCCTGCTGGGATCGCTGCCGGCGCTGCGCTGGATCGAGACCCGCGGTCGTCGCCCGCTGATGATCGCGACATTCCTGTTCAGCGCGCTGGCCCTACTGCCGCTGGGTCTGTTCCCGCACGCACCGGGCTGGTTCGTCATCACGTTCTTCTTCGTGTTCACTCTGATCAACGGTGCCGGGACGATCCTGGTCTTCGTCTATCCCAATGAACTGTTCCCCACTGCGGTACGCGCCAGCGCCGTCGGTATGGCCACCGCAATCAGCAGGATCGGTGCTGCCATCGGCACCTACCTGGTGCCGATCTCACTCAGCGGAATCGGCACCGGTTCGACGATGCTGATCGGTGTCGGCCTGACCCTGCTCGGTCTGGTGATCAGCATCTTCTGGGCCGAGGAAACCCGGAACCGCTCGCTGGCCACCACCGCCGACGCGACGACGGCGCGGGACACCGTCGCCTTGTCCCCCGCCACCACACGGGGCAACGCGGCGGCCTGATCCCGTCCCGTACGTCGTACGTCCAATGTGCTGACAGACCGCGCCAACCCGGTTGCGATCTGTCAGCACATTCGTCGTCGTGGACACCGCAGCGCCGCCTCGATCGCCCGCGCGAACTCCACGCCGCCCCGCGGTGTCCCGATCACCACGTCGGCGCGGGCCCAGACGGCCAACCACGCGTCGGCGGCGCGCGCCGTCAACAGCACGACCTCCGGGCAGTGCGCCAGTTCGTCCCGCATTTGCCTGGCGATGCCCATCCCCCCGGCGGGCGTCGCCTCGCCGTCGAGCACCACGACATCCACGCCCCCGCCGTCGAGCACGCCCCGCAGGGCGGTATGCGTGGCGACCTCGACGAACACGGCATCCGACCCGCTCCCGACAGCATCGATCACCGCCCGCCGGGTGGCGCGGTTATCGCTGTACACCACGACGCGCTGAGCCTGCATGACCGAAGGCTAGGGCGTCGGGGGGCGTGATCACGCACGGTTGGCGCGCATCCCCCCGTGCGGCCACCCGTGCGGGGGATGGCCCACGGATCCTGGCACCAGAGCATGTGAGCTGTCGCAGATTGTGCGCGCTCCCCGCTGCCACCAGGAGGTCGACATTCTCGCCAACCACACGACACTGGTCCGGTTCCTCATCGAGGAACGACGCCGCCATCCCGACGCGAGCGGCGACCTCAACTCACTGATCCTCGACGTCGCGCTGGCGTGCAAGGCGATCGCCGGCCGAGTGGCCCAAGGTGAGCTCGGGGGCGCCCTTGGCTCCGCCGACGCCGTCAACGTCCAGGGCGAGGTGCAGCAGAAACTCGACGTGCTTGCCAACGACTACTTCCTGCGCGCCAACGAATGGGGCGGGCAGGTCGCCGGGATGGCCTCCGAAGAGCTCGAGGAACCCTACCTGCTGCCGACGCAGTATCCGCGGGGGAAGTACCTGCTGATCTTCGACCCGCTCGACGGCTCCTCCAACATCGACGTCAACCTCTCGGTCGGCAGCATCTTCTCGATCCTGCGCGCACCACATCCCGGGGCCGATCCCGACGTCACCGATTTCCTGCAGCCCGGCTCGGAGCAGGTGTGCGCCGGCTACGCGATCTATGGCCCCTCGACGATGCTGGTGCTGACGGTGGGTACCGGTGTGCACGCTTTCACGCTCGATCCGCAGCTCGGGGAGTTCATCCTGACCCGGCCGTCGATCACGATTCCGAGGACCACCAGCGAGTTCGCCATCAACACCTCCAACCGTCGGTTCTGGGAGCCGCCGGTGCAGCGCTACATCGACGAATGCCTGGCCGGCCGCACGGGTCCGCGCCGCAAGGACTTCAACACTCGGTGGGTGGCCTCGCTGGTGGCCGAGACACACCGGATCCTGACGCGCGGCGGCGTTTTCCTGTACCCGCGTGACACCAAGGACCCCGCCAAACCAGGACGCCTCAGGCTGCTCTACGAGGCGAGCCCGGTCGCGTTTCTGATCGAACAGGCCGGCGGCCTGGCCAGCACCGGCCGCGGTGCCGTGCTGGACGTGGTGCCCACCGGCCTGCACCAGCGGGTGCCGCTGATCTTCGGCGCGGCCGACGAGGTCGAGCGGCTCGAGGACTACCACCGCGACGACAACGCCACTCACACCACATCGCCGTTGTACGGCTCGCGCGGCCTGTTCCGTGCCGGCGTCGGCTGACCCCCTACCCCAACCCCCTGAGAAGGACCCATGTCGCGTCTGCACCCCATCATCTCCGTGACCGGCTCGTCCGGCGCCGGAACCACGTCTGTCATGCGCACGTTCGAGCAGATCTTCCGCCGCGAGGAACTCGAGGTCGCGTTCGTGGAGGGCGACAGCTTTCACCGCTACGACCGCGCCACCATGAAGGCCGCGATCGCCGACGCGCACGAACGCGGTGACAACACGTTCAGCCATTTCGGCCCCGAGGCCAACCTCTTCGAGGAACTCGCCGCGCTGTTCGAGTCGTACGGCGAGACCGGCACCGGCAAGATCCGCAAGTACCTGCACGACGACAAAGAAGCCGAACCCTATGGTCAGGAGCCCGGCACGTTCACGCCCTGGGAGGTCGTCCCCGACAACACCGACATGCTGTTCTACGAGGGACTGCACGGTGCGGTGGTCACCGACGAGGTGAACATCGCCAAGCACGCCGACCTGACGATCGGTGTGGTTCCGGTGATCAACCTCGAATGGATCCAGAAACTGCACCGGGACAAGACATCCCGCGGTTACACATCCGAGGCGGTGACGGACACCATCCTGCGCCGCATGCCCGACTACGTGAACTACATGTGTACGCAGTTCTCGCACACGGATGTCAACTTCCAGCGGGTGCCGGTGGTCGACACGTCGAACCCGTTCATCGCCAGGTCCATTCCCACGGCCGACGAATCGATGCTGATCATCCGGTTCCGCGATCCGCACGGTATCGATTTTCCGTATCTGCTTGCCATGCTGCATGATTCGTTCATGTCACGGCCCAACACCATCGTGTGCCCCGGCGGTAAGATGGATCTGGCGATGCAGTTGATCTTCACGCCCATGGTGCTACGCCTCGTCGAGCGCCGGCGGGCGGAACTCTCCGCCCGGTGACGGCGTACCTCAACCGACAAACCCGCCGACTCCCCCGGCCAGATCCAGCAGCGGTTGCGGCAGCACGCCGGCCACCACCGTCACGATCACGGCCACCATGATCGCCGCCGACGCCCACCGGCCCGGCACCGGAAGCGGTCCCGCATCGGCGGGCACCGCGGCGAAGAACATCAGCCGGATCATCCGCACGTACACGAAACCAGCTACCACACTGGCGATCACGCCGATCACCACCAGCGTGACGGCACCACTGGCTGCTGCGGCGTGGAACACCGCGAACTTGCCGATGAAGCCGCTGGTGAGTGGAATACCCGCGAAGGCCAGCAGAAAGACGGTGAATGCCAGGGCCAGTGCGGGAGAACGGCGCCCCAATCCGGCCCAGCGGTCGATGTCGGTGTCCTCATGGTCGTCGGTGTTGCGGACCAGACCGATGATCGCGAACGCCCCGACCACGCCTACGCCGTAGACCGCCAGATAGAACAGCGTCGACGACACCCCCGCGTCGGAACCTGCCACCGGTCCCAGCATCACGAACCCGGCCTGGGCCACCGCCGAGTACGCGAGCATGCGTTTGACGTCGGTCTGGGTCACGGCCAGCACCGCCCCGCCGATCATCGTGACGGCAGCGACGACCGAGAGCACCGGCCGCCAGTCGGCGCGTAGTTCGGGCAGGGCAACGCAGAGGATCCGCAGCATCGCACCGAACGCGGCGATCTTGGTGGCCGCGGCCATGAACCCCTGTCTCTTATACACATCTGACGCTGCCGACGAAGAGGATAG
>CAMFLL010000224.1 GCA_945957405.1 uncultured Mycolicibacterium sp. | reverse complement strand
GTGGTGGTACAACCCTTTCCAACCCCAACCTCCACCGGCCATGAACTAGGCCCCATCGGCCAGCGACTGAGGCCATCCAGGCGGGGCCCAGTGCCCAGTGCTGCCGCCCTACCCACAATCACTGGGGCGCAATGATATTCGCGGTGTCACGCCTGGGGCGGTGTCGATCTTCGTCCGGGCCGCGAAACGTTGCTCGCGCATACCGATCCGGTGTGTTTTCGTTATATGCTTCGGCGCCGCTGAGAGCCTCGCAATGCCGGAGGTGAACGTCAGATGGTCGGCGAGGCTGCGGCCGACCGACCGAGCCCTACTCACCTGACTCGGGCAATCACCTCCAGCTCAATGCCGTTGGCCTGTGCGAGATGAACCGGATGCCGCGCCGCCCCGGCGCGGAAATCCACCGAACCGTGCGGTGAGTCCCATCCCCACTCGAGGAAAGCGCGTCGGGTGTCTTCGACGGTGGGAATCGATTTGCTGGCGATACTGGCCAGAAAGTGCATCCCGGAGTACGTCGTCTCCGCCATTGTCCCCGGTTGCGGTGCTTGGGCGACACCCAGCGGACCGGTGCCGTTGACCAGGTCGAATGCACGCGTGAAACCCTCGATGAACTCGACCGCCGACGCTGACCGCAGGTCGGCGAACCAGCCGGCTGAGATGAACAGATTCGTGGTCGATTCTTCGCCGCTGGCCAGGATGACCGTCTCGTCTGTGAACGGGCTGAATCGAGTGACAGTCGGCTCGAGTTCCCGTCGCGCGAACGCCCGATTGAATCGGACCGCATCGGATCCGACGAGCAGTGTGATGACTCCATCCGCCCGGCTGTGGACGATCTCGTCCAGGACGCGGTCCCAGACTGCCGGGTCGTCGGTCCCTAGCGGTAGGAACCGTTCGGCGACAACGGAGATGTCCGTGTCGCGCAGGCCCACCCGGGTGGCCGCCGCCGTGCCGCGCGGCCACACATAGTCGTTGCCGACAATGAACCAACGTTGTAGACGCAGCTCAGTACGGAACCAGCTGAGCGACGCGAGGATCTGATCGCCCGGTACCTCACCGCTGCACAGCACTCCGTCACTGCGCTCACCACCCTCGTAGGCGGCGGCATAGACGTACGGCATGCGCCCGCGGACCACCTTTGCGATGGCTTGACGCGCGTTCGACAGGTGCCATCCGGTGACAGCGTCGATGATCCCGTTGTCGAGAAGCCTCTTGATCTCGCGTCCCACCGCAGCCGGCTCTCCGCCGGCATCGACGTGGACGAATTGCACCGACCGACCGGCAACTCCACCCGCCGCGTCGATCTCGGCGGCGGCCAGCTCGGCCGCTGCGAGGCACTCGAGGCCGAAGATTCCCGCGGGCCCCCGCCGGGGGAGCACGAGGGCAACGCGCCACTCGGCTGTCCTGGATGCTGCACAATCAGAAGTCGCCGCGCCATCGGCGGTACCGCGGGCCGGCTCCGTACACTTGAGTGCCGGTAGCTGAGTGATCGAAGGAGGCAGACTATGGACGCAGTCGCCGATAGCCTCGCGCTCCTGCGGCAGGCCGCGGTCATCGGAATGCAGATCGATGAGGCGCTCCGCGGCACCGACCTCAATGTGGACCGCTGGCGGGCTCTCGACTTCGTCCGATCCAGCCCAGGGTGCTCCATGGCCGAGGTGATCGATGCGCTGGTCATTTCCCCGACCACGGCTACCCGCGCTGTTGACGCGCTGGTAGAGGTGGGTGCCGTATTCAGAGCGCCTGCGCCGCATGATCGTCGGCGAGTCACTCTGCGTTTGTCTGCTCACGGTGCCGCACTCCTCAGGGAGGTCCAACCGGCCATCCTCCGGATCTGTGTGCAGTATGGCCTGTCGCATGACGCCGTGAGTGAGTGATTGACGAAGCAAGTTCATTGGACGGCTGAGGGTGGGCACCTTCCGCCTCTGCCGTCAATTCTCGCCATCGCGCTACGCGGCGGTTAATGCTTGGCGCGGCACGGCAAAACCTTCACGCGACATGGCGTCGAACGGGTCTTGACACGGTCAGGTTAGCGAGTATGTTCATGCTCAATTACTCCCATTTGGTAGTAATTTAGCGTTAGCTGACTGGGCACCACCAATCAAACCCATCAGGAGATGCGATGCCGAAAGAAGTGTTCTCCCTCGATTCCTCGAAAAAGTTCACCGAGCAGAAGATCGTCGGCCACAACCGTTGGCACCCCGACATCCCGGCCCAAGTCAAAGTCAAACCTGGTGACTCGTTTCGCGTGCACTGCCGCGAATGGTTCGACGGTGCCATCCACAACGACGACTCCGCCGACGACATCCTGAATGCGCCGCTTGCCGGAGTCCACGTCCTCAGCGGACCGATCTCGGTGGAGGGTGCCAAGCCCGGCGACCTGCTCATCGTCGACATCCTCGATGTCGGCCCTATCCCGCAAGAGGATTCGGGACCGCTGGCCGGTCAGGGCTGGGGCTATACCGGGGTGTTCGCAACCAGCAACGGCGGTGGATTCCTGACCGAGCAGTTCCCTGATGCCTACAAGGTGATCTGGGACTTCACCGGCGGTGTGGCCACCTCGCGGCACGTACCGGGGGTGTCCTACGTGGGCATCGTGCATCCGGGCTTGATGGGCACTGCGCCCTCGGCGGCGTTGCTCAAGAAGTGGAACGCGCGTGAGCAGGCGCTCATCGATACGGATCCGGATCGCGTTCCGCCCCTTGCGCTTCCACCGAATCCGGATTCTGCGATCCTCGGCAGCCTGACCGGAGCGGACTTCGACCGCGCGGCTGCCGAGGCTGCCCGCACCGCCCCGCCACGCGAGAACGGCGGCAACCAGGACATCAAGAACTTCACCAAGGGAACGCGGGTGTTCTACCCGGTCTTCGTCGACGGGGCCAATCTTTCCATGGGCGACCTCCACTTCTCCCAGGGCGACGGCGAGATCACGTTCTGTGGCGCCATCGAGATGGGCGGGTTCATCGACCTGCACGTCGACGTGATCAAGGGTGGCATGGAGACCTACGGTGTCAGCGAGAACGCTATCTTCATGCCTGGCACCACCGATCCGCAGTTCAGTCGGTGGTTGGCGTTCTCCGGCACCTCGGTCACACTCGACGGCGAGCAGCGCTATCTGGACTCGCATCTGTCCTATCAGCGGGCCTGTCTGCATGCCATCGATTACCTGACGAAGTTCGGCTATAGCGCAATCCAGGCCTACATGATCCTGGGCTCGGCGCCTATCGAGGGCAGGCTGTCCGGCGTCGTCGACATCCCCAACTCCTGTTCGACGGTCTACCTCCCCACGGAGATCTTCGACATCGACATTCGGCCATCGGCCAAGGGGCCGACCAAGATTGATCCGGGTATGGGTGTACCGGTGTCAAGAGGCTGATCCGGTCTCGGCACGGCCCGCGGAGGCGGAAACCCTGATCAGGGGCCGCCTCCGGGGTCGATGTCGTGCGCGCCAAGCACCGTCGACGCATTCCCGCGATGCGTCTCGAAACTTCTGAGACAGAAGCACTTTCGGTCGACCCACGCCTGGAGGCGGTCATGACGACAGCTCATTCGACACGAAGTCAAAACCCGCTGCAGATGGTGGACGGCACGATGCCGGCGCTGGGGGAGCGGGCGCACGACATCCCCGTGGTGGGGTTCATCGAGTACTGCCTGCGTGGCGTCGGGCAAGTGGTGTTCATGAACAGCCCGATCACCGGTCTGTTGATCATGGTGGCCGCGTGGATCTACGACCCCTGGTACGGCTTCGGCGGGACGGTGGGCGTGGTCGCGTCGACGCTCGCTGCGCACGCGCTGGGATTCGATCGCGGCGCCATCCGCGCGGGTCTGTTCGGATTCAACGGCGTCCTCGTCGGTCTCGCGTTGTCGCTGTTCCTCTCGCCGACGTGGGACCCGCTCGTCATCGTGTGGATGATCGTCCTGAGCGCCATCTCCAGTGTGCTGATGGGCGCGCTCGCCGCCGTGTTCGGCGGATCATGGGGCGTACCGCCGTTCACGTTGGCGTTCAACACGACAACCCTGCTGTTCCTGATCACCGGGCTGCACGTCGCGCACGGCCGGCTCGGTGTCGGTGTCGCCCCCGCGGCGCCGGTGTTCGGCGGGCCCGATGTGCAGACCGCGCTGAGGCCCACCGCCGATGCCGTCGGCGGCGCCGACGCGATGGCGATCCTGAACGCGGTGTTCCGGGGTATCGGTCAGCTGTTCTTCCTCAACAGCATCCTGTCCGGCGTCCTGATCATCATCGGAATCGCGTTCTGCTCGAGGATCGCCGCAGTGTTCGCGTTGGTCGGTTCGATCGTCGGCATGCTCACCGGCCTTGCTCTCGGGGCCGACGGGGTGTCGATCTACAACGGGCTCTGGGGGTTCAACTCATTCGACGCGGCATTGGCCATCGCCGGAGTGTTCTACGTACTGACCTGGCGCACGGCGTTGTTGGGCGTTGTCTGCGCGGCATTCACCGCATTGCTTTTCGGAGCAATAGCAGCGGTGTTCACGCCCTGGGGGCTACCCGCACTGACTCTGCCGTTCTGCTTCGGGACGCTGACATTCGTGCTCCTGAAGGACTCGTCGAAGGTGGGCGAATGGGTGCCACCTGCAGAAGTCGTCACACCGGAGGAACACCTCCGTCGGGTGCGGGAGCGCAGGGAGAATCCATCTCCCGCCGGCGATGTCGAAGCCGGGACCGGTGGCTGAACAACGGTTGCCGAAGTCGTTTACGCCAACAGCGTCAGCGTCTGCCAACACCTCGCTACGATGATCCTGTGCTTGGTGCGCAAGTACATTCCGTCGCACCAGTGGGTGCGTCGCGCGCCGCCGACACGCGGCGGGCGCCGCGGTCGGCCGAGGAGTCAACTATGCGAGCAGTCGTCGTAGTCCGCGCCGCACCGGCGCATCCAGCCCGTCAGCCGGGCGTCGCCTCATGACTCGCGCAGATGTGAATCTGCCGGAACTGGTGCGCTCAGTCGTCGACGGGCACCGACACCGGCGTGCTCCGCTGCTGATCGTCCTGCAGGACATTCAGAAGCGGCTGGGCTACCTCGACCACGACGTGATTCCGCTGGTGGCGGCGGAACTGAACCTGTCGCGGGCCGATGTCCACGGCGTCGTGAGCTTCTACCGGGATTTCCAGACCGAACCGGTCGGGCGGGTGCGGGTGCGGGTGTGCCGGGCCGAAGCGTGTCAATCGGTCGGCGCCGAACAGCTCATGGCGGGCCTCGAGCGCGCGCTCGGGATCAAAGCCGGCCAAACCGCGGACGACGGGTCGATCACCCTGGACACCGTCTTCTGCCTCGGCAATTGCGCCCTGGGACCGAGCGCCCAGATCAACGGACGCGTTCATGGTCGCGTCGATCTGGACCGGGTGAGGGATATCATGCGTATTGAGGCGTCATGACCACGGTTTACGTACCGCGCGATTCGGCGGCGACTTCAGTCGGAGCGGACGAGGTCGCCGTCGCGCTCGAGCGAGAGACCGCGGTTGCCGGCAGGGAGATCCGACTCGTGCGCAATGGCACGCGTGGCATGCTCTGGCTCGAGCCGCTACTCGAAGTCGACACCGACCGCGGTCGCATCGGCTACGGCCCGGTGCGGCCGGAGGACGTCGGCGATCTGATTGCGGCCGGAGCGCTCGACGGGGCACCACACGAGCTGTGCCTCGGCGTCGTCGACGATCTGCCCTGGATGCGCGACCAGCGACGTCTTTGCCTGGCGCGGGTCGGCGTCACCGATCCGTTGTCGCCTGACGACTACACCGCGCACGGAGGCTTGGCCGGACTGCGGCGTGCGCTGGCACTGCCCCCCGACGAGGTCGTCGCGGCGGTGACCGATTCGGGGCTGCGTGGCAGGGGTGGCGCCGGATTTCCGGCGGGTATCAAGTGGAAGACCGTGGCCGACACTGCCGCCGATGTGAAGTTCGTTTGCTGTAACGCCGACGAAGGCGACAGCGGAACCTTTGCCGATCGGATCGTGATGGAGGGCGATCCGTTCGCGCTCCTCGAAGGTATGGCCATCGCGGGATACGCCGTCGGCGCCGCCGAGGGGTACATCTATCTGCGTTCGGAGTACCCAGACGCTGCTGCGGTGCTCGGTTCGGCCATCGACATCGCGAACAGCCAAGGCTGGCTCGGCCAGGACATCCTGGACTCCGGCTTCAACTTCGACATCTCGCTGCGGGTCGGTGCGGGCGCCTACATCTGCGGCGAAGAGACCTCGATGCTGGAAAGCCTCGAGGGCAAGCGCGGCATGGTCCGTGCCAAGCCGCCCATCCCTGCGATCACCGGGCTGTTCGGGAAGCCCACCGTCGTCAACAACGTGCTGACGCTGGTCAGCGTGCCGGCCATCCTCGCCGACGGCCCGGAGGCCTACGCGAGTCTGGGTGTCGACCGGTCACGGGGCACGCAGGTCTTCCAACTGAGCGGCAACGTCGCCCACGGCGGAGTATTCGAATCGCCCTTCGGCATCTCACTGGGCGAGCTGGTCAACGGCTACGGCGCCGGGACGCGCTCCGGCCGCCCCGTGCGCGCCGTGCAGGTCGGCGGTCCTCTCGGCGCCTACCTCCCGGCTGCGCAGCTCGACATCACCACCGACTACGAGAAGTTCGGCGCCGCCGACGCCATGCTCGGACACGGCGGCATCGTGGTCTTCGACGACACCGTCGACATGGCCGCCATGGCTCGGTTCGCCATGGAGTTCTGCGCAGAGGAATCATGCGGCAAATGCACTCCGTGCCGCGTGGGCGCGGTGCGCGGTGTGGAAACGATCGATCGCATCGTCGGCGGCCAGGATCCAGACGGCAATCTCGCACTGCTCAGTGACTTGTGCGAATTGATGACAGAGGGATCGCTGTGCGCGATGGGGGGATTGACGCCCAACCCCGTCCGGAGTGCCGTGCTGCACTTCCCAGAGGACTTCACCGGCCGGAGCAGATAAGGGACAGATGATGACGCTGACCAACGATCGCGATCTCGGTACCCCGGCCCCGCCGAGTGACGCCGCGCCGGTGACCGTGGAGATCGACGGGCTGCCGGTGACCGTCGGCGAGGGCACCTCGGTGCTACGCGCGGCCGCACTCGCCGGCATCAATGTTCCGAAGCTGTGCGCGACCGACAGCATGGACGCCTTCGGCTCCTGCCGGCTATGCCTGGTGGAGATCGACGGGCGGCGCGGTACACCGGCGTCCTGCACCACCCCGGTGTCCGACGGGATGAAGGTGCGCACGCAGACGCCGAAGCTGGAGAAGTTGCGCCAAGGTGTCATGGAGCTCTACATCTCTGATCACCCGCTGGACTGTCTGACCTGTCCGGCCAACGGAGATTGTGAACTGCAGGAGATGGCCGGCGTGGTGGGCTTGCGTCAGGTCCGCTACGGCTATGACGGCCAGAACCACCTGAACGCCGAAATCGACAGCAGCAACCCGTACTTCGATTTCGACGCGTCGAAATGCATCGCCTGTTCGAGGTGCGTCCGCGCCTGCGGAGAAATCCAGGGCACCTTCGCGCTCACCATCGAGGGACGCGGGTTCGAGTCCAAGGTGTCGGCCGGGGCGGGGGAGGCCTTCGCGGATTCCGAATGCGTCTCGTGCGGCGCGTGTGTCCAGGCCTGTCCGACGTCGACTCTGCAGGAAAAGGCGGTTGTCGACCTGGGCGTGCCGACGCGCACCGTGAAGACCACCTGTGCGTACTGCGGTGTCGGTTGCTCGTTCAATGCCGAGTTGCGTGGTGACGAACTGGTGCGCATGGTGCCCGATAAGGCCGGCGGGGCCAACGAAGGTCACTCGTGTGTGAAGGGCCGCTTCGCTTTCGGCTACGCCACCCACCCCGATCGCAGGCTCGAACCGATGATCCGCGAGAGCATCACCGACGAGTGGCAGGTGGTCGACTGGGATACGGCGATCAGCTACGTCGCCGCCAGGATGCGAGATATCCAGCAGCGTCATGGCAGTGGCTCCATCGGCGGCATAACATCATCTCGATGCACCAACGAAGAAGTGTTCGTGGTGCAGAAGATGGTGCGAACGGCGTTCGGCAACAACAATGTCGACACCTGCGCACGAGTGTGCCATTCGCCGACCGGCTACGGTCTCAAGCAGACGTTGGGTGAATCGGCCGGGACGCAGGACTTCCGGTCGGTCGCAGCATCCGATGTCATCGTGGTGATCGGCGCCAACCCGACCGACGGCCACCCGGTCTTCGCCTCCCGGATGAAGCGACGATTGCGCGAAGGCGCCAAACTCGTCGTCATCGACCCGCGTCGCATCGATCTGGTCCGCTCGCCGCACGTCGAGGCGGCATACCATCTGCGCCTCAACCCGGGCACGAACGTCGCGATCGTCAACGCGCTTGCTCACGTGGTGGTGACCGAAGGTCTGGTCAACCGGGCGTTCGTCGATGCGCGGTGTGAGGACTTCGACGCCTGGGCGGATTTCATCGCCCGACCCGAACACAGCCCTGAGGCCACCGAGGTCATCACCGGTGTGCCTGCCGACGACGTGCGCGCCGTGGCGCGGCTCTACGCGACGGGTGGCAACGCGGCGATCTACTACGGCCTCGGCGTCACCGAACACAGTCAGGGTTCGACGATGGTGATGGGGATGGCGAACCTCGCCATGGCCACCGCCAACATCGGCCACGACGGCGTCGGCGTCAATCCGCTTCGCGGCCAGAACAATGTCCAGGGCTCCTGCGACATGGGGTCGTTCCCGCATGAACTGCCCGGATACCGGCACGTCTCCGATGACGCGGTACGCGGTATGTTCGAATCGGTCTGGCAGCGCCCGATATTGGCCGACCCCGGGTTGCGGATTCCGAACATGTTCGATTCAGCCATCGACGGCTCGTTCCGCGGGCTCTACGTCCAGGGCGAGGACATCGCGCAGTCCGATCCGAACACCCGCCACGTCCAGGCGGCACTCGCGGCCTTGGATCTGCTGGTCGTCCAGGACCTGTTCCTCAACGAGACCGCAAAGTTCGCCCACGTGTTCCTGCCCGGCACGTCGTTCCTCGAGAAGGATGGCACCTTCACCAACGCCGAGCGCCGGATCAACCGCGTGCGCCCGGTGATGGCCCCGAAGACCGGCAAACACGAATGGCAGATCGCCTGTGAGATAGCCCAAGCGATGGGTTATCCGATGACCTACGACCATCCGAGTCAGATCATGGACGAGATCGCTGCTCTCACCCCGACCTTCGCCGGGGTGTCGTTCGCGAAACTGGATCAGCTCGGCAGCGTGCAATGGCCCTGCAACGAGGATGCCCCTGAGGGGACGCCGATCATGCATGTCGACGAATTCGTGCGCGGCAAGGGGAGATTCATGAACACCACGTTCGTCCCCACCACCGAGCGGTCCACCCGCAAGTACCCGCTCATTCTGACCACCGGGCGGATCCTGAGTCAGTACAACGTGGGCGCGCAGACTCGTCGCACCCCGAACGTGTTCTGGCACAAGGAAGATGTTCTCGAGATCCATCCGCACGACGCCGAGGTGCGAGGTATCACAGACGGGGCGGAGGTGACGATGGCCAGCCGGGCGGGCCAGACCACACTGCACGCCCTGATCTCCGACCGGATGCCTCCCGGGGTGGTGTACACGACCTTCCACTACCCGACCACCGGCGCCAACGTGGTGACCACCGAGAACTCGGATTGGGCCACCAACTGCCCTGAGTACAAGGTCACCGCCGTCGAGGTGTCGCCCCGGCCATCGCCGAGCGCCGATGTCGCAGAAGCCGAGCGGTCCGAGTCCCTCGAGGCTTCCGTGACAGGGAGGTGATGATGGCTGCGCCCCCTGAGATCAGGCTGGCCACCGAAATCGCGGCCCAGTTCAAGCACGTACCCACAGACGAAGGCGCAGCGGCGATCGCGGGGCATGTCCGCAGATTTTGGGACCCCCGGATGCGGGCCCGGCTGATCGACGAGGTGGCCCAGGCGAGCGAGGCGTGCGACCCGCTGGTAGTGGCCGCGGTCAGGGTGCTCGAGCGCGCTCCGCACTAGGACAATGGACCTCGTGATCCCGCCGCATTTCACCAAATCCGTTGTCGCATCGGCAGAAACCTGAGATACTGCGTTGCATGGTGCAGTACCGCTATCGGTGCGACATGGACGGCGTCTTCGATGTGAGTCGAGCAATGGGAACGGCTCCGCCTCGAGCGCAATGTCCGGTCTGTGACAGCGAGGCGGTGCGGGTGTTCTCGGCGCCGATGCTCTCGATGGCGCCCGGTGCCCTGATGGCCGCGATCGACAGCACGGAGAAAAGCCGGGATGAGCCTGAGGTGGTGTCAGCCTTACCGGCGCGCCGCAACCGTACGCGGACACCGGCGGCAGCACTGAACCCGGCCCTGCAGCGCCTGCCAAGGCCGTAGCCTGCGCTCTCGTCCCCAGGCCCCCGTGACTGCCACGTCGCACTCTCGTCGCTGTCGATACCTGTTGGGGGTATAGAACCGGCACTCCGATTCCCGTCTACTATGTGACTACGTAGATTGAACGGGAGGAGTTGCGGTGTTGGCTCGGAGGTCGGTACTGGCGACCGGGATCGTGGCACTCCTGGCGCTGGTGGCGGGCGGGGGAGCGCGGCTCGAAGGCACCACCCCCGTCGCGGATGCGCCCCCCGCGCCGGCTGCGCCACCGCCGGGGCCGGCGTTGCTGAAGGTCACCCCGGCCGGACAGCCGCTCGCGATGACGCCCAACAAGTCCGTCACGGTGACCGCGATGTCCGGGACCGTGTCCGACGTGCGGATGGTCAACGAGCAGGGCAGAGTTGTGGCGGGCGCGCTCGATGCGGATGGAACCACCTGGCGCACAACCGAACCGCTGGGATTCAGTCGTACCTACACGCTCACCGCGACGGCGCGGGGCACCGATGCGTCGACCACGACCCATGTTTCGCAGTTGAGCACCGTGACACCGCGCAGCCAGACCGCGGTGACATTGCGGACCACGTCGGGGGCAGCCGTGGCGGACGGCGCGACGTACGGCGTGGGCACGGTCATCATCGCGGACTTCGACTCCGCGGTCATCGACCGTGCCGCCGCTGAGCGGGCCATGCGCGTGACCACCACGCCGGCCGTCGAAGGGGCGTGGTCGTGGATCGACGACAACACGGCGCACTGGCGGCCGCGCGAGTATTACCCCGCCGGCACTCAGGTCGATGTCGACGCGCAGTTGTACGGCGTGGACCTCGGTGGTGGCGCATTCGGGCTGGAGGACTCGGCGGTGGGTTTCCGGATCGGCTCCGCGCGGGTGGCCATCGCCGACGACACCACCAAGCAGGTCAGTGTGTACGAGGACGGCAAGCTGTTGCGCACGATGCCGACGTCGATGGGCCGCGGCGGCACCGAAACGGTCAACGGACGGGCTATTTCGTTCTGGACACAGCCTGGCACCTACACGGTGATGGAAAAGCAGAACCCGGTGCTGATGGACTCGTCGACCTACGGGCTCCCTGTCGAATCATCGTCGGGTTACAAGATTCTCGTGCCGTTCGCGGTACGTATCAGCCCGGACGGCATCTATCTGCATGAACGTGAGGCGACGGTCTGGGCGCAGGGCAACACCAACGTCTCGGCGGGCTGCTTGAACCTGAGCGCGGCCAACGCCGAGTGGTACTACAACTTCGCGCGACCCGGTGACATCGTCGAGGTCCGCAATACTGGCGGCAAGCCCCTGCAACAGTGGCAGAACGGTGACTGGAGCGTGCCATGGCAGCAATGGTTGCAGCGCAGTGCTTTACGTTAGATGAGCGAAGACGGGAAGCCGCGGATGAGGATGAATCAGCTCACGGACACCACTCGAGGGGTGGTCGGCGTTGTGGTCGCCACGCTGGTTCTGGCGTCGGTATCGCTCGGATGGGGAATCAGTACCGCGGCGGCGCATTCGGAGCTCGTCGGCTCGCAGCCCGCGGATACGTCCACGGTCGCCGCGCCTCCGCCTGAGGTCGTCCTGGAATTCAACCAGGACATTGCTGCGACATTCGCGACGATTGTGGTCCAGTCCGAGGACGGAACGGACTGGTCCTCAGGCACTGCTGCCGTCAGCGGACCACGGGCGCGGACCGCTGTCCGAGCGGGCGCGCCTGCCGGTCGCTACTCTGTGAACTACCGGGTGGTGTCGGCAGACGGCCATCCAATCACGGGTTCAGTCACATTCACCGCGACCACGGGCTCCGCGTCTACCAGCTCTGCGGCTGCGGACTCGGCCGCCGCACCTCAACCTGCATCGACACCACCCGCCGCGGCGTCTCAGGCTCCGGGCGCACCGTCGAAGCCGGTGAGCTCGGTGCTCTGGCTCATGGGTGCCGCGGTGCTCGGCATCCTGGTGGGCGGCGGGATCGTCGCCTATCGGCGATTCGGTCCGCGGAGCAGTTGACCTCGGCGGTCAGGGGCCGCACACGTAGCCCAGTGCGGCCAAAGTGGCAGCCAGCAGGGGGCCCAGAGTCAGCATCATGACGGTCGCGCCGAGTATTGCCTTGGACCTGTCTCTTATACACATCTGACGCTGCCGACGAAG
>CAMFLL010000223.1 GCA_945957405.1 uncultured Mycolicibacterium sp. | reverse complement strand
CGCGTAGGCGAAGTTCGGGGCGGCCGTCATGGTGCCCTTGTACTTGTCGATGAGCTTGGCCCACAGCAGCGTGTCGCGCAGGAAGTCCATCGGGGTGACCTTGACCAGCTCAGCACCGAAGTACATCGGGACGGTCAGGAAGCCGATCATGCCCATGTCATGGAAACACGGCAGCCAGCTGACCATGACGTCCTTGTCGACCTCGTACTCCGCGCCGATGAACATCGCCTCGGCGTTGGAGTAGAGGTTGCGGTGCGTGATGTGCACGGCCTTCGGGGATCCGGTGGAGCCCGACGTCAGCTGCATGAGGGCCAGATCGTCCTCGTCGCACTCGACGGGATCGATCGGCTCGGCGGCCAGCAGGTCCTCGATCTTGAGGACCGTGAGGCCCTTCTCCTCGAGCACCGGGATGGCCACCAGGAAGGGATCGGACACGATCACGGCCTTGGCCTCGATCATGTCGACGACGTTCATGGTGTCCTCGGCCCACATCACCAGGTCGGTCCGCGGCGTCGGCTGGTGCAGCATCGTCAGGCTGCCGCCGCGCATCCACAGGCCCTGTGCGGTGGGTGCGATCTCGACGGGCGCGCCCGCCAGGACACCGACGGCGTCACCGGGGCCCACACCCGCGGCGGCCAGGCCGCCGGCGATGCGGCGGGCACGCTCGTGCACCTCGCCCCAGCTGTGCCGAACCGGTTCAAGGGGCTCGCCGGTCACCATCCCCTTGGCGCTGGTCCGGGCGTTGTAATACATCTTGTCGGTGAACCTGCTCACGAGGACCTCCTCGGTTTCCGGAGCGACGACGTAGACGACGCATTTCTGGATGGCAACCGGCAACTAATGCTGCGCCAGCCTGTGGGCGCCCTCAAGGAGGCGCGCGCACACGATTGTGCTGCGGTTAGATCTCGGATTGGTGCAGCGTGGCTACCAGACGGCGACCCGCCGGCAAAGCCGGCGGGCTTGAACCTGGTGCCGTCGATCTGATCGCTACCCATCACCGCGCATCATCTTAAACTCCTCTTAAGTAACCGCAAAACTTTCGAGCGGGTTGAGACCTCAGTCACACCCGACCGGTTGGCCGGGCGACCACCGATCAGACGGTGTCGGGCGTCGGGACCACCCGGGCACCGTGCACGGGGCCACTGGCGACTCGAATGGTGCGGCACACCCCGGCGCCGGCCAGTTCGGTGCCGACGTCGACGGCCGCGGACGCCGTCGGGCACAAGAACGCGCATGTCGGGCCCGACCCGGACACGATGCCCGCCAGGGCGCCCGCCTCGGTGCCCGCGCGCAGGGTGCGCCGCAGCGCCGGGTTGAGGCTCAGTGCTGCGGGCTGCAGTTCGTTGCCCAGCAGCGGGGCCAGCTCGGCGGGGTCCCCGGCGGCCAGCGCGGCCAGCACCGGTTCGGCCTCACCCACTTGCGGTGGCGTGCCCGCACCGCGCAGCCGGTCGATTTCGTTGAACACCGCAGGTGTCGAAAGGCCGTGGTCGGCGAAGGCCAGCACCCAATGGAACATGTTGCGGGACAAGACCGTTGCGAGCTCTTCACCCCGCCCCGTGCCCAGGGCCGTGCCGCCGTGCAGGGCGAAGGGCACGTCGCTGCCCAGCTGCGCGGCCAACGTGTGCAGGTCGCGGCGCGGCACACCCTGTTCCCACAGCGTGTTCATCGCGACCAGCACCGCGGCGGCATCGGCGCTGCCGCCGGCCATGCCCCCGGCCACCGGGATGGCCTTCTCGATGGTGATCGCGACGTCGGGGGTGCGCCCGACGTGCTCGGCCATCAGTTCGGCGGCCTGCCACGCCAGATTGCGCTCGTCGACAGGCAGCACATCGGCCCCCTCGCCGATGACGTCGAGCGACATCACATCGGCGGTGCGCACCGTGACCTCGTCGAACAGCGACACGGCGTGGAAGACGGTGGTCAGTTCGTGGTAGCCGTCGTCGCGGACGTCCCCCACGGCCAGGTACAGATTGACCTTGCCGGGCACCCGCACCGTCACCGAACCGGTGGGCACCCATTCGGCGGCGGTGTTGCCATCAGACGCGGTCACCGGACGAGAGTACGCCCGACCGCGAATATGTCCGGCGAACGGCGAGGACGAGTCGGCGAAGCGGCCGAGGCATTCGGTTTAGGCTGGTCGTGTGCCGCGCGCTGGTGAAGACTACTGCGGCTACGTCATCGACAAGACGCTGGGACGTGGCGGGAGTGCCACGGTGTACCTGGCACACCGGCTCTCCGACAGCCTGCCCGTGGCGCTCAAGGTGCTCGACGAGCAGCACCGCGACACCGCCCACACGGCCGCGCTGCAACGCAAGTTCGCCCTGGTCAGCGGACTTGACCATCCGCACGTCATCAAATTCGTCGAGCTCGGCGACCACTGGGTCGCCATGAGTTACGTCGACGGTGGCGACGTGACCACGGTCCACACCCGCGCCGACCGCTTCGCTGCCTTACGCCAGATCGCCGACGCGCTGGACTACACACACCGCAGGGGCATCGTGCACTGCGACGTCAAACCGGCCAACATCCTGGTGCACACGGATTTCACCGAAGGTGGCGCCGTCCTCATCGATTTCGGGGTGGCGCACTCGCTGGCCGAAGACATGGCGCAGAGGCTCGGCCGAGACTCCGCGTCGCGGCTGTCACTCGATCCCGCCAAACGGATCACGCATCAGGGTGCGCCGCGGACCGGCCGCCTGGTCCAGGCGTCACTGCCGTATGCCTCGCCCGAGGTACTACAGGGTCGGATGCCGTCCGCCGCCAGCGACGAGTACTCGCTGGCGTGCACAGCGGTCGAACTGATCACCGGCATTCCGCCGTTCACCGCCACCACGACGGGTGGACTGATCGAGGCGCATCTGAACAAGCACCCGCCGCCGTTGTCCCGGCGCGTCGCGTGGATACCGCACGCGACAGACCTGATCATCGCCAAAGCGCTGGCCAAGGACCCCGAGCACCGCTACGAGAGCTGCACGCAGTTCATCGACGTGTTCATCCGTAGCGTGCGCTAGGCCTGATTGCGCGGCTTCTCAGCCGGGCTCCTCCGTCGCCGCGCATCGTCGACCGCTAGAGAACCGGTGCGTGCTCCTGAGCCTGACCCGACTCACCCGAACGCTGGTACAACCGTACAAAATCAGCGACCGAGAGGGTCTCGCCTCTGCGCGCCGGATCGATGCTCGCGGCAAGCAATCGGCTGGCCGACTCGTTGCCCGAGCCCGCCCATTCCAGGAAAGCATTCCGGGACGTCTTCCGACGCTGCGCGAACGCGATGTCGATCAGCTCGAAAACTTGATCGCGGAACGACTCGTCGGCAGGCCACGGCGAGGTCTCGTACCGGTCGATACGGACCAGCCCGGAGTACACCCGCGGGATCGGCCAGAACACCGTCGGCGACACCATGCCGTAACGACGCACCCGACCGTAGAACCGCACCTTGACGCTTGGCACACCGTAATCTTTGCTACCCGGCTCAGCAGCCAGGCGCTCGGCGACTTCGGCCTGCACCATGACCATGACGGTCTTGATGGACGGGAACTCCGCGAGCAGGTGCAACAGTGCCGGAACTGCGATGTTGTACGGCAGATTGGCGACCAACGCGGTGGGCGGAGTCTCCAATTCATCCTGACGCAGCGTCAGGATGTCCTGGTTGAGCACCGACAACCGGTGGATCTCGCTGTGCGAATGCGCAGCAATGGTCTGCGGAAGGCGTTGTGCCAAGACCGGATCCACTTCGACCGCCGTCACCGTCGCACCGCGGTCGAGGAGACCGAGTGTCAACGATCCCAGGCCGGGACCGACCTCGATCACGTTGTCATGACGATTGATGCTCGAAGCGGACACAATCCTGCGGACGGTGTTCGCATCATGAACAAAGTTCTGGCCCAGCGACTTCCGGGGTCGGAAATCGAGTTCCTTAGCTAGGTTTCTGATCTCAGTGCGACCGAGCAACCTAATTGTCACGATGCACCTGCCCTCCCACTACACACTGGCCACGCTCCCCAGCCCTGACGCGCTCGTGTGATCTCCGCAATGGCTATCTGTTCTTCACGGGTTGCCAGATCTGCACGAGGAGCATATCGCAGTCCGCCCTGTCTTTCCCATGTGTTCTGGTCAAATTGGACCCCACCGAAGAAACCGTTACCCGTATTGATGGCCCAATTGTTACCTGATTCGCACCTGGCGAGGGCGTCCCAGATGAGGCCGTTGTTCACCGGTGGGACTTCTGTCCCAGGTTTGGCACCCACCCGCAACACGGAATCCCTGGCCGGCGTCAGGACGACGTTAGCAACGGGCAGCCGTCCCGTTTCGACGCCGTTGACTTTAGCTACAGCAAATGTGACGTCCTGAAGGCCGGGGGTCCCGGGGTCCTCGACCACCTGTCGGCTCATGTTCATGGACACGTCTTCGATGCGCTGAGCGTTCGGTTCGAGAGGCAGTTGCTGGGTGACCTTCTCCATCCGGATGCGGGTCACCTGGATCTGCATGCCGGCGATGACCGGGCTGGACGCCGCGGGAACCACCTGATCGCTCTGCTCCAGCGGCACGCCGGCCGCGGCCAGCAGACCCGCGACGTTCGGGGCCGCCAGGTGCACGGTATCGACCACGCCACCGTCGTTGATCTGCACCGTTTTGGCGCTGACCACCGGCAAGGCCATGCCCTCGAGGGGGACGCGGCTGCCGCGCGAGGCGGCCGCGGGGGCGGTATCCGTCATCCGCAGCTGCGCCAGGGCTTCGTCGACCGTGGAGGCGGTGGTCCACATCTGCTTACTGTTCTGCCCGTCGAGGGAGACCTCCACGGGCCTGCTGCGCTTCAGCACGATCGTCTCGGCGTCCTGGACGGACTGATCGGCGGCCGGGAAGAGATCGTCGCGGTCGGTGACCTCGAATCCGTTCTCGCGGACGACGTCGATGACCCGTGTTTTCATGGTCGTGACGGTCAACGGGGTGCCGTCCACGGCCAGCGTCACGGTCTTATGGGCAACCACCGCGTATCCGCCCGCGAAGATCAGCGTGAGCAGAAGGGCCGCTACCAGTACCCGCAGTATCGGTGATCTCGACTCATGCAGTTTCGTGACTACGTTCACGCGCGTTTCATCCCAAGCTTCCAACAGGTGACCGGCCCGCAGCAGGCCTCAAAGAGTCACGAATAATAACAAGACGGTAACGAACCCATATATGCGCGGGCAACTCGCCGAACCGTTGTCTTAGTGGACTTTTAAACCTCCACCACACCGATGACGCCGTCGTCTCCCGAAAGACGGTACACGCGGCGTGCGTTCGCCGACGAATCCGCGGCCAGCTCCTGCGCAGGCCGTCCGGTGAGATCGGCCAGCGCGCGCACCGTGTACGGCAGGCAGTACGGCTCATTGGGCGCGCCCCGGTACGGGTGCGGCGTCAGGAACGGCGCATCGGTCTCGACCAGCAGCTGACCAGGCGGGATGAGCAGCGCCGCCTCACGCAGCGCGGTCGCGTTGCGGAAGCTGACGGTGCCCGACAGGCTCAGATACCAGCCGGCGTCGACACACGTACGCGCCATCTCCGGACCCGACGAGAAGCAGTGGAAGATCACCGCCTCCGGCGCACCCTCGGCACGCAGCACGTCCAGCACGGCCTCGTCGCCGTCACGGTTGTGGATCATCAGCGGTTTGCCGCTGCGCTTGGCCAGGTCGATGTGCCACGCGAAGGCGTCGCGCTGCTCGGCCAGGGTGGCGCAGCCATCGAGCCGGCCCGGCCAGTACAGATCGATACCCGTCTCGCCGATCGCCACCACACGCGGCTGCGCCGCCAGGTCGCTCAGCACGGCCTTGGCGTGATCGTCGAGGGCGTTGGCCCGCGTCGGGTGCAGCGCGACGGCTGCGTGGACGCGGTCGTCCCAGACCGCTGCCTGTGCGGCCCACTGCGCGGCCTCCAGATCGTCGGCGATGGTCACGACGGCCTCGACGCCCACAGCCGCGGCCCGGTCGACGATCTGACGGACATCGTCCGCGGTGACCGCACCGCATGAGTCGAGGTGGGTGTGGGCATCGATCAACGGCGCGAGAGGTTCGGGTGAGGGAGGCGCTTCTCTGTTGGCTGAGCGTTTCGAAACCACGGCCACACAATAAGCTGAAGGCCTGATGAGCGAGCCTTACTACGTCACGACCGCGATCGCCTACCCCAACGGTGCCCCGCACGTCGGACACGCCTATGAGTACATCGCGACGGATGCCATCGCGCGGTTCAAACGCCTCGACGGATACGACGTCCGCTTCCTGACCGGAACCGATGTGCACGGCCTCAAGATGGCGCAGACGGCCGCGGCGGAGGGCATTCCGACTGCCGAACTGGCCAACCGCAACTCCGATGTCTTCCAGCGGTTGCAGGAGAAGCTCGGTGTCTCCTTCGACCGCTTCATCCGCACATCGGACGCCGACCACTACGACGCGTCCAAGGCGATCTGGCAGCGGATGTCCGACGCGGGCGACATCTATCTCGACTCGTACTCCGGCTGGTATTCGGTGCGCGATGAGGCCTTCTTCGGCGAATCGGAGACCACTGTCAACGCCGAGGGGGTCCGGGTCGCCACCGACACCGGTGCGCCCGTGACGTGGACCGAGGAGCAGACCTACTTCTTCCGACTGTCTGCGTACGCCGACAAACTGCTGGCCCATTACGACGCCCACCCCGAGTTCATCGCGCCCGATGTCCGGCGGAACGAGGTGATCAGCTTCGTCTCCGGCGGGTTGCGCGACCTGTCCATCTCGCGCACCACGTTCGACTGGGGTGTTCCGGTTCCCGGACATCCCGACCACGTTATGTACGTCTGGGTCGACGCATTGACCAACTACCTGACCGGCGTCGGCTTCCCCGACACCGATTCCGAGCTCTTCCGCCGCTATTGGCCCGCCGACCTGCACATGATCGGTAAGGACATCATCCGGTTCCACACCGTGTACTGGCCGGCGTTTCTGATGTCGGCCGGCATCGAGTTACCGCGCAAAGTCTTCGTGCACGGCTTCCTACTCAACCGCGGCGAGAAGATGAGCAAGTCGGTGGGCAACGTGGTCGACCCGCTGAACCTGGTGGACGCATTCGGATTGGACCAGGTCCGCTACTTCTTCCTGCGCGAGGTGCCGTTCGGCCAGGACGGCAGCTACAGCGAAGAGGCGATCATCGGCCGGATCAACAGCGATCTGGCCAACGAGCTGGGCAATCTGGCCCAGCGGTCATTGTCGATGGTCGCCAAGAACCTCGACGGGGTGGTCCCCACCCCGGGGCCGCTGACCGCCGACGACGACGCCCTACTGGCCCAGGCAGACGGTCTGCTCGACAAGGCGCGGACACATTTCGACGACCAGGCCATGCATCTGGCCCTGGAGGCGATCTGGCTGATGCTCGGCGCCGCCAACCGGTACTTCTCGGCGCAGGAGCCCTGGGTGCTGCGCAAGTCGTCGGAAGCCGCCGATCAGGAACGGTTCGCCACGGTGCTCTACACCACGCTCGAGGCGGTCCGGATCGCGGCGCTGCTGGTGCAGCCGGTCATGCCGACCGCGGCGGGCCAACTGCTCGACCTGCTCGGGCAGCCCGAGGACCAACGGGATTTCACCGCGATCGCGACGCGGATCGTCTCCGGCACGGAGCTGCCCGCACCGCAGGCGGTCTTCCCGCGCTATCAGGTGGAGTGATCTGCGCCACAAATCGACGAGCGCCTGTCACAGACCGCTTCCGGACGGTGTCTTGAGGTCAGCCCGGCTCGACGCGGAGCCGACCTGACGAAGGAGCAGACATGAGCGAGCAGAAGACCAGGGTTGTCGTGATCGGCGGCGGTTATGCCGGCGTGCTGGCAGCCAACCGGCTGGGCAAGAACCCCGACGTGGCGGTCACCCTGCTCAACGCCCGGCCCCGTTTCGTCGAACGGATCCGGTTGCACCAGTTGGTGGTCGGCAGCGATGACGCCACCGAGTCCTACGACGACGTGCTGGCCTCCGGTGCCGAGCTGGTCGTCGACTCGGCCACCCGCATCGATGCCGGCGCTCGGCGCGTCGAGCTCGCCGGCGGCTCGGTCCTGGACTACGACTACCTGATCTACGCCGTCGGCAGCACCGGGGCCGTTCCAGCAGCGGTGCCGGGAGCCACCGAATTCGCTTATCCGATCAGCGAATTGGAAGAGGCGCAGCGGCTACGCGCACGCCTGCAGGACGTTCCGATGACCGCGCCCGTTGTGGTGGTCGGCGGCGGCCTGACCGGTATCGAGACCGCATCCGAGTTCGCCGAAGCCGGCCGCAAGGTCACCCTGGTCGGCGACGCGCTGGGCCCGTCGCTCGGGTCGTCCGGCCGCAAATCCGTGGCCAAGGCGCTGCGCAAGCTCGGGGTCCGCGTGGTGGAAGGGGCGACCGTCGCCGCCATCGCCGCCGACCGGGTGACCCTGTCCGACGGCCGCGAACTGCCCAGCCAGGCCACTGTGTGGACCGCCGGATTCGGCGTGCCGGGTCTGGCCGCGGCCAGCGGGCTCAGCACCGACGGCCTGGGCCGCCTGCGCACCGATGAAACCCTCACCAGCATCGACGACCCACGCATCATCGCCGCCGGCGATGCCGCGTCACCGTCGGGCCTGCCCCTGCGGATGAGCTGCCAGGCGGCGCTGCCACTCGGCGCGCAGGCGGCCGAAACCGTGCTGGCGCGCATCGCCGGTGGTCAGCCCAAGCCCATCAGCCAGGCGTTCACCGGGCAGTGCATCAGTGTCGGCCGCACCTACGGCACCGTTCAGTTGGCGCACACCGACGACCGGCCGATCCGCGCCTATATCGGCGGGCGGACCGCGGCGTTCATCAAGGAACAGGTGTGCCGGTTCACGGTGACCTCGCTGCGCCGCGAAGCCGGCAAGCCAGGCTCCTACTTCTGGTTGAAGAGTGACTGGCGCACCGCACAATTGGCCGATACGCGCGAGGGAGCGCCCGTCCGATGACCGGCGACGAGCACGCCGACCGGTTCACTAGTCTGCGGCCGTTGCTGTTCACCATCGCCTACGAAATACTCGGCACGGCAACGGAATCCGATGACGTCCTGCAGGAGAGTTACCTGCGCTGGGCCGAGGTGGACCTGACGACGGTACGCGACACCAAGGCCTATCTCGCCCAACTGGTCACGCGCCAGTCGCTCAACGCCCTGCGCGCACAGTCGCGCAGGCGCGAGGAGTACGTCGGGCCCTGGCTGCCGGAGCCGCTGCTGGTGGAACAGAAGGACGCCGCGGCCGATGTGGTGCTGGCCGAATCGGTGTCGATGGCGATGATGGTCGTGCTCGAGACGTTGAGCCCCGACGAGCGGGCGGTTTTCGTCCTGCGCGAGGTGTTCGGCTTCGACTACGACGAAATCGCCTCGGCGGTCGGCAAATCCGCGGCGGCGGTACGTCAGATGGCGCACCGCAGCCGCGAGCACGTCCGGGCCCGCCGCAAGCGGTACGAACCCGTGGATCCCGCGCTGTCGATGGAGCTGACAGCGCAGTTCTTCGCCGCCGCCGCCACCGGCGACATGGCCGGCCTGGTGTCGATGCTGTCGCCGGATGTGGTGTGGACGGCCGACAGCGACGGGAAGGCCAGTGCGGCCCGCCGGCCGGTCGCCGGGGCCACCAAGGTCGCCAAGCTGGTGATCGGGCTGATCAAACTGGGCGGGCCGGAGGGACGGGCCGAACCGGCGATCTACAACGGCGCACCCGCCCTGGTGCTGTACCTGGGCGACAACCTCGAAGGCGTGGTCACCGTCGAGATCATCGACGGCAAGATCACCAACTTCTACGCCATGCGGAACCCCGAGAAACTGGCGACGGTGACGGTCCCGCGCCAGATCAGCCGCTAGCCTGTCCCGGCGAACAGCCGCAAAGGGGGCGTTCCTGGCCGCTTCGGCGGGCCCTTTGCGTCTGCTCGCGGCACCGGTCATCCTGGTGCGATGCGCACCGACCGGCTCGGCGACCTCGGCACCCCCGCCGCGGTGCTGCGCGCCGTGGCCGGGGCCGCCGCACGGAACGGGCTGTCGCCGCCGGCCGCGCTGAGCGGTGGCTGGTTCGACTCGAGCGCTGTCATCGCCCCCTCGGTGATGATCGAACCGGTCGACCCCGGGACCGTGTTCGACGTCGCCCCGGGTGACGGCTCGCCTGCCGTCGGCGGTGGCTGGGTCGGATACCTGTCCTACCCCGACGGCGGGTCCGACGGGTCAGGATCCCGGGTTCCTGTTGCCGCGGGCGGTTGGACCGACTGCGTGCTGCGCTGCGACGCCGACGGCGCCTGGTGGTTCGAAAGCCTGACCGGCGACGGGATGCCCACGTGGCTGCGGGATGCGCTGCAAGGTCCCGCGGTGGGGCCGTCGCCGTGGCACATCACCTGGACGGCGCCCGATCAGTCGGCGCACGGTGCCGGGGTGCGGGCCTGCCTGGACGCCATCGCCGCGGGCGAGGTCTACCAGGCGTGCGTGTGCACGCAGTTCACCGGCGTGGCCACCGGTTCCTCGCTGGACTTCTTCGCCGACGCCGTCGAGGCGACCGCCCCGGCGCGCGCGGCGTACCTGGCGGGCGGCTGGGGAGCGGTCGCGTCGCTGTCGCCGGAGGTCTTCCTGCGCCGCCACGGTGAGCGCCTGACGTCGAGCCCGATCAAGGGCACTCTCCCGCTGCATGCCGATCCGGCTGCGTTGCGGGCGTCGGTCAAGGATGTGGCCGAGAACGTCATGATCGTCGATCTGGTGCGCAACGACCTGAGCCGGGTCGCCGTGACGGGGTCGGTGACGGTGCCCGAACTGCTTGCCGTGCGCCCGGCTCCCGGCGTCTGGCACCTGGTGTCGACCGTGACCGCGAGGGTTCCCGTCGACGTGCCGGCCCGCGCCATCCTGGACGCCTCGTTCCCGCCCGCTTCGGTCACCGGCACGCCCAAACTGCGCGCCCGGCAGCTGCTGGCACACTGGGAGTCGGCGCGCCGCGGGGTGTATTGCGGCGCAATCGGTTTGGCATCACCCGTCGCCGGTATGGAATTGAACGTCGCGATCCGGACCGTCGAGTTCGACCGCACCGGGCACGCCGTCCTGGGTGTCGGGGGCGGGATCACCGCCGACTCCGACCCGGACGCCGAGTGGCAGGAGTGCCTGGACAAGGCGGCGGCGACGATTGGTCTCACCTGCAGCGCCGGAAATGCGTCAGTGCGCCTCGCGCGAGCGTAGAACGGCGTCGTAGAGCTCGCGTCGCGACGGTGCGCCTGGATTCGCGGCGATGACGCGTTGGCAGGCGTCCTTGACGCCCATCCCGTCGGCCGTCAGTTCGGCGACCTGATCCACCAGCGTGTCGACGTCGGCGATCGGGGTGGCGCCGGCGAGCACGACGGTGATCTCGCCCAGCACCTTGTCGTCGGCCCACTCGGCCAGTTCGGCCAGCGTGCCGCGGATGACCTCCTCGTGCGTCTTCGTCAGTTCGCGGCACACGGCGGCGCGGCGGTCGCCACCGAGTTCGGCCACCGCGTCGTGCAGACACTCGGCCAGCCGGCGGGGCGACTCGAAGAACACGCACGTGCGCTGCTCGGTGGCCAGCGCCGCGAGCCAGGCCCGGCGGGCGGCCTGTTTGCGGGGCGCGAAACCCTCGAAGCAGAACCGGTCCGCCGGCAGGCCAGACACCGTCAGCGCCGTCGTCACCGCCGACGGCCCGGGCAGGCATGTCAACGGCAGGTCGGCCGCTACACACGCGGCCACCAGGCGGTAACCCGGGTCGCTGATCGACGGCATGCCCGCATCGGTGACCGCCAGCACCGTGGCGCCGCCGCGGATCTCGTCGACCAGGGCAGGCACCCGGGTCGCCTCGTTCTGGTCGAACAGGCTGAGGACCCGCCCGGTGATACGGACCTCCAGCGTCTGGGCCAGGGCGCGGACCCGGCGGGTGTCCTCGGCGGCGACGATATCGGCCGTACCGAGGGCCATCCGCAGCCGCGTGGACGCGTCGCCGGGCTGGCCCAGAGGGGTGGCAGCCAGCAACAGTCGGCCGCCAGTCATACCCGACAGCCTACGATCGTCTCTGATGACCGCTCCCAGTCCCGTGTTGCCGGAGCGCGCCGCACCCGTGATCAGCCCCGGCCCGCTCGTCCCCGTCGCCGATTTCGGGCCGGTCGACCGCCTCCAGGGGTGGGTGATGACCGCGATCGTCGGCACGCTCGCGGCAATCACCCGATTCCTCAACCTGCAGTCGCCGACCGACGGCGGCACGCCGATCTTCGACGAAAAGCATTACGCGCCGCAGGCCTGGCAGGTGTGGCACAACCACTTCGTCGAGGACAACCCCGGATTCGGCCTGGTGGTGCATCCACCGGTCGGTAAACAGTTGATCGCCCTCGGCGAGGGCATCTTCGGCTACAACGGCCTGGGGTGGCGGTTCTCGGCCGCGGTGCTGGGCGTCGTGCTGGTGATCCTGGTGGCCCGTACCGTGCGCCGGATCAGCCGTTCGACGCTCATCGGCGGGATAGCCGGGCTGCTGCTGGTCACCGACGGTGTGACAT
>CAMFLL010000222.1 GCA_945957405.1 uncultured Mycolicibacterium sp. | reverse complement strand
TTCGATGAGCGTGCGCTCATAGACGGGCAGATCGATGCCGGGCACCGGCTTGAGGGTGGGCGCGCCCTCGTCGTGCATGTAGGCCAGCAGGAAATCGGCGAACAGCGGGTCCGCGGCGGCGTCGTGCACCAGGCGGTACCCGGCCAGGTAGGCGAAATAGCAGAGGCCCTGATGGCTGGCGTTGAGCAGCCGTAGCTTCATCAGTTCGTAGGGCGTGACGTCCTCCACCATCAAGACGCCGACGTCCTCATACGGTGGCCGGCCGTCGGAGAAGTCGTCCTCGAGCGCCCACGACGTGAAGGGTTCGGCGACGACGGGCCAGCGGTCCTCGACACCGAAGTCCTCGGCCAGCGCCTCGATGACGTCGGGCGTGGTGACGGGGGTGATGCGGTCGACCATCGAGTTGGGGAACTTGGTGTGCTCGGTCATCCACTGCGCCAGGCCGGGATGGGTGCGCTCGGCGTATCCGGTGAAGGCCGCGCGGGCCACGTCGCCGTTGCCCTCGATGTTGTCGCACGACACGATGGTCGGCGAGCCGACCCCGCGTTCGCGCCGCCGCTGCAGCGCTGCGGTGACGAGGCCGAAGACCGAACCTTCGTCGGCGGTGGCCGAATTGTGGTAGCCGCCCTCGGTGATGGTCAGCGAGATGATTCGGGTGGTGGGTGCGGCGAGCATCTCGATGACCGCTTCGGGGTCATCGGGTGCGTAGAGGTAGTCGAGGATCGACCCGATCACGCGGGGCTCCCTGGTGCCGTCGGGATTCACCAGGATCAGGGTGTACAGCCCGTCCTGGGCGTCCAGGGCATCTTTCATGCGGCGGTCGGCCGGCATCACCCCCACCCCGCAGATGCCCCAGTCCTGGGCTTTTCCCTGTTCGAGCAGTTGGTCGACGTACATCGCCTGGTGCGCGCGATGGAACCCTCCAACCCCGAAATGCACGATGCCGATGCGCACTGAGCTGCGGTCATAGCTCGGTTTCGCGATGTGCACCTGGTCCAGTGTCGAGCTGCTCAGCTTAGAAACTGTTGTGTGCGTCACACTTTGCATGTTAGCGTGATGAGCATCTACTCGCACCCCTGAGCATATGCTCACACACGAAAGGTCCCCAGTGACCGCTGCAGAGTCCACCGTGGGAGCCAACGGCGTGAAGCCGGAGGACCTGCGATTGGCCCTGCGCGCCGCCACGATGTATTTCCTCGACGGATTGACACAGGCGGAGATTGCTAAACGTCTCGGTGTGTCCAGGCCGACGGCCGGACGGCTGGTTGCCAGGGCCAAGCAGCGCGGCCTGGTCCGGATCGAGGTCGTGGTGCCCTCGGATCTGCGCGAGGACCTGCACGCCGACGAGGAGCGTGCGCTCGAGCACCGCTTCGGTCTGGCCGAGTCTGTGGTGACCGGCCACGGAATCGACGTCGGCTCGCCGGGCCGGCCCGACGCGTTCTCCAGCGTCGGCCGCGCCGCCGCGGCACTGCTGCAGCGCCGACTGGCACCCGAGGACACCCTTGGCTTCACCTGGGGCCCGGAGACGGTCGCCGTGGCCCGCGCGCTGACCCCCGGCGTCAGTACCTGCCGCGCCGTCGTCCAACTCGACGGTTCCATCTCGACCGCCGCGTACCAGACCGGCACCGAGTTCATCCTCAGCCGCTGCGCCGAGGTGCTGCATGCCGACACCTACCGGCTGCCTGCTCCGCTGTATGCCGACGCCGCCACCGTGGCCTCGATCCGCAGCGATTCGGGGATGTCGCGCACGCTCGACGCGGGGCGGCTCGCCAACATGATGGTCTTCGGTATCGGCGCGGTCTCGACGTCGACGACCCTGTTCGAGGGGAACTTCCTGGACTCGAGCGTGCTCGAGGAGCTGGTGGCACTGGGTGCCGTTGGCGAGATCGGCGGCCGGTTCTTCGACGCGGCCGGTGTGCCGGTCGACAGTGAGCTTCAGCGCCGCGCGGTATCGGTTGCGCTCGAAGACATCCGGGCGTGCAAGACCACGATCCTGGTGGCAAGTGGGTCAGGCAAGCATCGCGCCGTTCTCGGTGCGTTGCGGGGTGGCCTGGCGAAGTTTCTGGTGTGCGATATCGATTGTGCCCGTTGGCTGCTCAGCCACGACAAGTGAGGTGATGGTGAAAACGCTACGAAGAGCTGTACACCGACTGGCCGTGTGCGCGGCCGCGACCGGGCTGGTGTTCACCGCCGGCTGCGCCGGGGCCGGAAGCTTCGGAGCCTCGGGCGACGAGGTGACGATCGCGATGGTGTCCAACGCGCAGATGACGGACGCCCAGAAGTTGTCCTCGGAATTCGAGAAGGAGAATCCCGGCACCAAGCTGAAATTCATCTCGCTGTCGGAGAACCAGGCGCGCGCCAAGATCACGATGTCCACGGCGATGGGCGGCAGCGAGTTCGACGTCGTGATGATCAGCAACTTCGAAACGCCCCAGTGGGCAAAGACCGACTGGCTGGTCAACCTCTCGGACTACGCCAAGAACACGCCGGGATATGACGAGAACGATTTCATACCGTCGCTGCGGGACTCACTGTCCTACGACGGCAACATGTACGCCGTCCCGTTCTACGGCGAGTCGTCGTTCCTGATGTACCGCAAGGACCTCTTCGAGCAGGCCGGTATCCAGGTGCCGCAGGACCCGAACTATCAGCCGACCTGGCAGGAGGTGCGGGACTGGGCCAAGCAGCTCAAGACCGACGACCGGGCCGGGATCTGCCTGCGCGGCAAGCCCGGCTGGGGTGAGGTGCTGGCGCCGCTGGACACCGTGATCAACACATTCGGCGGGCGTTGGTTCGACGAGAACTGGAACGCCCAGCTCAACAGCCCGGAGGTCACCAAGGCCGTCAACTTCTACGTCGACACGCTGCGTGAATCCGGCGAACTCGGCGCGGCGTCAACAGGTTTCCAGGAATGCGCCAACCTGTTCGGTCAGGGCCAGACGGCCATGTGGTACGACGCCACATCGGCGGTGTCGGTGCTCGAGGATCCCAAGGAGTACCCCGAACTGCAGGGCAAGATCGGGTACCTGCCCGCGCCCATCGCGGAGAAACCGAATTCGGGCTGGCTGTACACCTGGGCGCTGGCGATCCCCAAGGCCGCCAAGAACCCCGACGGTGCGTGGAAGTTCATCTCGTGGATGACCAGCAAGGACTACATGAAGCTGGTCGGCGAGCAACTCGGGTGGGCGCGTGTCCCACCGGGTAGCCGGACCTCGACGTACACCGAACTGCCGGAATACCAGGCGATCTCGAAGTCCTACGGTCCGCTGACCCTGAAGTCCATCGAGAACGCGACCCCCAACAAGCCCACGGTGCAACCGGTTCCGTACACCGGAGTGCAGTTCGTCGGCATCCCGGAGTTCCAGGACCTCGGGACGCGGGTCAGCCAGCAGATCAGCGCGGCGATCGCCGGACAGAAGTCGGTGGAAGACGCGATGGCCCAAGCCCAGCAATACGCCGAGGTCGTCGGCAAGAGTTACCAGGAGAAATGATGACCATTACTGCTGATACCGGAGCTGACGCCGAACAGAATGCCGTCGCCGAACGGGTCCGCAAGATCCGGGAACGCCAAGACGTCGGCGTGAGCCGGGCCGAAGGCTGGCGACGGCGCGGGCCGCTGCTCCCGGCGCTGATCTTCATGATCGTCGTCACGCAGATCCCGTTCCTGTTCACGCTGTACTACTCGACGTTGTCCTGGAACCTGGTTCGACCCGGCTCCCGGCAGTTCGTCGGGATCAACAACTACATCGCCGTCGTCCAGGACAGCCAGTTCTGGTCGGTGGCGCTGAACACCGTGATCCTGATCGTCGTGGTGGTGTTGGTCTCGGCACTGCTCGGACTGTTGATCGCATTGCTGCTCGACCGGGCATTCCTCGGCCGCGGCGTGGTGCGGACACTGCTCATCACGCCGTTCCTGATCACACCCGTTGCCGGCGCGTTGATCTGGAAGACCACGATCCTCGATCCCACGAACGGCATCTTGAACTGGGTACTGTCGCTGGTCGGGCTGGGCCCGGTCGACTGGATCGGCCAGTTCCCGCTGACCATGGTCATGGTCGAGCTGATCTGGCAGTGGACACCGTTCATGATGTTGCTGATCCTCGCCGGCCTCCAGTCGATGCCCCGAGACATCCTGGAGGCCGGTCGAGTCGACGGTGCGCAGGCGTTCCAACTCTTCCGCGAGTTGACGTTGCCGCATCTTCGGCGATTCATCGAACTGGGAGTCGTGCTCGGCGCGATCTACCTGGTCAACACGTTCGATGCGATCTACATGATGACGCAGGGCGGCCCAGGTATCGCCAGTGCGAACCTGCCGTTCTACATCTACCAGCGCGCGTTCCTCGGCTTCGACATGGGCCAGGCCGCCGCCATGGGCGTGGTGGTGGTCATCTTCACGATGGTCATCGCGAGCTTCGCCCTCCGGTTGATCTTCAAATCGTTCAGCGGCAAGGAAGAGGCAGCCTGATGACTCCAACAGTCGAAAACGTCTCGGCGACACGGGATGCGGCGTCGGTGGCGACGAAGAAGAAGAAAAGCAAGTTCTCGCCGTGGGGCATCGTGGCGTGGATCGCCGGACTCGGGTTCTTCTTCCCGGTGTTCTGGATGGTGCTGACGGCGTTCAAGCAGGAAAGCGCCGCGGCGACGTCACCGCCGACGCTGTTCTTCACCCCGACGCTGGATCAGTTCAAGGCCGTGTTCGAGCAGGGCATCGGACCCGCGATGCTGAATTCGGTGTTCGCCACCGGTATCTCGACCATCCTGGTGTTGCTGCTGGGCGTGCCCGCGGCATTCGCGCTGTCGCTGCGGCCGGTGCGCAAGACGCAGGACGCGCTGTTCTTCTTCATGAGCACGAAGATGCTGCCCGTGGTGGCCGCCATCCTGCCGCTGTATGTGATCGTGTCGAACATCGGCCTGCTGGACAACATCTGGGCCCTGATCATCCTGTACACCTCGATGAACCTGCCGATCGCGGTGTGGATGATGCGGTCGTTCTTCCTGGAGGTCCCCGGTGAGCTCCTCGAGGCGGCCAGCCTCGACGGTGCGAGCCTGTGGCGTTCGGTGCGCGAGGTGATCCTGCCCCTGGTCTCACCGGGCATCGCCGCCACCGCATTGATCTGCGTGATCTTCGCCTGGAACGAGTTCTTCTTCGCGGTCAACCTGACCGCGGTGAACGCTCAGACCATGCCTGTCTACCTCGTCGGTTTCATCGCCGGTGAGGGGCAGTACTGGGCCGTGCTGTCGGCGGCCGCAACCATGTCCGCGCTGCCCGTGATCCTCTGCGGGTGGTTCGCGCAGAACAAGCTGGTGCGCGGACTGTCCTTCGGCGCCATCAAGTAAGTCCCTTCCACACTGCTTAACGACCCGACAAGACACGGAGAAGACCAATGGCAGCAATCACTTACAAGAACGCCTCGTGCATCTACGAGGGGTCGGACAAACTCGCGGTCGACTCGCTCAACCTCGACATCAAGGACGGTGAGTTCATCGTCCTGGTGGGCCCGTCCGGGTCGGGCAAGAGCACCGCGCTGCGGATGCTCGCCGGCCTGGAGGACATCGACGAGGGCGCCATCGAGATCGGCGGCAAGGACATGACCGGTGTGCCGTCGAAGGACCGCGATATCGCGATGGTGTTCCAGAACTACGCGCTGTACCCGAACAAGACCGTCGCGGAGAACATGGGCTTCGCCCTGAAACTGCGTGGTGTGCCGGCTGACGAGCGGCGCCGCAAGGTCGAGGATGCGGCCAAGATCCTGGACCTCACCGAGTTCCTGGACCGCAAGCCCGCCAAGCTGTCCGGCGGTCAGCGGCAGCGCGTCGCGATGGGGCGGGCCATTGTCCGTGAGCCGCAGGTGTTCTGCATGGACGAGCCGCTGTCCAACCTCGACGCCAAGCTGCGGGTGCAGACCCGTACCCAGATTGCGGCGCTGCAACGGCGTCTCGGTACCACCACCGTCTACGTCACGCATGACCAGGTCGAGGCCATGACGATGGGTGACCGGGTGGCCGTGCTGCGGTTCGGCAAGCTGCAGCAGTTCGCCTCGCCCAACGAGCTCTATGACCGGCCCGCCAACGCCTTCGTGGCCGGCTTCATCGGCTCGCCCGCGATGAACCTGGTGACGCTGCCGGTGGCCGAAAATGGCGTGAAGATCGGCGATTCGGTGTTGGAACTGGACCGGGCGGATGTTGCCAAGATCTCCGAAGCGGGTCTGTCAGAGGTCACCTTCGGTATCAGGCCAGAGCAGCTGGAGATCAGCGATTCGGGCGGCGTCGACGTCGTCGTCGACCTCGTCGAGGACCTGGGCGCCGAAGCCTACGTGTACACCCACGGCGGCTCGGGCGTGGAACTGGTGGCACGGTGCAATCCGCGGACGGCGCCCAAGTTGGCCGACTCGGTGAAGCTGCGCAAGCACGCCGATGCGGCGGTCCACCTGTTTCATCCGCAGTCGGGCGAGCGCCTGAACTGATGCGGGCGCCGGAGTTCCGCCTCCGGGCACCGTCTCCAGGCCTCCTGGCTCTGCCCTGGGACCGGCCGCTGTCGGAATGGATCGTGCCTGACGTTCCATTGCGCGACATCGCGGTCGGTCCCAGCCGGCATCTGGTCAAGTTCGTCGAGGCCGACGATCTGCTGTGGGCCGTCAAGGACATGCCGCCGCGGCTGGCGGCCAAGGAGTACGAGGTGCTCCGCAAGCTGGAGGAGATGGAACTACCCGCCGTCCGGCCGGCGGGCCTGGTGGTGCAGCCGGAGTTCGACACCGCGATCCTGGTGACGCGCTATCTCGAGGGGTCATGGCAGTACCGCAGACTGTTCATGCGACTGCCGCCCGACCAGCCCAAGCACCGGGCACGACTGCTGGACGCCCTGGCGGGCCTGCTGGTGGAATTGCACCGCCATGGGGTGTTCTGGGGTGACTGTTCGCTGGCCAACACGTTGTTCTCCCGTGACGGGCAGATCCTGCAGGCGTGGTTCGTCGACGCCGAGACATCCGAGGTGCATACGGTTCTCAGCCGGGGGCAGCGCGCCAATGATCTGGACATCGCGGTGGAGAACGTCGCGATGGGCATGTTGGACCTCGCCGAACGCCTGGACCGGGCCGAGGAGTTGGAGGAGACGCTGATCGCCGAGGCCGAGCACCTCCGGGTCCGGTACACCACGCTGTGGGATGCCTTGCACGCGGAGCCGGTGTTCGGCTACGACGACCGGTATCGCGTCGAGGGAACCATCCGCCGCCTCAACGACCTCGGCTTCGCCGTCGACGAACTGTCGCTCGAGCCGGTGTCCAGCGACCCCAGTCAGCTCAGGCTCCATGTCGCCGTGGGGGACCGTCGCTATCACGCGCAGCGACTTCAGGAGCTCACGGGCCTGAATGTCGGTGAGGGGCAGGCCGGCATCCTGCTCGGTGATCTGCAGGCTTTCCAGGCGAAGCTGTGCCGTGAGGTGGGTCACGACGTCGACGAGCGCACCGCCGCCCGGTTGTGGGTGATCGAAGAAGTCAACCCGCTCGAGGCGCAGGCGCATGCCGCGGTGGGCTTCGCAGGTACCGCCATCCAGGCTTACTGCGACCTGTTGGAGGTCCGGTGGCTGCTCAGTGAGAAAGCCGGCCGTGATGTCGGCACCGCCGCGGGCCTCGCGGCCCTCAAACGTCATGGCTTCCCGGTTGATTCCGCTGCGGGCATGGCGGTCGCTGAGGTGCCGACCGAGCCGTTCGCGGCGCTGGAGTGGAACCCCGACGAGGACTGACCGGATCGGGTATACGTTTGCGACATGGAGCGCTTCGACAAAGTTCAGCTCACAAACGCTGACAAAGTGCTCTATCCCGCCACCGGGACCACCAAACAGGATGTGTTCGACTACTACATCCGCATCGCCGAGGTGATGGTCCCGCACATCGCGGGGCGCCCGGTCACCAGGAAACGCTGGCCCAACGGTGTCGAGGCGGCGGAGTTCTTCGAGAAACAGCTGGCGTCGTCGGCCCCGGACTGGCTGCCCCGCGCCAGCGTCACGCACCGCTCCGGCACCACCACCTATCCGCTGATCGACAGCGTGGTGGGCATGGCATGGGTGGCGCAGCAGGCCGCACTGGAAGTGCATGTGCCGCAATGGCGCTTCGTGGAGAACACCCCCGGCCCCGCGACCCGGCTGGTGTTCGACCTTGACCCCGGCGAGGGTGTGGCCATGACGCAGTTGTGTGCGGTGGCACGCGCCGTGCGTGACCTGATGCATGACATCGGGTTGACGGTCTTCCCCCTGACCAGTGGCAGCAAGGGCCTGCACCTGTATGCGCCGTTCACCGATCCGGTCAGCTCCCGGGGTGCTTCGGTGCTCGCCAAACGTGTTGCCCAGCAGCTGGAACAGGCGATGCCCAAGCTCGTCACCTCGACGATGACGAAGAGTCTGCGGGCCGGGAAGGTGTTCGTCGACTGGAGCCAGAACAGCGCCGCCAAGACCACCATTGCGCCGTATTCCCTTCGCGGGCGCGAACATCCGACCGTTGCTGCGCCCCGCACGTGGGCGGAGATCGATGATGCTGAGCTGACCCAGCTGCGTTACGACGAGGTGCTGGCCCGGGTCGAACGCGACGGGGACCTGCTGGAGACGCTGGACGAGCGTGTACCGCTACCGGACCGGCTGACCACCTATCGCAGCATGCGGGATGCGGCCAAGACACCAGAACCCGTGCCACACGCGTCGCCCGCGACAGGTGAGGACAACACCTTCGTCATCCAGGAACACCATGCCCGTCGGTTGCACTACGACTTTCGGCTCGAGCGCGACGGTGTGCTGGTGTCCTGGGCGGTACCGAAGAACCTGCCCGACACGCCGTCGGTGAACCACCTCGCCGTGCACACCGAGGACCATCCGCTGGAGTATGCGAGTTTCGAGGGCTCGATTCCCAAGGGGGAGTACGGCGGCGGCAAGGTGATCATCTGGGACTCGGGCACCTATGAGGCCGAGAAGTTCATCGACACACCCGAAAAGGGTGAAGTCATCGTCACGCTGCACGGCAACCGGATAACGGGGCGCTATGCGTTGATCCGCACCGATGGCAAGAACTGGCTGGCGCATCGGACCAAGGAGCAGCCCACCCCGGCGCCGCGGGATCTGGCACCCATGCTGGCGACGCACGGGTCGGTGGCGAAACTGAAAGGCTCGCAATGGGCTTTCGAGGGCAAGTTCGACGGGTACCGGTTGCTGGTCGATGCCGACCGGGGTGCCGTGGTGCTGCGGTCACGCAGCGGGCGTGATGTGACGGGGGAGTATCCGGGCCTTGCTGCCGTCGCCGCCGATCTGGCCGACCACCACGTGTTGCTCGACGGTGAGGTGGTGGCGCTCGATGAGTCCGGGGTGCCGAGTTTCGGGGAGATGCAGAACCGTGCCAGGGCCACCAACATCGAGTTCTGGGCCTTCGACATCCTGTATCTCGACGGGCGGTCGTTGTTGAACGTCAAGTACCGCGATCGCCGAAAGTTGCTCCAGACCTTGGCCTCTGGCACCGAACTCATTGTTCCCGGGCCGATCGAGGGCGACGGGTCCGATGCGATCGAATACTCGAAACGTCGGCAGTGGGAAGGCGTGGTGGCCAAGAAGTGGGATTCGACCTACCAGCCCGGGCGACGGTCGGCGTCGTGGGTCAAGGACAAGAACTGGTTCACCCAGGAAATCGTGATCGGTGGCTGGCGTCAGGGCGAGGGCGGGCGATCCAGCGGTATCGGCGCGCTGTTGATGGGTATACCCGGTGACGGCGGTCTGGATTTCGTGGGCCGGGTCGGCACCGGTTTCAGCGACAAGGAGCTGACGAAGCTCAAGAAGATGTTGGCGCCGTTGGAGACTGACGATTCGCCGTTCAACGCGCGACTGATGGGGCCGGATGCGAAAGGTATCACCTTCGTTGCCCCGGAGCTGGTCGGGGAGGTGCGATACGGGCAGTGGACATCCGACGGCAGGCTCCGGCACCCGAGTTGGCGTGGGCTGCGGCCCGACAAGACCCCCGATGAGGTGGTACGGGAATAGATCGATTCAGGTTGTCTTGATGGCGTCTCTTGGCGTCATGACGGTGTTGACTGCTCCGCCGTCACAAACTCGTCGCAGACGGGTTTCAGGCCCTCAGTGCCTCTTCCATACCCCGCGTCGCCAGCACATCGGCCAGTTCGTTGTCGGTGACACCGGCGTGGCCTTTGACCCAGAACCACTCCACCTGGTGTCGCGAGCAGGCGAGCTGAAGGCGCTTCCAGAGGTCGACGTTCTTCACCGGTTGCTTCGCGGCGGTCTGCCATCCGTTGCGTTCCCAGCCGAGCACCCACTTGGTGATGCCGTTGCGCACATAGGTGCTGTCGGTGTAGAGGTGCACGACCACGGGTCTGGTGAGCGCTTCGAGCGCCATGATCGGCGCGGTCAGCTCCATCCGGTTGTTGCTCGTCTGGCCGGGCTCACCGCCGCACATTTCGCGGACGTGTTCGCGGTGCCGCAGTACCGCGCCCCAACCGCCCGGTCCGGGGTTGGGCCGGCAGCCGCCGTCGGTATGGATCACCACGACGTCGGTGGCGGACGGTTCGGTGTCGGTCATGCGCCGAGGATAGGCACTGCCGAGCACACGGCCCCCGCGACGCGCCACGTGGTGCAGCCAACGGCGTGCGGAGTCCTTGCGTCCCGTGTCATTGGTGGAGTCCCAGGCGTCACACTGGCACCTGTTGGGACCGGGACATGTCCGTGCCCACCTCACAGCGACAAGTCGCGACAACAGCGACAACCCGCGGCCGCCGCGGGGCACCGCGGGGGCCCCGCACCACGCCGCACCACGCCGAGCGACCGCCGCCACCGCCCACGCCGACCGCGTCACGAATTCAAGATTGTCGCTCGTGTCGCGGGTTGTCGCGCCAAGCTGGGCACATCGAACACCCGGGCTCCGCAGGTGACCCATGTGGCCGCTGTGACTGACGTTTCTCAGGAGTCCGCGAGGATCGGCCGCAGCGTATCCAAGACCGAAGCGTCCTCGATGGTCGACGGCACCGGTTCGTCGCGGCCTTCGGCGATACCCCGCAATGTCTTGCGCAGGATCTTGCCGGAGCGCGTCTTGGGAAGTGCGGGAACCACATCCACCAACCGGAAGGCTGCGACACTCCCGATCTCGCTACGGATCAGATCGACCAACTGCGTGTGCAGACCCTCGGCGGAGGCACCGGCCTTGAGCACCACGAGACCGCGCGGCACCTGGCCCTTGACGTCGTCGGGCACGCCGATCACCGCGCATTCGGCGACGCACGGATGCGTGGCCAGCACTTCCTCGATGGCACCCGTGGACAACCGGTGCCCGGCGACGTTGATGACGTCGTCGATGCGGCCCATCACGTAGAGGTAGCCGTCCTCGTCGAAATGCCCGCCGTCGCCGGTCAGGTAATAGCCGGGATGATCAGACAGGTAGGACGACTCGTACCGCGAGTCGGCGTTCCACAACGTGGGCAGCGTGCCGGGTGGCAACGGCAACTTGATGCAGATGGCGCCCTCTTCGCCGGCGGCGCACTCGTGGCCCTGCTCGTGCACGATGTGCACGTCGTAGCCCGGCATCGGCACCGTCGGTGAACCGGATTTGATCGGAAGGGGTTGCACGCCCATGGGATTGGCGGCGATGGCCCAGCCGGTCTCCGTCTGCCACCAGTGGTCGATCACCGGCACGCCCAGCTTCTCCGACGCCCAGTGGTGGGTGTCGGGATCGAGTCGCTCACCCGCAACGAACAGATACTTCAGGCCGGAGAGGTCGTAGCGCTGCATGTGGGTGGCCTCGGGGTCTTCCTTACGGATCACCCGGACCGCTGTCGGCGCGGTGAACAACGCCTTGACCTTGTGCTCGTCGATGACCCGCCAGAAGGCACCGGGGTCGGGCGTGCCGACCGGCTTGCCCTCGTAGAGCACTGTCGTCGCACCGAGCAACAGGGGCGCGTAGACGATGTAGGAGTGGCCCACCACCCAGCCGACATCCGAAGCGGCCCAGAACACTTCGCCGGCCGACAGATCGTAGATGTGCCGCATGCTCCAGAGCAGCGCCACGGCATGCCCGCCGTTGTCGCGGACGATGCCTTTGGGCTTGCCGGTGGTGCCCGACGTGTAGAGCACGTAGAGCGGATCGGTGGCGGCCACGGGTACCGGATCAACCGGCTGGGCGGTGTCCATCAGGTCCGCCCAGTCCAGATCGCGACCCTCGACCATCGAGCAGGGCTGCCGGTCTCGTTGCACCACAACACAATGCGTCGGGGGATGCTCGGCCATGCCGACCGCGGCGTCGAGCATCGGCTTGTACTCGACGATCCTGGTCGGCTCGATACCGCATGACGCGGTGACCACGACCTTCGGGCGCACATCATCGATCCGCACTGCCAGTTCGTGTGGCGCGAACCCGCCGAACACCACCGAGTGGACGGCGCCGAGGCGGGCGCAGGCCAGCATGGCGATGACAGCTGTCTCTTATACACATCTGACGCTGCCGACGAAGAGGATAGTGTTGATGT
>CAMFLL010000221.1 GCA_945957405.1 uncultured Mycolicibacterium sp. | reverse complement strand
CTCCACCACCATGGGCGCCATCGTGGACGGTCGGCAATTGGAGCGCATCATGGGCTTCATCCGCGGAGCTGGATCCGATGGGGCGGTGATCGCTCACGGCGGCCGTCGCGTTCGCGAGGAGACCGGCGGGTTCTACGTCGAGCCGACGGTGATCAGAGGCGTCTCCAACGACATGCACGTGGCGCGGAACGAGATCTTCGGACCGGTTCTCTCGGTCATCACGTTCGCCGACGACGACGAGGGGTTGCGCATCGCCAACGACACCTCCTACGGACTGGCCGCCAAACTGTGGACTGGGGACTTGAAGAAGGCGCACCGAGTCGCCCGAGAGCTGCGGTCAGGTGCGGTGCTGGTCAACGGCGACGAACTGTTCGACGTCACGCTGCCGCATGGCGGGTTCAAGCTCTCCGGGATCGGACGCGACTACTCGCACCATGCGTTCGACAACTGGACCCAGCTGAAGACCACGTACATCAACCTGCAGTGATCGATGGTCTCCGCCGCGGACGCACGTGGTCCGCGGCGGTGACCGAATTCAGAGTTGGCCCGCCGGGATGTGGCGGAGTACTCGCAGCGCCAGGTGCAGCCCCAGCCGGACATCGGAGTCATCGAGATTGACGCCCAGGAGTGACTGGATCCGATCCACGCGGTTGTAGAGCGACTGACGTTCCAGGTGGAGCGCGCGGGCCGTCTCGGTCTTCTGGCCGTGTTGCTCCAGCAGCACCTCGAGGGTCTTCACCAACTGGGTATGGCGCTGTGCGTCGTAGTTCAGGAGTCGTTCGAGCCGCAGCCGCGCGAAGCGCTCGAGATCGGGATTGTCGCGCAGACTCCAGATCAGCCGGTCCAGATCGAGATCGGTCGCGTCGTGCCATGAACGCGGTGGACTGTGCAGGGCGCCGTCCAGCGCGTCCACCGCGACCGCGAGACCCTCCATCGCCGCCTGCCAGGTGTGCACCGCAGGACCGACCGACAGCACTGCCGCACGGGGCTCGGCGAGATAGCGTTTCGCGGCATCCTGGATCACCTGCGCCACCCTGTCGACACCTCGACTACGGTTGGCGACGTCCTCGAGACCGATCATGACGAGTGTCGGGTGGGTCGTTGTGGCCTCGTCGATCAGCGCTGGGATGCCGAGGCCCTTCAATTCGGCGACGACATCTCGCCACAACTGGCGCCACTGATGGTCCTCGCCTGCCACCGTCGTCGCGCGATGATGCCGCGCCGGGCGGACGGCCAGTGGCACCAGAACGGGTGCCGTGAAGCCGAACGCGATGGCACGGGCTTCGGCGGCGAACGGTTCGATGGAGCCGGCGAGGAGCGAGTTCAGGAATCCGCTGTGTCGGCCGCGATGGGTGAACACCGCGTCCCGCCTGCGGTCTCCGATCACGATCATGCTCACCACCTGCGCCGCGCGTTCCAGCGCCACGGTCGCCGCCTCGCCGAACTCGCCAACCCGGTTGGTCCCCACGCCGAGCGCGACGAGACGGCCGTCGCGAGCCCCGTCGATGGTCAGATGCCTCTCGATGAACGTCGGTGCGCTGTCGACCGACCGCGCCACGAGTTCCCAGCCCGCGGTGACATCGCGTTCGGCGACCCCGTTGAGGGCTCGGTAGACGAATCCGCCGTCGGCCCGCTCGTAGAGCACCGGCGCGCCCACCGCCGCAGCGACGGCGTCGAGGACCTCGGCGATGCCCCCTCCCTTGAGCACGAGATCGGTCAGGTGCAGCTGGAGTTCCTGCGCGTGATCGAGCAGGGTGATCTTGTGATTGACGATCTGGGTGTGGATCGCCTCGGTCACGTCGATGAAGGCGACCGGGAGGTGCAGAGCCACCAGGGTCAGGTTGCGCTTGTGGCACTCGTCGATGAGGTGCCTCGGCACATTGCGGAAGTTGGCTCCCAGTTCGAGCACCATGGCGGCGATTTCTCGTTCCGAGAGTTCCACGATGAGCCGCCGGTCGGCGGCTTCGGGGCCGTGGAACATCCGGCCCTCGGTGAGGACCAGTTCACCCCCGCGAAGCACCGAGGCGATGTCGCGCACTTCTACGACGTGAACCCAGCGGATGGGCCGATCCAGGTTGTCGTGGCCGGACACCACTTCAGGAGCGCCGCCACGGAGTGCGGGCAGCTGTAGCGCCGCGCGAACGGTCAACGATTCCGACACGGTTCGATTGTCGTCGACTGCGCAAGCACCGGGAAACAACGGCGGAAGGTTCTGACACCATGTCGTGCCGCCGGCCGGGAAGCATGACATGCCGCTGGTTGGGCGTCGCGCCGGCGTGCGGCAGCATTTGGTCGATCGGCCGCCACCGTTAGGAGCCTGCTGGTGAGCATGCCCGTCGTCGGGTACACGGATAGCCTCACCGTGCAACCGGGTCACACGGTCCAGTTCAAGATCAGCAGTGAAGCGCCCGCCTACAGTGCATCACTGGTGCGCTTGGTGCGCGGTGATACAAACGCCGGCGGACCGGGCCTGAAGGTACAGCGCATCAGTTCCACGTTCGACGGCGTGCATCCCGGTGGGCGTCAATCGATTTCCGCCGGGTCGTTCGTCCGGATACCTCACCGCACGGGGCTGACACCGCCGGACGGCTTCACCGTGCACCTGTGGATGTGGTCCACCGCGCCGGACTGTGGCACCCAAACCCTGCTATCCCAAGGGTCGGTCGGCCAGGGCGGGTACGCGCTGCGCATCGAGGACGGCAGGATTGCGGCTCACGTGGGCGACCGCGTCGCCAAGGTTTGCCATCCGGTCGTGCCCCGCAGGTGGTACTCGGTCGCGATGGTCGTCGAGGCTGTCGCGGGCGAGGTGCGCCTCGACGTCGTACCGACGGGAATCAACCGTGCTCCTGAGCACCACCACGCGCACGCCTCGGTCGTTGTCGTCCGCCCCGGTGGCTCCGATATCCTCATCGGCGCCGAACGTCTCGAGAGTGGCGGTGCCGGCCACTTCTTCAACGGCAAGATCGACGCGCCGCGCATGCACGGGACCGCACTGAGTGAATCCGCAGTGGAGCAGTTCAGACGCAGCGGCTCGACCGATCCCCGGAGTTCGCCGATGGCGGCGTGGGACTTCTCGCTGGACGTCAGCAACTGGACCGTGACAGATACGGTGGGGGAGTTCCACGGGCACACGGTGAACAAGCCGATGCGCGGTGCGACAGGACACAACTGGGACGGCACGGAGACGTCGTGGGCGCACGCGCCGGCGCAGTACGGCGCCATCCACTTCCATGACGACGACCTCGCCGACGCCGGGTGGACGACATCGTTCGACTTCACGGTTCCCGACGACCTACCCAGTGCCGTCTACGCGGCGCACCTGAGGGCAGGTGAGGCCGAGGACTACGTGCCGCTCGTCGTTCGGCCGCGCAGTGGCAGACCGACGTCGGCGATCGCCCTGATCCTGCCCACCTTCAGCTACCTCGCCCACGCCCATGGGCAGTCGCCAGACGGGTCGCTCCCGCTGGCGCACAGCGACGGGTCTGCGGTCTGCCATTCCTCGCGGCTCAGACCGATCGTCAACATGCGCCCGCAGTACGCGGCGCCGCGCGGCCACGGCAGGGGCTCGTCGCACCACTTCAGCGCGGATCTGCACATCGTGGACTGGCTCCACGAGAGCGGTTATGAGGTAGACCTGTACACCGATGAGGATCTGCACCGCGAGGGCTGCGCGCTGCTCGAGCCGTACACCGTGGTGCTCACGGGCTCGCATCCCGAGTACTGGTCGGCCGAGATGTTGGACGGCGCCCAGTCATATCTGAGTCGAGGCGGACGCGTGATGGCGTTGTGTGGCAACGGAATGCACGGAGTCGTGCAGCTCGATCCGGAAACCGGCACCAGTGTTGAGATCCGACACTGCGCCTCGGCGGTGCGGATGTGGGATCCCGAACCCGGTGAGGCGCACCTGAGCAGCACCGGTGAACTCGGCGGTAGCTGGCGCTTCCGCGGACGCGGTCCACATTCGTGGGTCGGTGCAGGCCACGTCGGCGTGACCACTGGTGCCGGACAACCCTACCGACGGACGGCATGCAGCTATGACGCCGCGGTGTCGTTCGTCTTCGACGGTGTCGAGGGGGATCTCGTCGGTGGCCTACCTCGCCTCGTGAACCCTTACGGGGCATCCGGTTTCGAGGTCGGTCGCGCGGACCGCGCCCTCGGCTCCCCGGTTGAGACGGTCGTCCTTGCCACCGCCGAGGACTTCGGCAACCAGGTCGGGCATGGGGGTGCGTCCGGCCGTGCCGACATGACCCTGCTGTTCTATCCCTCAGGGGGAGCGGTCTTCTCGGTGGGATCCAGCGCGTGGAGCGGGTATCTGTCGCACAACGGATACGAGAACGACGCATCTCGCATCACGCGGAACGTGTTGGACAGATTCGTCTCCGACCGGATCCAGCGCGATTGAAAGCCATCCGGTACCGGGGCGCGCGGACTCAGAGCGCATACGCCGCTGATGATCCACCCGGCCACCGAATACCGAATGCCGAAACCCTTTTCGACGGCGCGGGTCCTCCGTGACACGAGGCCTTCCGGCGCCACCACCAACTGACAAGGACTTGGAAATCATGCCAGACATCGAGACGATGAACCCGGCCACGGGACAACCCCTCGCGTCGTACGCGGTGATGACGGATGGTCAGATCGACGCGGCAGTCGGAAGCGCCGAACGGGCTCAAAAGGCGTGGGCGGCCTGGCCCGCCGAACAACGCGCCGATGTGCTCGGCGCCGCCGCAAAACTGCTTCGCGAGGACGTCGAGAAGGTGTCGCTGTTGATGACCCGCGAAATGGGCAAGCCGCTCGCGGAGTCGCGATCCGAAATCGCCAAGTGCGCCACCGCGCTCGAGTACTACGCGGAGCACGGGCCGCGACTGCTCGCCGACGCCGTGTACGAGACAGCGGCCGACCGGAGTTGGGTGTCGTACGAACCCCTCGGCGTGCTACTCGCCGTGATGCCGTGGAACTTCCCGATGTGGCAGGTGTTCCGCTTCGCCGCTCCGGCGTTGATGGCCGGGAACTCGGCGCTGCTCAAACACTCGCCGAACACCACGGGTACCGCTCTGGCCGCCCAGCGGATCGTCGAGGCCGCGGGCGCTCCTCCCGGCCTACTCACCGCATTGATCGTCGCCGAACCGGATGTCCCAACGCTGACAGCGAGGTTGATCGATGACGACCGGGTGGCTGCGGTCACGCTGACCGGCAGTGAGCGGGCCGGCGCGGCGATCGGGGCTCACGCCGGCCGGGCCATCAAGAAGTCGGTCCTCGAACTCGGTGGCGCCGACCCGTTTGTCGTGCTGGCGGATGCCGACATCGAGTTCGCCGCGCACAACGCCGTCAAGGCCCGCTTCCTGAACGCGGGTCAAAGCTGCATCTCACCCAAGCGCCTCATCGTCGACGCGCGCGTCGCCGACGATTTCATCGAACTGATGCGCAGCGGTATCACCGCACTCGCGGTGGGCGACCCAGAGCAGCCCGACACCGACATGGGACCGATGGCCAGACCTGATCTGCGCGATACCGTCGCGAGTCAGGTGAACCAATCACTGTGCGGTGGTGCGCGTCTCATCGCCGGTGGCACCGCCATGGGCGACCGGCCCGGGTGGTTCTTCGAACCCACGCTGATCGCCGGGATTGCGCCGGGCAGCCCGGCGTACGCGGAGGAGATCTTCGGACCGGTCGCGGCGGTGATCACATTCGACACCGACGACGAGGCCGTCCGCATCGCCAACGCCACGCGATTCGGCCTCGGCGCCAGCGTGTGGAGTGACGACCTCGATCGGGCGGCCGGCATCGGTCGCCGGATCGTCTCGGGCGCCTGCTTTCTCAACGCACCGGTGGCATCAGACGTCCGGATACCGTTCGGCGGAGCCAGACGCAGTGGTTACGGCAGGGAGCTCGCCGACGCGGGCCTTCGTGAGTTCGTCAACGCGCGCACCTGGTGGTCTAACAACCACCCCGCGGCGGGTTGATCCGACCCCGATTGACGCTATGTGCACCCCACGCTCGACCCGCCTGACAGTCCGTGGGATGACCGCCCTCTCGATGGCGAGCAGAATCGACGACATGCGGCGGTGTGTCAACACGACCGCCCGCTCAGCCGAAGGAGCCCAATCGTGTCCGTGATCGACCACGAGAACTTTTTCACCAGTCTTCCGCGCGAGTACTACCTCGACGAGGGCCGCTATGCCGACGAGGTATCGCGAATCTGGAACACCCAGTGGGTGTACGCCGGGCACGTGTGCCAGATCCCGAAGCGGGGCGATTACTTCACCTTTGAGGTGGGGACCGAGAGCATCCTCGTCATTCGTGGGGACGACGAAGTGCGCGCCGTCCACAACGTGTGCAGGCATCGTGGGCTGCAGCTGTGCGACCAACCCACGGGTCGGCTGCCGCGAAGGATCGTGTGTCCGTACCACTCCTGGAGCTACGGTCTGGACGGACAGTTGCTCAATGCCACGCGGCAGGCGGACGGTGAGTTCTTCGACTACCGCGACTTCGGTCTGTTCGATGTCCACGTCTCGGTGTGGCAGGGTTTCATCTTCGTCTGCCTGGCCGACGACGCGCCGCCCGCGGTCGGATCGATGATCGACGAGAAGGCCACGGCCGACATGGCGATCCTCGATCCAACGAGACTCAAGATCGCCCACGAGATCACCTACTACGCGGATGCCAACTGGAAGCTCCTCTTGGAGAACGGTGTCGAGTGCTACCACTGCCCGTCGGTACATCCGGAGTTCTGCGTCTCACTGGACGCGCAGGAGATGTCAGACTATTACGAAGAAGACTACGTGGGCGATCTCGTTCAGGGCCTGGTCATCCCGGTCAAGCGCGAATTGGAATCGCTGTCGATGGACGGACGGTACGTGTCGCGTAAGTTGCTGGGGGAATTCGGCCGCGGCACACCAGTTCCCGATGACTTCGGGGCGGGATTCATGACGCAACCGGGTTACTGCTGGGGCGGGTTCCATCCTGATTACGGCATGGTCGCGAGCACGCTGCCGATCTCCGCCACCCGCTCGAAGATGATCTGCTGGTGGTTCGTCCACGAGGATGCCGTGGAGGGAGTCGACTACGACGTCGATGAACTCATCAAGCTCTGGGACATCACCAACATCCAGGACCTGCACATCCAGGAACGCCAACAACGCGGGCTCACCTCGCAGCGTTACGTGCCAGGGCCGAACTCACCTTCTCAGGAGCCCGGTATCCGTGCCGCCCTGCGCAAGTACCTGCAGATGATGGGAGAACCACACTGAACACGCAGCCCGCGGCCCCTGGTCGTCTGAGCGGCAAGGCCGCGCTGATCACCGGCGCCACAGCTGGTCTCGGATTGGCGGTACTGGAGGCGATGGCTGCCGAAGGTGCCGCAGTGGTCGCTTTCGGTCGTAATGCGGCGCGCGGCTGTGCCATCGTCGAGGCACTGAATGACGCCGGTCACCGCGCCGTGTTCGTCCGCGGCGACGTGGCAGTCGAAGACGACATCATCAGGGCCATCGATCAGTGCCGCAATGAGTTCGGCGCTCTGGACATCATGCACAACAACGCGGCCTTCTTCGTCACCGCCGAGTTGCACCAGACCACCGCCGAACAATGGCACCAGTCCGTCAGTGCGAATCTCACCGGCGTTTTCTGGGGCAGCAAGCACGCAGTACTCGCGATGCGGGAGCAGGGTCGGGGCGGATCCATCATCAACACCGCCTCTGTCGCGGCGTTCACCGCCACGGCCGACACCGCCGCCTATGTCGCCACCAAGTCCGGTGTCATGGGGCTCACCCGTGCCACGGCGCTCGCTTACGCAGGCGAGGGAATACGATGTAATGCACTGTGTCCCGGTGATTTCGAGTCGGCCATGTTCGACACCTTCCTGGCCGGCGAGAAGGACCCCGCAGCGGCGCGTCGCCAACTCGAAGGTCTGTATCCGACTCGCCGCATCCTCAAGCCGAGTGACGTCGCCAACGCGGCGGTCTTCCTCGCCTCCGACGAGTCGGCGGGGGTCAATGGCACCTCTCTCGTCGTCGACGACGGACTGCTGGCCAAGACGTACTGATCTACCATCCACATCGCCTCGATTCGCGGGTGACCAGACCCGGAGACATCATCCATTGCCACACACCGTCCACATGCGCGTAGCCGCGGTTCTCGACGAGACCGCCGACGCCAAATCGTTCCGACTGCAACCGCCCGCCTCGCTGACCTACCGCGCCGGCCAGTTCCTCACAGTCGGTGTTCCGTCCGAGCGCGGCATGGCGGCGCGCTGTTACTCGCTTTCCAGCGCGCCGCATGAGGACGAATTCACGATCACCGTCAAGCGCACACGGGACGGATTCGTGTCCAACTGGATGTGCGATCACGTGCAGCCGGGTCACACCCTCACCGTGCTGCCGCCCTCGGGTAACTTCGTGGCGCCCACCTCGGACACCGATGTGCTGTTGTTCGCGGGCGGCAGCGGTATCACGCCGGTCATCTCCATCGCCAAACACGTTCTCACGCAGAGCGACAAGAGCGTCGCGTTGTTCTATGCCAACCGGGATGCCGAGAGTGTCATCTTCGCGAACCAGCTTCGCGATCTTTCGCGCGCACACTCCGCCAGGCTGCATGTCGTGCACTGGCTGGAGTCACTGCAGTCGCTACCGAGCGCCGATGACCTCCGGCATTTCGCCGCGGCGCATCCCGACCACTCGGCTTACTGCTGTGGACCTGAGCCGTTCATGGCCGCGGTCGCCGGCGCTTTGAGATCGCTCGGGTTCCCAGCGGACCGGTTCAGGCGCGAAGTCTTCAAATCCCTGAGTGCCGATCCGTTCGAGTCAGCCGATCCGGTGACGCCATCGGAACACTCGGCGGAAACATCGCGGGTTCGCGGCACCATCGATGGCCGAAGCTTCGACTACGGTGACTGGCCGTCCGGTATCCCCCTGTTGCAATTCCTGCTGTCGAAGGGCGTGGACGCGCCGTTCTCGTGCCGCAACGGTGAATGCAGCGCCTGCTGTTTCCGGATCATCGAGGGCACCGTCGACATGACACGCAACGACGTGCTCGACGCCAATGAGTTGGGCGACGGTTACCGGCTGGCTTGCCAGGCCACACCCACGTCGGATTCGATCGTCATCACCTACGATTGAGCGGCGCCGATCAGAACTCCCGCGAACGGGATTCAGTTTTTTTGCGCAGGTCCAGCGTCAGCGAGGCCCGAGGCCGGATACGCCGGTGAGCTCGATCGTGAGGACACCTGACACGATCAAGGCGACGCCGATCGCCATCTTCATCGTCACAGGATCTTTGAACAGAACGCGGGCCACCACGGTCACCAGTGCCACGCCGCAGGCGGTCCAGATGCCGTAGGCAACACCGACAGGCATACCGAGTTTCAGGGTCGCCCATAGCAGATACAACGCCGAACAGTAACCGGCCACCACCGGCACGAGCCAGATCTTCCTGCGGAACCCCTCCGAAGCGCGCAGCGCCAGTGTGGCTGCCACCTCGAGGACGATCGCCGCACCAAGCAGGCACCACATCATGAGGACTGCTCCTCCGTTGATTGCGAACCCAATTGAACGAACAGCACACCGGCGATGATCATTACGATGCCGGCCACTATCGCGAACGTCAGCGGCTCCCCGAACAGGGCGGCCGCCAGGGCCGCGGTGCCGGCGGTGGCGACCGCCCCCCAGATGCCGTAGGCCACCCCAATGGCGAGACCGGCCCGGACCACCAGTGTCAACCCTACGAAAGCGCTCACGTAACCGATGACCACGACAATGAGCCACCACGTGTGTTCCTGAGACGCACGCAGGGCGAGTGTCCCCGCGAGGTCGGCGATGATGGCCAGCCCCAGCAGGGCCCAGCGCTTCACTGCACCGTCCTCCCGGACTCGTCACGATTCATCTTCAGCGGAATCAATCCGTGCACGAACAGTTTTCGTCTCCCGAGCCGACCTCGGCGATATCGCTACGCAGACGACGACGAAACTGAAGCGGTGGCGGTCGGCAACTGTTCCGCCACGAATCCCCTGAAGACGTTCTCGGTGATGCGTGAGACGTTGTTGTCGTAGGCGTTGTAGGACAGGCAAGCACACCAGGTGATCGAGCCGACACCGAAAACCGCACCGCCGTTCGGGTATTCGAGCAACACCATGTCTGCCCGGATCTCCCCGTCCCATATTGCGGACAGTTGGAGCTCCTCGCTGAAGACAGCCCAGTCGTCGGTGTCGAAGTCGCGGGCACTGGCGAGGACCAGCGTGTGCTCGGGTGTACCGAGCTTCGCGTTGGTCTGACAGATCTCGAAGCCGGCGGCACCCCAGCTGTTCACCAGGCAGTCGAACGCGCCGATCTGCTCGTCATCGCCGATACCGTGGAAGATGAATGCTGCCCTCGGGTCGAAACTCCCCGGCTGCCGGTCGTACGGCCGTCCGACGCTGCCTCCTTCGGCAATCGAGCCGATCCCGAGGAATCGTTGGGGTGCGCGCCCCCGGAAGCGCCACAGACCCCCCGGCTCACCGGTACTGCTGAGCGACGATTCACCGGGGGCGGCGTTCCAAGTACGTTGCGCGGGTCCGCTGCGTCGGATCTCCACGCCGGTCCCGGTGGCCTCGTCGAGCGCGGTGACCCAGAACAAGCCGTTACCCGACAGATAGATGAATCGTCCCCCGCCGTTGGCGTACGCCTCGGCGGCGTCCAGCATCGCTTCGGACCAGTACTCATTGTGGCTCGCCGTCGACACCACTCGGTAGTCCTGCAGACGCGATACACCCTCGTGATGAAGCTCGAGGTCGGTGATGATGTCGTACTCGATGCCCTGTTCCTCGAGCCAGTCGATCAGGTGGAGGTCGGCATTGAACTGGTGAGGGGAGCCCTTACCCAGATCGAGGAACGGCATGTCGTACTTGGGCCGCATGTTCACGATCGGCCGCAGCCAGGAGGAGTAGCACACTCCGCTGCCGTCGGTATGGCGGTCGTACAGGCTTCGCAAACCCGTTTCGACGACGTACTTGTCCTGCGCCTGCCACGGATAGTTCGGCAGGGCACCGGAATACGCGCCCGTCGGGCCGAGCATCTGCTCGTTTCCGTACGCGAGGTAGCTGAAGACGGGGAGCAGGATCGCGGTGTCCGCGGTCGGTCGGCCCAGAGGCGGAACCACGAAGAACGGCACGTAATCCTCGTCATCGCCGACCGTGAGGTGCACCGCGTACACCCCGCTGCGTAGGTCGGAGGGAACCGTCCACGCGATCGACGGGCTCCAGCCGGCGTCAGACAGATCGTCATCATGGAAGTGGATCGCGCCGTACTCTCCCGGTGCATGTTTCCACGAGAGCTCTCGGCCGGACCAGTTGCGGCCGGTGACCCCTCGGGCTGGCTTGTTGACGATATCGCCGCCGTGACCATTGCCGGAGGCATCGACGGCCGACCAGGTGCTGATGCCCTGCGAGAAATCCCAGGCTGCCGCTGCGTCGGTGGGCGCCGTGGCGGCGTCGTCGCGTAACGCCGCCAATTCGTTGTCGTTGAGCGCGCGCGTGAACGCCTTCGGCGCGTCGATCTTGCCGTTGAAGTAGTTGCCAATTGAACTGTCGGCATTGGCCTCCGCGGCGATCAACAGGTCGCCCGGCCCCCACGCGCGGCCAGGCGGCATCGTCGCGGTCGCGTGACCGGCTAGGCCTGATGTCACGCCCCAACTCGGCTCCAGGGCCAGACGTGCCGATCCCGACGTGGAATCGTAGACGGCAGACACGAAGTACCACTGGCCGGCACGGACGGTCTGATCGACCGACACTGCCGCCGATCCCATGCGCAGCGTCAGGCGACCCTGTTCGAGTCGCAACGCGAAACCGTCCCCATCGCCGCTGCCCTTCGCGAGGATCGTCTGAACGGGTTTGTCCGGCAGAGTAGGACAGATCCATGCCTGCAGCGTGAGATCCTGCGCGGCATCGAGTTCCGCGCCGCGCGAAGTGCGGATGTAGGAGCCGGGCCGCAGCTCCTGCAGAGCACCCTCGTACTCTCCGTCCAGGGTGCTTGAGACTGATACATCCTTGTAGCCCGGGCCCGCCGGGTTCGTGTCGCCGTGGATGAGTCGGACCAGTCGAGCCGAGAAACGACCGGGCTCAGAACTCACCATGAAAGTGATCGCCGCTCCAGGCTCGACGCTCAACTTGTCCGCGTATCCGACGATCTTCATGCTGTTCCTCCGCTTGCTTGCTGGCTGACCTACGGTCCTCACCGGGAGCCGTATGGACCTGTCGAGTGGGAGCTGAGGTCATGCTCTTCGTCGAGTACCACTCAATCTCCCGAACCTTGCGGTGCTGGGCAATCCGCCGCGTGTAAACCATGCACGACGATGTCATGACGGATCGTCAATTCATGAACGTCTGCTGTGTACTTCCTGATCGGATCTGCGCGGTGCACACGAACGCGCCCCGTGCTGTGAAGGCACGGGGCGCGCCGGGCAACCCGGTTGACGAACGGTCAGAAGGTCAGGTGGAGATTCATGGTCTTCCACTGCCGTGCGTGCTGGATGCTGTT
>CAMFLL010000220.1 GCA_945957405.1 uncultured Mycolicibacterium sp. | reverse complement strand
AGATTCGCCTTAGTCTCGTGGGCTCGGAGATGTGTATAAGAGACAGCACCAGTGCAGACGCAGGCACCCAGCGAGGAAGCCCACATCAAGGCCGCCAAGGTGCTCGCACTGGCGCAGGACACCGCTGACCGGCTCACCGGCACCGCCAAGGCCGAGTCGGACAAGTTGCTGTCCGATGCGCGCGCCAACGCCGACGCCATGATCAGCGAGGCCAAGCGCAACGCCGAGACCACGGTCTCGGAGGCCAGGGCGCGCGCCGACGCGATGCTGTCCGACGCGCAGACCCGCTCCGAGACGCAGCTCCGGCAGGCCCAGGAGAAGGCCGACGCGCTGCAGGCCGACGCCGAACGCAAGCATTCCGAGATCATGGGCACCATCAATCAGCAGCGGACCGTGCTGGAGGGGCGCCTCGAACAGCTGCGCACCTTCGAGCGCGAGTACCGCACCCGGTTGAAGACGTACCTGGAGTCTCAGCTCGAGGAGCTGGGTCAGCGCGGTTCGGCGGCGCCGGTGGATTCGAGCGCCGGGGACGGCGGATTCAACCAGTTCAACCGGGGCAACAACTAGCCGCTCAGGTTCTCGGCGGGGAGGCTCCTTCAGATGTTGATCGTTGCGCTGGTACTCGCTGTCATCGGGCTCGCGGCGCTGGTGACTGCCGTCGTGACCAGCAACGAGGTCGTCGCCTGGGTCTGCATCGCAGCCAGCGTGATCGGTGTGATCCTGTTGATCGTCGACGCGATCCGGGAGCGGCAGCGGGCGGGCAGCGGCGACACCGCGACGGTCGATGCCGAGACCGAGGCCACCGAACCGGCCGAGTCGATCGACCAGACGTATCAGAATTTCGACGCCGAGTACCCCGACACCGACATCGACGAGCCGGACGCCCAGCCGGTCGATGAGGTGTCCGAGGTCGATGACGACACGCCTCCGTCCACGCCAGCCGACGACGCCACCGAGGCCGAGGTGAGCGCGGACGAGGTGCGCACGGACGACACGGCGCAGGACGCGGTGGACGACAGGAAACCGGGCCCGGCCTAGTCCTGAAGGCGCCGCCGCAAGAGAGCCATCACCTCCGCGTCCTCCACCTGGTGGAAGTCGTCGTACGACAACCCAACGGCGACATAGGGATCCGGCGTGTGCGGGCAGACGAACTGGTCGGCGACCACAGCGAATTCCGATGCCGCGACCACCGGTGCGGTGGGCACGGCGACCACCACACGCGAGGCACCTCCGGCGCGCGCATCCAGCGCCGCCACCCGCATGGTCGCCCCTGTGGCGATGCCGTCGTCGACCAACAGCACCACGCGACCGGCGACCGCCGCCGGCGGCCGACCGCCTCGATAGGCATCTTCGCGGCGCGCCAGTTCGGCCTGTTCGCGATCAATCACGGCGTCGAGGGCATCGTCGGGCACCCGCAGCGAACGCATCAGATCCTCGTTGATCACCATGCGGCTGCTGGTGATCGCACCGAGTGCGAGTTCCTCGTGACCCGGCACACCGAGCTTGCGCACCACCGCGACGTCGAGATCGGCGCCGAGCGCCGACGCGACCTCGGCGGCAACCGGTAGGCCACCCCTGGCCAACCCGATCACCAAGACGTCGTCGTCGGCCTCGACGGTGTGGTGGTCCGTGAGCGCACTTGCCACCGCACGGCCGGCGTCGCGTCGGTCGGCGTAGCTGTGGCGGGTCTGGCCCCGCAGGACGTCGCGGATTCGGTTCATTCCCGATGTCGATTGTGCCCCGATCCGCCTGGCCGCGTCAGCCGTCGGCGACCTCGAGTTGCCCTGTGACGAAATCGCAGGTCAGCCGATTCCAGCCGGAGATGTCGCGCAGCATGTAGTGGCCCGCGTCCGGGATGCCGACCCACTGCGCGTCCACACCCCGACGCAGCGCGCGCTCGGTCTGGATCCGCGACGACGCGGGATCGGTCCAGCTGTCGGAGGTCCCGTGCACTGTCAGCAGCCGACAGCCCGCCGGTATCAGGTCGGCATCCGCCGCGGGCCACCACGGCGCCAGCGCAACGACACCCGTCACCCCGGCATGGCCGGCCAGATGCGCGGCCACCCGGCCTCCCATCGAATGCCCCACCAGCACCACCGGCGCGGGGCCGGCGGCGCTGACCAGGTCGGCGAGCGCCTGCTCGGCGTCCCGCACCGCGTCGAGACGCTCGGCATTCCAGCCACGGAGGCGATACCGTACCTGCCGCACCAGGACGTCGCGGCCCAGTCGCTGTCGCAGCGCCGAGGCCAGCATTGCCATCCGGATATTCGCCGACCGCCACGGTTGCGACGGCGCCGAGCTGGTCGGCTTTCCGCCCGGCAGCACCAGCACACCGCCGCGGTACAGCGCACCCGAGTTCACCATGGAGATTCGATACCCGTCTTCGTCCGGATGGGTACACCACGTGGGGCAGCAGGACAGGAGCAGCATGGGCATCGAATACAGCAGCGTCGTCGACCATCCGCGTGACGAGGTGTTTGCCTGGCATGCGCGGCCGGGCGCGATCCACCGCCTGATTCCACCGTGGCAGCCGATGACCGCGGTGCAGGAGGCTGCGTCGCTGGCCGACGGGCGCGCGGTGCTTGGTCTGCCGGGCGGGCTGCGCTGGCAGGCACAACATGATCGCGATGCATTCGATCCGCCGCATCGGTTCGTCGACGCGCTGGTCTCGGATGGGCCGCGATCCTGGCCGACGATGGCCACCGGCCACTGGCGGCACATCCACGAGTTCGAGGATCGCGGTGACGGCACCTGCCTCATGCGTGATCGCGTGGAAACCCCGGTGCCCGCTGCGGCCCTGCGGTCGACCTTCGTCTACCGGCACCGGCAGGTCGCCGATGATCTGGCCGCTCACCGGGAAGCCACCCGTCACGGCCTGACACCGCTGACCGTCGCGGTCACGGGGTCGTCCGGGCTGGTCGGCACCGCGCTGCAAGCGTTTCTGACCACCGGTGGGCACCGGGTCGTCCGCCTGGTGCGGGGCTCGGCGCAGGCTCCCGACGAACGCCGCTGGGATCCGGACGCCCCGGCCGCCGACCTGCTCGACGGGGTGGACGCCGTCGTGCATCTGGCCGGGTCGTCGATCGCCGGCCGGTTCACCGACTCGCACAAGGCGGCCATCCGTGACAGCCGGATCGGGCCCACGATGCGGCTCGCCGAGTGTGCGGCCCGCGCTCATCAGGGACCCGGCGGTGGGCCGGCCACCTTCATCAGCGCATCGGCCATCGGGTTCTACGGCAATGATCGCGGCGACGAGACGCTGACCGAGGACAGCACCACCGGTCCTGGATTCCTGGCGGACGTGGTCAGGGACTGGGAGGCGGCCACGGCACCGGCCGTCGATGCCGGCCTGCGGGTGGTCACGGTCCGCACCGGCATCGTCCAGGCGGCCCGGGGCGGAACGCTGCGTCTGCTGCGACCGCTGTTCACGGCTGGCCTGGGCGGGCGACTCGGCAGCGGCAGGCAGTGGCTGTCGTGGATCGGGATCGACGACCTGACCGACATCTACCTGCGGGCGCTCTACGACCAGCAGCTGTCCGGGCCGGTCAACGCGGTCGGACCGGAGCCGGTGCGGAACACCGATTACACCGCTGCGCTGGCGCATGTCCTGCACCGACCTGCGGTGCTCCCGGTGCCGTCGTTCGGGCCGAAGTTGCTGCTCGGCGGGGAGGGTGTGCGGGAACTGGCCGAGGCCAATCAGCGGGTGCTACCGACCAGACTCGCGGCGGTCGGTCACCGCTTCCGGCATCAGACCGTCGAGGACGCCCTGGCGCACCAGCTGGGTCACGACTGACGCGCGCCGGCGGCGACCACCCGATCCAGGAACCCGGCGACCAGTACGCGCAGCCGGTCGACCGACGCATCCCGCTCGGCGGCGGTCTGGGCCCGGATCTCGTCGATGTCGAGTTCCAGCCGCTGTAATTGACCGTCGCGGTCCTCCCGGATCCACAGTTCCAGCAGCGGGCCGTCGAGCTCGGGATGAAACTGCAGGGCCAGCGCACTGCCCAGGCTGAATGCCTGCGACGCCCGGGGGGTGCGTGCCAGTTCCACCGCGCCGACAGGCAGCGTCCAGCGGTCGAAATGCCACTCGAACCACGGCCCGGACGGAATGAAATCGGTTGCGGCGCTGTCGACCTGATACCAACCGACCTCGGGTTGGGGGGACGGGGCGACCGATCCACCCAGCGCCTGAGCCACCAGCTGACCGCCGAAGCACACACCGAGCACACCCACCCCGGCGGCCACCGCCTCACGCACCAGTTGCAGCTCGGTGCCCACCCACGTCCGACTCAGCGCGGCATCGTGTACCGACCAGCGCGACCCCAGCGGGACGACGACGTCGTAGCCGGTCGGGTCGGGGAAGGTCACCTCCATGACGGGATCGTCGGCCCGTTCGGCGGGTACGACCATGAACGTGTCGACGTCATAGCCCTGCTCGACGAAGACGTCACCGAGCAGCGCCTCCGGTGCGCTGGGATCGTTGTAGATGAACAACACCTTGGGTGCCACGGCGTTGACGATACTGGCCGGGGACCGGCCGTGCGGCTATCGGGCCTGCGGAACCGGGGGAGCATCGTCGGGCGCCAACTCGGTGGCGATCTTGGCGAACAGCGTCTGGGCGCTGTTCTTGTAGTTGCCGTCGCGGTCGAACGCCTCGGGCTGATAGGTGGCCGCGGTGGCGATCGCGATGCGCTGCGACGGCAGGTACCCTTCGACGGCCGAATACCCGAAGTACAACGGGTTCTGGAGCAGCCAGTTCCCCACGATGACGATGCCGAGTCCGTAGGTGTAACTGTCGTTCTGCTCGGCACACGTCGCACACCCCGGCTGCTTGTGGGTCTTACCTCGCAGGTCGGTGGACACCATCGCGGCATAGGACTCGCGGGACAGCAGTTTGCCCGACCCGATTCCGGCCGCGGTGGCGGCCAGGTCGTCGATGGTGGTGGTCTGGATCGCGCCGTGGGTGATGGTCCATGACGGATTCCAGTAGGTCGACTCCTCGTAGAACGGTGTCGACGAGGGAATCCCGAGTGCCGCGCGCCGTTCGGAGGTAAACGCGTGCAGCGCGGGTGCGGGGATCTCAGGGGTGAACGAGTTCGCGGTGTTCTTCAAGCCGAGTGGTCCAAGGACGTTGTCCGCCAACAACTTCGGCATCTGTTCACCGGTCGCCCGCTCCAGCGCCAACCCCAGCAGCACATAGTTGGTGTGCGAATAGTTCCAATTGGTGCCCGGTTCGTACAGCAGCGGTCGCGACGTCGCGAAGGCCAGCAGCTCCTCGGGCTCCCACTGCCGGAACGGGTTCTGATAGATCTCGGCCTGAAATGCGTCGTTGCCGATCACGTAATCGGGATAGCCCGAGGTCATCTGGGCCAGCTGCTTCAAGGTCACGCGGTCTGAATTCGGCACGTCCGGCAGGTACTTCGACAGTTTGTCGTCCAGACCGACCTTCTTGTCATCCACCAGGCGCAGCAGCAGCGTGGCCACATAGGAGATCGCGACGGCACCATTGCGGAAGTGCATTCCCGTGGTGGCGGGCACACCCGTCATCGATTCCCCGAGCGCCGTGGACACCACCTCTTTCCCGTCGATCGTGACCCGCACGATGGCGGCCTTGAGGTGTTCGGCGGCCATGGTGTTGCGGACGATCGCGATGACGGCGTCGGCCTTCGACGTGTGCGTGGTGGGCGCCGCCGCCGGCGGGTTCTCCGGTGACATGCACCCGGTCGGCACGGCGGCCGTCAGTACCACCGTCGCCAGGGCCGCCAGCCGCCCCAAGATCATCACCTCATGAGTTGTACCTCGTACGCGACACGAGTGTGCGGGGACACCCCGATGCTGGCTACCATCGAACCATCGAGTATGCAGCCGCAGTCCTGGTGGTCCTGACGGTCACGATGCATCTCGCGTTCATCGCCTACCTCGTGACCGGGGGTTTCGTGGCGTTGAGGTGGCCGCGGACGCTGCCGCTACATGCCGCCGCGGTGGCCTGGGGGATCGGTAGCGATGCGTTGCGCTGGCCCTGCCCGCTGACATCGCTGGAGCGGTGGGCGCGGTTTCACGCCGGTATGGCGCCGTTGCCTTCTGACGGGTTCATCGCGCACTACATCACCGGTGTGCTGTATCCGGCCGACGCCATCGGTGTGGTCCGGGCCCTGCTGTGTGTCACCGTGCTGTTGTCGTGGACGGTGCTGGGCGTGCGGCTCAGGCGCAGGGCTTACTCGACGGGCACCATCTCGGTACCGCACGAGCAGCGGTAGGTGTCCTCGGCTCCCGTGCAATGGCACGGGGTTTCGATCCGCACCCGACACCCGCAGCCGTCGTGCGCGCAGGTCAAAGCCGTGCCGGCCTCGTAGCTCGTCATCACAACCACCTCCTGCCCCAATGATCCTCTCCGGGCGCAGTGGGCACGGGGATTTTCAGCCATCCGAAGGCGGCGTGGTCATGTCGGCGTCGTTGTTGAAGTACACCTGTGCGACCGGCCGCACACGCACCTCGGCCGAGCCGTCATCGCCGCGCACTCTGGCCGGAAGAGGTTCCGGCGTACCGATCTTGACGCGGTCGGCCTCGGTGTTGCGACGTCCTTCGAACGCGATGGTGGCACCGCCGGGCGGTTCGGGAGTGACGGTCACCTCGAGAAGCTGGTCGAAGTCGGGCGGCCGGGTCAGGATGTGGGCCAGATAGCTCTCGCCGTCGCGGCCGAAGACGACGTACTCGAGGTCGGCGGATTCGTCGGCATGGACGTCGAATCGGTGGCTGTGCACGATATTCGTGACGTGGACCGTGACGTCGCTGGCGATCAGTTCCGGTTCGGTGGCGGGTTGCTCGACATGGTTCCGGTACAGATCGCCGACGAATGTCGTTGCAACGGCCGGTTTTCCGGGCTCGGAGAGGATGTCCTCGAGGAGGAAGGGTGTCGGGTCGAAGGTGTAGAACGTGACTGTGGGATGGTGCCGTCGGTCATCGCGGTAGGCCTGAGCCGGATCGATGCCCGTCGCGCTCAGCTCGGTTTCGAGGATCACCTGATAGTCGTGACCACGCATCGAGAACATCGGCAGGTGGGACATGTAGATCGTGTCGCGGCCGAACACCACCATGCGGTGGCGCATCGGTGGCGGGTCCTGGTGGCCGTGCCCGCCGTGTTCGGGAGAGCCGGCGGGATGGTGCAGGTCGAGGGTGTCGGACATGGTGGGCTCCTCAGGGTGCGGTGCGGACGATGTCGAGCGGCAGGCGCTGCGGCCCGGCGATGCCGCTCAGCGGTTTCCAGGGGTTGTGGCTGCGCAGGCGCGGTGGCGCGAGCCGGCCGGTGATGGCGGTCAGCGCCTCGGCGAGTTCGAGTCGGGCGAGATGGACCCCGAGGCAGTAGTGGATACCACCGCCGAAAGTGAGCATCGCCGGTGCGCCCTCCCGGGTGATGTCGAGCCGCTCCGGATCGGCGAAGACGGCCGGGTCATGATTGGCCGCAGCGGTGTTGACGACGAACAGGGTGTCGGCCGGGAACCGGTGGCCGGCCAGTTCGACGTCCTCGCGCGCCACCCGCAATGTGGCGAAGATGATGGGCCGGTGCCGCATCAGCTCTTCGACGGCCCGTGGGGCCAGCTCCGGATGGTCGGACAGCAACCTCCATTGCTCGGGGTGGTTGCCGAGATCCTCGAGTGCAGCCGCGAGCTGATTCCGGGTGGTGTCGGTACCCGCCATCAGCAGACCGCCGGCGAGCATCAGCAGCTCGTCGTGATCGAGGCGATCACCATCGACCTCGGCGCGGATCAGGTCCGACAGCAGGTCGTCGGTCAGTGCCCGACGGCGCGCGGCCACCATGCCGTCGACGTAGTCGTCGAGTTGTGCCCATGAGCGCAGGATCGCGTCCTGGTGCTCGGCGCTGTCCCTGGCGAACAGCCGCAGCACATCGTCGGCCCACGCCGAGAACAGCTGCCAGTCCTCGGGTGGCGCACCGAGCAGCGCGCAGATGATCGGGATGGGATACGGCAGGCAGATGTCGGCGACGGCATCGCAGCGGCCGGTCGGGATGCAGTCGTCGAGCAGCTTGTTGATGACGTCCGCGCACGCGCTGCGCATCCGCGCCGCCGCTTTCGGGGTGAACGCCTTGGCGACGAGCCGGCGCAGGCGGTGGTGCGCGGCGCCGTCGAGGCACAGCAGGCTCGTGACGGCCCGGTCCCACATCGGGCCGGAGGTGACGCCCTGGGCGGGTAGACCGAAACCGGGTGGCACCACGAACCGGTCGTCGCGCAGCACCGCCCGGGCGAGCTCGTACGTCAGGATCTCCGGACCGTAGGGGCCCATGGCGATCGGTGCGATCTCGCGTGCCGCCCGGATCGCGCGGTGAGCCGCATCGGGATCGTCGAAGTGGTCGTAGGCGAGATCGGGCAGAGCGGCGACGGCAGGGGCGTACAGGACATCGGTCACGTCGGGTTTCCTCCAAACGGGGGGCCGCACAACCCCTTACCCCGATGGTCGGCCCGACGGACGCCTGGGCCACGAGTAGCCCGGTACTCGTCCCCTCCGCTACCGAGGCGCGATGCGGTATCGGCGCTCGGGGCGCCCGGCCCCGTACTGCAGCCGGATCTCCAGGGCGCCCGTGCCCAGGTAGTACTCGAGGTACCGGCGGGCGCTGACGCGTGAGATCCCGACGGTCTCGGCGCACTCGGTCGACGACACCTCGCCGGCGTCGCGCACGGCGGCCAGCACCAGCCGGCCGGTCTCGGCGCCGAGCCCCTTCGGTAGCACGTCCTGGGCGCTTCCGGTCGCCTGTGCGCCGAACAACGAGTCGATCAGCGACTGGTCGACGCCGCGATCGGACTCCAGAGCGTCGGCTCGCGCCGCGAAAGCCTCGAGTTTGGCCTTCAACTGCGGGAATTCGAACGGTTTGATGAGGTAGTCGGCGACGCCGCCGTCCAGGGCCGCACCCACCGTGTCGAGTTCGCGCGCGGCGGTGATCATGATGACGCCGACGCGGTCGCCGCCGGCCCGCAGTTGCTGCAGCACTTCGATACCCGTCATGTCCGGGAGGTGCACATCGAGCAGCAGCAGGTCGGGTTTGAGATCCCGTGCGGCGGTCAGTGCCTCGGCGCCCGTGCGGGCCACCCCGACGGCGCGGTACCCGTCGATCTGCTCGACGAACCGGCGATGGATCTCGGCGACCATGAAATCGTCGTCGACCACCAGGACGTCACGCATGGCGCACCAGTTTCCGGCTGCGGTCGTGGGGGAGTCGCACCGTGAACCGCGCACCGCCGTCCGGGTCGTCACTGACCTGCACGTGCCCGCCGTGCTGGGCGGTGACCAGGCGCACCAGTGCGAGGCCGATACCTCGTCCGCCCGGTGGTCCGCCAGGACCCACCGGTTTGGACGTCACGCCTCGCGAGAAGATCTCCTCTCGAAGATGTTCGGGCACACCGGGTCCCGAGTCGACGACGGTGATGGTCAGGCCGGACCGGTCCTCGATCTCGACGGTCACCGTGGCCCCGGCGGCCCCTTCGGAGACGTCGACGGCGTTGTCGATCAGGTTGCCCACCAGGGTGATGACATCGGTGGCCAGGGCGGGGTCGAGCGCGTCGAGGTGCGACCGGTCGCCGATCCGCAGCGTCACCCTGCGCTCGGCCGCCAGTGACGTCTTCGCGATCAGCAGGGCCGCCACCGCGGGATCGGAGATCCGTTGTGTGACAGCGTCACTGATCTCGGCTCGCCGCCTGGTCAAGGTGCCGACCAGGTCGCGGACCGCGTCGTATTCGCCGAGCTGGACCAGCCCGGAGATGGTGTGCAACTGGTTCGAGAATTCGTGCGTCTGAGCCCGCAGCGTGTCGGTCACGCTCTTGTGTGAGGACAACTGGGCCCGCATCGAGGCAAGTTCGGTGCTGTCGCGCATCGTGGTGACCGTACCGATTCGCCGGCCACCCGAACTGGCAGCCCGGCGGTTGAGTGCCAGCACCCGGGTCTGCGTGGTGATCACGGTGTCCTTGCCCGCGTCCTCGACACCGCCGCCGGGGCGACCGTCGCCCGAGAGCAGGAACTCCGCGACCGCCGCGTCCATGCCGACGTCGCCCACCGGTCGGCCCACCGCGTCGTCGCCGAGGTCGAGCAACTCTTTGGCGCTGTCGTTGAGCACCGTGATCTCGCCGTCGTTGCCCACGCCCACCACACCCTCGCGGATGCTGTGCAGCAGCGCTTCGCGGTGGTCGGCCAGACTCGCGATCTCGGCGACCTCGAGCCCGCGGGTGTGGCGTTTGATCCGCCGTGACAGCAGCCAGGACGCCACCAACCCCAGCACCGCACCCAGACCCAGATAGAACAGCAGGCGTTCACCGGCGCCAGAGAGCAGTTGCCACACCGTCGGGTAGCGCTCACTGACCGACACCACGGCGAGGACGCCGCCGTCGATGTCGAGGATGGGCACCTGCCCGACGAGATTGTGCATACCGTCGACGTCGAGATCGCCGAACCACGCCCGGCCCGCCCCCGCGCCGCCGCTGCCGAACCCGCCGCGCGTCCCGATCCGGGACGGGTCGCTCGAGGCCCGAACCACGGCGTCGGGGCCCAGGATCTCGGCCAGGCCGGCACCGGACAGCGCCACGGCCCGGTCGAGTTCGGGTGCCAGGATCTGGGCCGCGAACGGGTCGCCAAAGCGGGCCCGGACCACCGGCGTCGACGCCACGTTCTCGGCGACCGCGATCATCCGCTGCCCGCGGACCTCGCGGAACTCACGGGTGGACTGCGCCACCGACACCGCGGCGACGGCCAGCAGTACCACGGCGACAACCAGGATCTGGAAGGCCAGGAACTGCCCCGCCAGGCTGGCGCCGCGGCGTGTTCGTCTCCCCGACAAGGTTCGTGAACTCAACGTCCAAAACTTCCTTTGTTTCCGCAAGAGTGACCCGGGTCACTCATACGCTCAGTATTGCTGAACATCACTAGGTGTGAATCAAAGGGAGTGCCAGGCGTGGCAACACTGAAACGACTTTCACTGATCATGATGGCGGCAATTCTGACCGTCGCCATGGTCGCGGGATGCGGAGTCACCCGCGGCGACGATCCAAGCGGTATGCACCGCCTCCGCATGATGGTGCCCAACAGCCCCGGCGGCGGTTATGACCTCACCGCGCGGACCGCGGTGAAGATCATGGAAGACCAGGACATCACCGGCCGTGTCGAGGTGTTCAACGTGATCGGCGCCGGCGGTACGGTCGCCATGGCCAGGCTCATGAACGAGCGCGGCAACAACGACCTGATGATGACCATGGGGCTCGGTGTGGTGGGCGCCACCTACACCAACGGATCGAAGATCAAGGCCTCGGATGCGACGGCGCTCGCCAAGCTGATCGAGGACCCGGGCGCGATATTCGTCCCGGCGGATTCACCGTTCAAGACCATCGGCGACTTCGTCGCGGCCTGGAAGGCCGATCCGTCGAAGGTCACCATCGGCGGCGGTTCGTCACCGGGCGGACCGGACCATCTGTTCCCGATGGAGACCGCCAAGGCCGTCGGAGTGGACCCGAAGGCGGTCAACTTCGTCACCTACGACGGCGGTGGTGACCTGCTGACCGCGTTGCTGGGCAAGAAGATCACCGCGGGGACCTCGTCACCCGGCGAGCTCATCGACCAGATCGAGGCCGGTCAGCTACGAGTGCTGGCGGTCTCGAGTCCGGAGCGCGTCGAAGGTATCGATGCGCCGACACTCAAGGAGTCCGGTATCGACCTCACCTTCGCGAACTGGCGCGGAGTGCTTGCGCCACCGGGCATCTCCGATGACGCCAAGCAGAACATGATCAGGGTGCTCGAAGAGTTGCACGACTCGCAGCAGTGGAAGGAGGCGCTGGTGAAGAACGGCTGGACCGACGCATTCGTGACCGGCCCGGCATTCGAGCAGTTCCTCAAGGACCAAGACACCCGGGTCTCATCGACCCTGACCGAACTGGGGCTGCTATGACAACCACCGAGAAGCCGGAACCGGTTGGTGGAGAACCGGATACGCAAGGCGAGCGGCTCGACAAGGCGCAGTACATCGTCTGCGCGGTGCTGGCCGTCGTTGGCGCGTTCCTGGTCTACGACGCCCTTACGCTCGACGCCGGGTTCGCCAAGGTCGATCCGGTAGGGCCCAGGGCCTTTCCACTGTTCATCGGTATCGTCCTGATCGTCCTCGCGGTCATCCTTGCGGTGGCGATACCCCGCGGTTCGGTGGGCGAGGCCGACGCCGGTGAGGACATCGATCCCAATCTGCCCAGCGACTGGCGCACCGTCGGCATGCTGGTGGCGATGTTCATCGCGCTGATCCTGCTGGTCAATCCGTTGGGCTGGGCGATCGCCGGGGCGCTGTTCTTCGCAGGCTGCGCAACGGTTCTCGGCAGCCGGCACTACATCCGCAACATCCTGATCGGGGCCGTGCTCTCGGTCGGCACCTTCTACGCATTCTATTCCGGGCTCGGAATTCCGCTGCCCGCAGGCATTCTGGACGGGATCCTGTAAATGAACAATCTCGACTGGCTACTCCAGGGGTTCGCCGAGGCGGCCACCCCGATGAACCTGCTCTACGCGGTCATCGGTG
>CAMFLL010000219.1 GCA_945957405.1 uncultured Mycolicibacterium sp. | reverse complement strand
GCGATTCGCCTTAGTCTCGTGGGCTCGGAGATGTGTATAAGAGACAGTGCTCGAAGAGATCCTCAGGTACACCGGAGCGGCGTTTCATGATGGCCGCGGTAAGCAGCGACAGTTCCTGAGAGGTCAGGTCGCCCGGATTGCCGGTGAGCTTGTCGCGGACCGCGTCGAGCGCGGCGGCCTCGCCGGGTTCGCGGCCCTTGTCCAGAAGCAGTTCAGCGAGCTTGAGCCGCAACAGGCTCAACGCCATGTCGGCGTTGCGGATCTCCTGGGCCCGTTCGGGATCGGGAACGGCGATCGTGATGCTCGCGGTGACCTGGTAGGGCTTGATCAGATCGGCCTCGGTGAGCAGTGCCGCCCACTGACCCACCGGCTCCTCGATGACCATGTCGGTCAGCGCTGCGACGGCCTTGGTGGCCCGGGCCTTGGTTTTCGGTGCTGCCACTGGCAGAACACTTCCTCTCAGGGATGGGGTGGTCGGTCCCGCCGCCCAGCACGGTGGCTGGGCGGCGGAAACGACCTCGCGGTGGGGTTAGGAGGTGACGGTGACGGCCTTGGTGGCCGAGACACCCTTGTAGGAGGCGGTGATGGTGGCCGATCCGACACCGACCGCGGTGACCAGACCGGCCGCGGTGACGGTCGCCTTGGTCGGATCCGACGTCGAGTAGGTGGCCCGGCCGGTCACGTCGAAGGTGTTGTTGTCGACGACGCTGAGCTGCTGGGTGATCGCGCCCGCCAACGACAGCGACACTGTCGAGGGGCTGATCGTCAGCGAGGTGACCGGGAAGAACCCGGTATCGGTGACTGCGTTCAACGGCTTCCACCCGGGACCGAACTGCTCGAACGTCAGCGGAGAGGTCGCGCCGTCGTCGGTCAGCGGAACGAGGTCGATGCCGTAGGCGATGATGTCGTTGTCCGGACCCTTGATCGCCTTGACCTTGTCGACCTGGACCTTGTTGCCCTTATAGGCGATGAAGATGTCCTGGCCGTCGACCTGGGAGGTGTCTTTGGTGATCCAGGCCACCTTGTAGGACTTGCCGATCGACACGTCCGGGATGTCGAATTCGATGCCTCCCTTGGCGGTGGGGACAATCCCGGACAGGTCGACGCCGAAGAACCATTCCAGCGACAACCGCTTGGTTTCCTGGGCTTCGATGGTGAAGGTCAGGGCGCGTTCGGACTGAATGATGCGCGACGGGCCGGCCATGCCGTGGGTCTTGACCTTGGTGCTGGTGGTGGCGTTGTCCAGGCCGAAACCCTGCGACTTGCTCATGTTGCCGATCGAGGTGGTGCCGGCCAGCGCGGCGGCCAGGATGTCGCCGGTCGACGGGTCCTCGAATGTGCCCCACTTGGCGGCGGTGTACGGCTTGGCGACCACCAGATATTGCAGCGCGGCGAATTCGAGGTTGGACTGCCGGTTGAGGGCATTGTTGAAGACGGACATAAGTGCTTCTCCTGTCTAGAGGCCGAGGGCCTGCGGGTAGGTGTCCAGGGCGGTCCTGGGGTGACCGACCCAGATGTCGTGGGTGACCGGCACCAGTCGGGACTCCCGTATCTGTTCCGGAATGAGTTGTGGACCAATGACTTCACCGGTCTCACGGATCACGGCGCCCTCGATCCACAGGCCGCCGCGGCCATTGATGGCTTCATAAACCTGCCGGCAGAACTCGATCAGTTCCCAGGAGTCATCCCGGGAGGGGGTCAACGCGGCGGTCTGGACCCGGGCCTGATCGCGCAGCTGGTCCCCGTTGATATGCCCCGAGGTTCGCGAGATCCGCAGGAACGCCTCACCATCCTGCAGACGCGCGACATAGTCCTCTTCCAGGTAGCGCACGACGTTGACACCGGTGAGCAGACCGGAAAACAGGGTGACGAGCACAGCTTCGATGTCGGCGCACCCGCCCTGGTACCAGTCGGGATACCACCCCGGATGTCTCATATGTGCAGCCCCGCCAGGACCTGTTCGAGCTCGCGAGACGGTTCCTGGGCGTCGTGCACCCACAGCCGCCCGCTGGCCGAAAACCCTTCGCCGCCTTGGCTGCCGAAGGTATGCGCGGCGCCGTAGTCATAACCCTGGTCATCGGGGTTGGGGGCTGCGGCGGTGAGCCGACCGATCAGCCTGTCGTGCCGCACCCCGCCGGTCTCGATCGACGTTTCGGCCAGCCCGGCCAGCGCACCGCTGTCTTTGGCGACGATCGCGACATAGTCAGCATGTGCCCGGTTCAGGACCCGCTGGAGCACCCGACGCCAGTCGGGGCCCATCAGGTAGTTGGGCTCCAACCGCTGCACTCGAATGTCGTCGAGGAAGTCAGCCATCTATCCGCTCCCTTCGAAACTGAAAGCGACCCAACCGAAGTCGTCACCAGTGGTGGGGTGAGGATGGTCGCCGCGCGGCGCGCCGATGAGCCGATATCTGATCGTGTTGTAGGTGAACCTGTCACCGTGGCGGCGGTCGATACCGCGGGGCAGGAACACTGTTCCGCCCTGCCGGTAGCGGGGTCCGTTCCCGGTCAGCGCGATCGGCTTGTCCAGGGACACCACCGCGGGGGTGTCCGGCGATGGAGGCTGCCCGCCGGGTGGCTGGTAGGTCAGCGCCGCCCACACGTTGTTGGCTTCGTCGGTGAGTCGCTCGAAGGGCACCGCCACCGCGAACCGCGGGTCAATCAGCGGCATCGGTTTGCGCACTGGGCTGGTAGTTCCACGGGTCGCCGGGCACCCGCACGTTGGAGGCCAGCGTGATCGAGCCGGCCGCGCCGCCCCCGCCGGGGCGGCCTTGCAGCCTGCCCAGCTCCTGGCTGGACAGGTACAGGTTGCCCATCGGGTTGGCGTAGCGCCGGGTGGCGGTCATATCGGCCATGCCCTGGTCGATCTCGATGACACCGCCGCCGCCGATCATGGCGCGTTTGACCATGTCCATCGACACCGCGGCGCAGACCAGGGGGTCGAACTCGTCGCAGCCGGGAAGCTCACTGATGAGCTGCGCCGCCCAGCCCAGCAGCGTTGTCGCGCGGCCCTGCTCGTCGGCCGTCAGCGGGCGCCAGTAGCCGGCGAGGTCACCGGCGTCCGCGTACGGGTCGGGCAGCTGGTCCTGCAGCGAGGCCACGTGTTACTGGCTTCCCTGCTGTTCGTCGCCGCTGTCGTCGTGGTCGGTGTCGGATTGTCCGTCGCCGCTGTCACTGCCCGACGCGTCACCCGACTTAGCGCCACCGGCCTTGGCTCGGCTTCGCTTGGGTTTGTCGTCGACTTCGACGATGTCGGTGTAGCCGGCGGTCTCGGCGTCGATCAGCTTGCGCAACGCGGTCACGTCGGCGGCCTTGCTGGTCTCGTATTCGTAGACCACAGGGTCGCTGCCGGGGACCTTGGTGAACACCGCCCAGGCGGTGGCATCGGTGCCGTCTTTCGAGAAGTGGTAGCCCTTGGTGGCGCGGAATTTCGCCATGGTGAATCTCCTTGTCAGTCAGTCGTTGTGGGGGGGTCAGCTGAGGTCTTTGATCCAGCCGTGGTACTGCTCGGGTCCGTACTCGAGGCCGATTTCGCCGTAGAGCTGGTACTTGTCCGAGCTGCCGGTCTTGGCCAGCGGTTCGACGAACAGCACGCCCTTGTCGGGGACTTCCAGGAACACCGGCCGGCACACCGAGAGGTCGAGGATGCCGACGCCGCCGGCGGGGAACCAACGGTTGACCATGACACCGAAGATGCCGAAGTCGGTGATGATGGTGTCGATCGAGATGCCGCCGATGTTGCGGGTCATCGTCGGCTGGTTGAGGACCGCGGTCGAGTACAGGTTGGACAGCGCGATCTTCTGCGCGGGGCCGACCATGAACACGGTGGTGTCCTGCGCCAGCGGTGCACCGTTGCCGAACATCGACGACAGGGCGTTGTCGACGATGCTCTTGCTGATCGCGCGCGGGGTGCCGCCGTTGGCGAACACGTTGGTGGAGACCGCGCTGAGCACACCTCGGGTCTGACGCGCGGTGCTGTTGTTGGCCGGCTTCACATAGGAGCCGGACAGGAACGACTTCTCCAGATCGACGCCCATCTTGCGCAGCTTGAGGTCGATCTGGTGGTTCAGTTCGCTCAGTACGGGGTTCTCGTTGTCGGCGGAGTTGATGCCGTTGCGCAGGCCGGTGGCGGCCTGCTTGGTGTAGGACACCTCGACGGCTTCCTGGTGGACCTCGACGACGTTGAAGACGTTCGAGCGCGACACCTCGCTGGCCGTGGGCGCAGGGGCGCCTTCGGTCTTGGAGTTGTTGGCGCTGGTCGATTCGAGATCTTCGGTCTGCCACTCGAATTCGACGCTGGTGGTGCGGGCGCCGGTGGACAGTCCGCCGATCGCCGAGAGGAACGGGGTGTCGGACGGGGCGACGCTGAACAGTCGGCCGCCGTAATTGGGGAGGTTGTAGGTGGTGCCGAGTCCGGAGACGGTAGCCATGAGGGCTCCCTTCGCGTGTTACGCCTACTTGCGCAGGTCGATGAGTTGTTGTGCTTTGGCGATGCCGGCGGCTTTCCAGTCCTGCTGGGAGTCCGCGTGCGCGGCGAGTTGAGAGGACGTCAGAGGGCCGTTGCCTGATTGGCCTTGACCGCGATTGGGGGTGAAGCCCTGCGGGGCAGGGCTTTTGACAAGATGCGGTTTGTCGGTGGCGAGCTGATCGAGGCGTTGCTGCAGCTTGGTGGTGTCCACCCCGGTATCGGTGGCCAAATCGGACACGTCGCCGATGAGTGCCAGGGCGGCGTCGGCGTCGATGAAGCGGGTGTCGGCCAGCGCGCGGGCTTCGGCACGGACCGCGCGGTCACGCCAGCTGTCGCCGCGCTGGTTCGCCTTGACGAGATCTTCACGCGCGGTGCTCAATTCACCTTGCTCGGCGCGGCGGCTCTGCTCGTGGGCATCCAGAATAGGTTGCGCCTCCGTGAGTTTCGTTTTCGCGTCGGCGTTCTCAGCGCGCAGGTTCTGAATCAGACTCCAGGCCCGTTCCGGATTGAATTCCTCGGGCGATCCCCACGGCGGCGTCGGCGCCGCGGCGGCGGGGGCCGGAGCACCAGCCGGAGCCGATGCCGGTGCGGGGACGGGTGCGTCGGCGACGGGAGGCTGTGGGGCGGCAGGATCGGGCTGGGCGCCCTGTCCGCCGGAGGCCTGGGCGCCGGGCATCTGGTTGGGGGTCGGGGCGGGATTGGTCACGGGGTTTGCCTCCTGGGCATCAAAAAAGCCGCCCCACTCGGGACGGCTTAGATCTCTGTTTCTGTGTGCGGTTTTTTACGCGCTGCGCTGTGTTGGCGCGGTCAGCACTGCATCGAGGTGATGGGCGAACCTGGCGCGGTGCGCAGCGGGCACACCGCCCGGGGTGTCGAGCCAGCCGCGGGCTTTCGCCACGAGCGCAGCGGGTAGGCGGTAGTGCTCCCGGACGGCGACACGCAGTGCGTCGTCGACGGCGAAGAAGTACTCGCCGGCGGCGAGTTGCGCGTCGACAAAATCTCGATCGACATCGTTGAAGCAGGGGCGGGCCGCGGCGGCCAGCTCCATGCTCACAGCGATGTAGTCGTCGTTCATCGGGTCAACGGTACCTTTCGATCTCGTCGCGGTTCAACGGTTGCAGCTGGGGTGCACCGCCGGCGGGCGGGTTGCGGGTCACACCGTCGCCGTTGACCGGGTAGGCGGTGCGGAACACCCGTTGCCCGTCGGCGAAGTACGTCGAGGCGCGCACGATGACGCTGTCGACCTCTTTGAGGTAGTCGCTGCGGTCCCCGCCGTGAATGGTCACCTCGGGGTCGGCCAGGGTGCTGTGGACCGCCGCAATGATCTGGTCGTCGGTCCATGTCGAAGGGAACTCGGTCTTTCCGGGTCGCCCGGTGCCGTGCCGATGTCCACCCAGGGTGGGGTTGTCGGGGTCGCCGCCCAGGACGTGGGCGGCGTTGACGGCGGGGGGCTCGGCGTCATCGCCGTAGGCCGGTTTCCCGACGGTGACCGGAGGTTTCGGCGGAACCCGGCCGCCGCCGTCGCTGCCGACGGCCGGCGGGCGGTCCTCGGGGCGCTCAGCGCGGGTCTCGTCTCTGTTGAGCTGGCGCATGTGGGCCAGGATTTTCTTGGCGTCGCTGTGGGTGCCCGCCGATTCGGTGGCGCGTTCGTAGAGGTCCTGGTAGTCGGCCATGTTCGGGCTGAGTTCGTGCGGGTCGTCGCCGGGAAAGACAGGCACCGCCTGGCAGTTACAACCTTTGTGGAATCGGTCGGCGTTGTCGTTGAACAGTGCAGCGCCCTCGCTGCGGTAGCCGCGGAAGTTCGGGCCGAGCTCGCGGGAAGCGAGCATCATGCAGAACTCGCACGTCTTGGCGCCGGTGGGGACCCGGATCCAGCGGGGTTTGGCGGGGTCGGCGGCGATGTTGTCGGCGACGGTGGCGCGTGCGGGCGCCAGGACGAGCCGCGACAGGGAGGACTCCAGTCGCTGCCGGACCCGCTGATCGACCGGCAGATCGCTGGTCGTCTCCTCCGCCTGCAACTGTGTGACCCGGGTGCGGGTCGGGGCGGGGTCGTCGAGCACCGTGACAGTGACCGTGCCGCGGAACGCCGATGCGACGATCGCGGCGATCTGTTCCGGCGGGACCGTGTCGGCCGGGGCGGCGCGGAAACGGCTGGGCAGCTGCCGGGCGGCGCGCTGGTCGTCGTAGAACTCGGCGGCCACCGCGGCGGCGGCTTGGCCGTAGCGGGTCACGATGGCCCGGTAGAGGGTCGTCACCGCGTCGATCGCGTTGACCGAGGGCCAGTCCACCCGCGGCCACAGCGCGGCGAGCTGGCGGGCCGCCAGCGCGACAACGCCGGCGTTGCGCGCGGCCTGCTGCTCAACCGGCGGTGGCGCCATCGGTGGAACGTGCGACGTCCAGGGCGGTCAACGCGGCCGGTTGCTGCCCATCGGCGGGATGAGCGCCGCCGGGTGCCGGCGGGGTGCTCACTCCGGCCAGGGCGGCGTCGAGGACGGCCAGCCCCTGCGTGCGGTCGCGTTCGGCGGCCAGGCGTTTGCGTTGTACCGGGCTCCAACCGACCTTGGCCAGGACGTCATCGGCGGTGGCCGGCACCATGCCGGCTTCGGCTTGGCGGGCCATCGATTCGGTGTCGGCGTACGGGGTGGGGATCCCGGTGTAGGCCCAGTCTGTTTCGAGCTGAACCGCGCCCTCGCGGGACTCCCCGGCGACGGTGAGCGAGATGCGCATCAGCGATTCCCACTCATTGCCGAGCGAGATTCCCAGCCGGTCGGCGATCACTTTGAGGCGGAAGTCCGACATCCGGATCGCATCAGCGGAGGCCGGATTGCCGTCGGAGAAGATTCCCAGGTACTGCGGGGCTAATCCGGTGTGCCCGGCCATGTTCGACCGGTCGAGATCCAGGGCCGTGACGAACCCGTCGGGTGACTGCCCGGGGACGGCTTCGATCTGGGGAAGGTTTCCGTATCCGTCGGCGGCCAGGGTGGAGATTCGGCCGATGAAGGTCTCCCAGGCCGTCGCCTTGGTCCCGTCGGATTTCTTGAACTGTTCCTCTGTGACCCCCAGCAGGAAGATCTTCATGGTGGCGTAGAACTCGCCGGTGACCTCCATGCGGACCAGGTTTCGGCAGGCGCGGTCCTGAGTATTGCGCCACGGCACACCCATTTCGGAGCGGCCCAGTCGGTTGGTCAGCGTGGCGCGCGGCGCGAATTGCACCGCGGGAACGATGCCCATGTTGTGGTTGTTGCGGTCCTGGACTTCCCAGTGCCCGGTCTTCGGGTTCTGCCACAGCTGGATGGTGGACGTGCGGTGATACAGGGTCGCCAGTTGGTTGTTGTAGGTCGGTGAGGCGGGATCGTCGTCGCAGTAGGTTTGGAAGGCCGCCGAGAGCTGGCGGGTGCGGGTATCGGTCGCGCCGATCATGTTCAGCGGTGATTCGATGGTGATCAGCGGAACACCGCCGCCGGGTCGAGGGCCTGCCACCCCGTAGGAGCGCCCGAAGATCAGCGCACCATCGTGCGCCAGGCCCGATTCGGCGTCGAGGTTGTTGGTCTGCCAGAACTCCTGCAGCGCCGAGTCGATCTCGGTTTGGCCGGGCAGCCGAAACCCCGTCACGGTAAGGCGTTCGGAACGGGCGTCGACGCCGGCGGCGCACCAGCCGAGCACCGCGCGCAGCGGCTCCAGCTCCGGTGGTATCGAAATGCCGAGCGAGGGCACGACATTGAGGCCGAGGTAGTACAGCTCGGACATTCTCATCTCGGTCTGATACTTCGGGTCGAGCAGCTGGGCAGACAGTTTGGTCATGACGTGCTTCTCGGATTCCGAGAGTTCGGCGTTGGTGAGGTTCGGCGCGAACAGCGGCCGTTGCACAGTCAGGGGAGTTGTCGCGGGTATGAGCATCGCTGTCACGCGTTGTCTCCCTTCACCATCCGAATGTTGTCACTGATCCATCACCGGGTGCGCGGCCTTTGCGGTCCTGGCCGGTGAGGTACTGCCACATCATGCGGGCACCGACCATGCACACCGCGGCGTCGATCTTCTTGCGCGATTCGCGGTGTTCTTTGCCGATGCTGACGCCGAATTTGTTGGGTCGCCGGCGGGCGTTGAGGACGTGCTGGCGCATCCGCACTCCATGGCCGACCCCGGCTCCGCCGACACCGGGTTGGGGGCAGTTGTGGAACATCCGCTTGTCGACAAGGTCGGAGGCGGTGCGCTCACACGATCCGGTGAATGCCTTGAGATGCTGCGGGACGCGCATATCCCAGATGACCAGGTGTTGTCCCATCCCGGTTTTCACCGCCGGCAGCCGACGCAGCTTGCGGGCGTAGTCCTTGGCCCACCCGTCGAGGTAGGGCTCCCAGTACCGCTCCCCGGTGTCGTCGTCGCGGGCATCCGAGGGGTCGAACCACAGCCCGTGGACGTCGTAGGTGTCCAGCGCCGCGCGCATTGCGTGGTCAACGACGCCGCGGTTGATCGGCAGGGCGATCTCGCGCTGGCCCTCTTTGACCTTCTGCGGGACCCAGATCCCGATCGGGAAGGCCAGGCCGTCGTCGAGGCGGACCCCGACCGCGGCGGTGTGGTCATCGGATTTCGACCCGTCCCCGAAGATCACAATCGCCTCGCCCGGTTTCGGGTGCTCATCGCGGTAGTTCGGGTCGAACTCTTGCGGTGACATCCACCCGTCGGCGGCGGTGAGGATCTGGTTGTACCACTTGCGGCGAGACTCGCTGGCGCTGTTGGAGCCGTTCATGATCGATTCCCGCAGCGTCGGGATGTCTAGCCAGTCGGAGTCACCGCGGACCGTTTCCAGAATCTCGGGGATGTCGTCGTAAGTCAGCGGCGCCTCAGGATGGGCTTCCAGTGAGTCGAGCAGCATCCCGAATTCGAGAGCCTTGGGGCCGCGTTCCCCAGTGGCCTGGGTGGCTTCCCAGGCTTCCCGGACCCGTTCGGCCACCGAATCGTCGCCGGGACGAAACGCGTTCTCGATGTCCAGGATCCGCCCGGCCCGGTCGGGGATCTTGGTCGAGTTGCCTTCGATCGCGCCGGCCAGGTCGTGGCCCTGGTTCGAGCCGTTCCAGTTCTGCGGCTCGTTGCGGATCGCTTCGGTGACCCGGTTGCCCTCGATCGCCAGGTAGTTCGAGCTCGATGCCTGGATCTGGCGGGTATCGCCCAGGCCCCAGACGTTGTCGCGGCCGATCTGGATGCCGTAGTGCTTGCGGGCCTCGGCGGACAGCATGACCGGGAACATTTTCATCGTGTTCGCGGTCTGCGACTTGGACACCGCGGTGATCTGGACCCAGGCCGAGTCGACCATCCGACCGATCGGCTGGCCGTCGTCGCCCCAATGGTCGAACTGGATCGGCGCGAACGCGTGCGCGCTGGCCTCCCCGCACGCCATCGGGTCCTTGCCGTGACCTTTGAGCCGTTGGAACACCGCGGTGCGGTACAACAGCCGGCCGGTCTCGCTCAGCGAGTGGTACCAGAGCAGGAACCGGGCCTGCTCTGCGGTGTACTGCCATTCGCGGCCCCGCCCGTCGCGCAGCCAATAGCCGCACCAGCCCAGCATCTCCCAGCCCATCGAATGCTCCGGGAACAGCCAGCCGCGCTTGGAATTCCAGTCCCAGGTCGGGCCGATCCGCACCGGCTCCCAGCGCGCCGGCTTCGGGGGCGCCACCTTGGGGAGAGTTTCGCGGTACCAGGCGATGATGTGCGAGTAGTCGTGCTGCTTGACGAACGCCGTCGACTTCCTGGCCGCGACAGCCACTTTCAGTGACCCACTTTTGGGCACACGTCTGGTGCGGCACTGACTATGCCCGACAAACGCTGGGGTGTCCAGTAGTGGTGAGCGAACTCGAGCGCGGCCTGTTGGGACTTGAAGCAGCCCACCTCAACACCGCGGCGTGTCTGGCGGTTGATGGACCACGATTGGATTCGCCCGCTAACACTGCGGTTCGGTTGGACACGCAGTCGCGGTGACACGACGTGACAGCCGCCGCCAGGCTTGAGTCGGACGACGAAGCCGCCGCCCCCAGGCATTTTCATCGCGCCCGCTCGGATGGACGCCAGGAAGTCGTCACTGATCTGAGCGTCGGCGTCGATGAGCACCAGGTCGGCACGCAGCCCCTCAAACGCGTCCGCCATCCCGGCGCTGAAGAGGAACCGCGTATCGACGCCGAGGTCACTGGCCAGGACTTCGGCGTCGCGCTTGGTCTGCGCGACAACAGCAGTCGTCATCCGCTCTTGCCCCAGCGTGACTGAGCTGCGGTGCGGGCGTTGACCGAGCGCGACGATTCACCGCCGGCGGACTCCTCGTCGGGCAGCTTGAGTTGCTTGAGCAACTGCGCCACCGCGATACGGCATTGCCGTTCCTCGGCAAGCAGCGGGTTGATGACCGGCTGCCCTTGAGATCCCCGCACGGTGCTCGATCGACCCTTGGCCTCCTCTTCGAGTTCGGCGGCCCGGTCGCTGAGCTTGCACGCGTCTTCGAGGATGCGCAGCTCGTCGGGGCGCAGGACGAACCTGCCCGATGTGACGATCTGCTTCCACAGCTGGCGGCCGGCGCCGTCCTTGCGGCCGATCTTGGCCAGACCGGCCGGTGGGGGTAGCGGTTTGATGGGTGTATCGGTTTCGGACATGGTGGTGGCCCTCCTGGAACCATCCATTTGCCGGCACCTCACCGGCATCAAAATCGTGGAAACGCCGCTCCCAGAGGGCGGCTGGTGAGGCCTCAGAGCGGCTGTGCGGGTGGCTTTTTCACAGCCCGCCGACGTCACCTTCGGTGAATCGCTGTAGCACCCAATCCAAAATTGGCCCGAAAGTCGCATGCAGCACCTTGGGTGCTAAGGCATCTCGGGCTTCAAGGGCACGCAGGGGGATACCCCCACCCCCCTCGTCCCGAAAAACTACCTTTCGGGCGCGCGGCACGCTGCGAAGGCTCAGGTTTTCCCGCCTTTCCTACGCGATCAGACCGTCTGCCTTGATAGCTTCGCCCACGTGGCAACTAAGAGCTTAAAGGTATTCATCAGCTGGTCTGGACCTCTTGCGAAGCAGGTCGCTGCCGTGTGGCGCGATCTGGTCAAGGAAATGTTTGACTCCGTCGAGCCCTTCATGTCGGAAGAAAATATCGGGGCCGGGGAGCGTGGCCTGCCCAAGATCGCCGCCGAACTCGCGGGCACCAATTTCGGAATCATCGTCGTGACGCAAGAGAACCAGAACTCTCCCTGGCTGAATTTTGAAGCAGGTGCGCTGTCGAAAGACATCGAGGACGGCACAGTGCGCGTGGCCCCTTCGCTCGTCGATTTCGAGCGCAAGATTGATGTGACCGGGCCACTTGGCCAGTTCCAAGCCAGCCTGCTCACACAAGAAGGCGTCGAGTTCATTCTTGTCGAGATCGCAAAGATGGCGGGTATCGATGCCTCCACGATCAAGAAGCGGCTAGGCCACGCGTGGCAGGACGAATATGCGGCGCGGTTCGCCAAAGCGAGCACAATCAACGGCACACCCTCGACAACTGAGCCTCGTGATCAGGGCGAACTGCTCGACGAGATCTTGAGCGGTGTTCGTGAGCTGCTTCGGAACTCGTCCCCTGACCAACGATCGCTGAGGGTGTTACGCGGAGCCACTGCAGTGGGCTCTACTCCCCTAGTGTTAGTTGGTAACGACAAGACTGCCGCGATACGTAACCGCGTTGCAGAGGAGGTCAGACATGAACTCCTACCCCACGCCCCAGAAGTTTCGATCAAGCTTGAGGGTGGCCCTGAGACCTACGGAGCAGTGGTTGTGATCGCCGATACCGAAGAGCCGACCGACAGCGAGCTTCAAACCATTGCCGATCGAGTTCTCGCGATACCAGAGATTGGCTCTTGCCGCTTCGTGTTCGGTAGGGGCACAGTCCAGGAAGTGCGCTAGCTCATGCCGATAGGTCAGAGTCTCCCTGGATGTGTTTCGTAGTCACGAAATCGCTTCGACAATGAGCCTCGAGCGGTCATCGCTCGTGCGATGCCCGCCTTTCGCTGGCCCTCAGTCTTCTTGCGGTGACACGGCGTACACACGCCCTGAATGTCGCTCGCGGAGCGCACAGTGTCGCGGTTGAGCGCGTGGTCTGCCAAGCCATGGATGTGGTCAAACT
>CAMFLL010000218.1 GCA_945957405.1 uncultured Mycolicibacterium sp. | reverse complement strand
AGTCAAGACCGCCGACGTACTCCCTCGCCTCATCCCACGTGGGCAGCAAACCTGCCGCGCGCACCTGCGCCAATGTCGGCGCGTCGCGGTCGCGGTCGGAGAGCACCAGCTGCGATCCGAACACCGTGTCGGGCCAGCGGATGCCGATCTCGGGGTCGGTGGGAGTGATGGTGTGCTCCCGGGTGGGGGAGTACCCCGCCGAGCACAGATACATCACCGTCGAATCATCCTGCAGCGCAAGGAAGCCGTGCGCCAAGCCCTCCGAGAGATAGACCGAGCGGCGGGACCGGTCGTCGAGGTGAACGCCGTCCCACTGACCGTAGGTAGGCGAGCCGACGCGCACGTCGACGACGACATCGAACACCGATCCGCGCACGCAGGTCACGTATTTCGCCTGGCTCGGCGGTAACTGTGCGAAGTGCAGACCGCGTAACACCCCGGCCGAGGACACCGAGCAGTTGGCCTGCACGACGTCGAAGTGGTGCCCGACCGCTTCGGTGAACTCCGGATCGGTGAGCCATTCGAAGAACAGGCCTCGGTCATCACCGTGCAGCTTCGGCGTGATCTCCCACGCTCCGGGTACCGAAAGTTCACGAAATGCCATGTCACTGACCACGATTCTGGTAGTTGGATTCCACCGAGTCCTTCAGCGGCGCCCACCAGTCGATGTTGGCCCGATACCAGTCGACGGTATCGGACAGGGCCTGCCCAAAATCGGTGCGACCGGGTTTCCAGTCCAGCTCGCTGCGCAGGACCGAGGGGTCGATGGCATAACGCAGATCGTGGCCGGCGCGGTCGGTGACGTGGTCGAAGTCGTCGGGCTCGCGGCCCATGATCGACAGAATCGATTGCAGCACTTCGAGATTGGTGCGTTCGTTCTCGGCGCCGATCAGGTAGGTGCGGCCCGGCTCGCCGCGGTCCAGGATGCGGCGCACCGCGGTGTTGTGGTCTTCGACATGGATCCAGTCGCGGATGTTGGCCCCCGCGCCGTACAGCTTGGGCCTGCGTCCGGTCAGGATGTTGGTGATCTGGCGCGGGATGAACTTCTCGACATGCTGGTAGGGCCCGAAGTTGTTGGAGCAGTTGGAGATCGTGGCGTGCACTCCGTAGGACCGCACCCATGCCCGGACCAGCAGGTCGGATGCGGCCTTGGTGGACGAGTAGGGGCTCGACGGGTTGTAGGGCGTGGACTCCGTGAACCGCACGGATTCGTCGAAATCGAGATCGCCGTACACCTCGTCGGTGGAGACGTGGTGCAGGCGCACGCCGTGGCGACGCACGGCCTCGAGGATGCTGAACGTCCCGATCACATTGGAGTGCAGGAACGGCTTCGGGTCGGCCAGCGCGTTGTCGACGTGGGTCTCGGCGGCGAAATGCACCACGGCGTCGGTCTCGGCGACCAGGCGGTCCACCAGGTCGGTGTCGGCGATATCGCCTTCCACCACCCTGATCGCGTTCTCCACGGGCTGCAGCGACTCACGGCTGCCGGCATACGTCACCGCGTCGAGGACCGTGACGTCGTCGTCGGGATGTTCGCGAACCGTGGCATGGACGAAATTTGCGCCGATGAAGCCCGCGCCTCCGGTGACCAGCAACCGCATGGGCAAAGCGTATCGGAGTGCGATTCGCTCTCAGTCGTCAGCGCCCTGTCTGGGCGAACCGGTGTTTCCGCCGGTGCCACCCTGGCCGTCGCCCGCGGCTCCGCTGTTGGCCGCCCCGCCGCCGGATTACTTCGAGAGGCCGAGCGGTCCGGCCAGTTTGGCCAGCGTCGGAACAACGTCCTCGGCGGGACCGAGTACCTGGATCGCCACATGATCAGCGCCCGCGGCATGATGTTGATCCAGCCGCGTGGCCACCTGCTCCGGCGTGCCGTACGCGACGACGGCGTCGATCAGCCTGTCACTGCCGGGCTTGGCAACATCCTCCGAGGTGAATCCGAGGCGCTGCCAATTCTTCACGTAGTTGGACAGATCGAGGTAGAAGTCGACGGTCTGACGACCGAGTTCGCGGGCCTGGTCGGCGTCGGTGCTCAGGACGACCTTGTGCTCGGGGGCGATGAACACAGTGTTGCCGACCAACTCCCGGGCCCGGCCGGTGTGCTCGGGGGTGGTCAGGTACGGATGCGCTCCCGCGCTGCGGTCGCGGGCCAGCTTCAGCACCTTGGGGCCCAGCGCCGCGATCACCCGACGGCTGGTCGGCACGATCTTGGCGTCCAGCGCGTCGAGGTAGGACACCAGCGCGTCATACGGCTTGGTGTATTCCTGGGTGTGCTCGGGGTGACCGACGCCGACCCCGAGCAGAAACCGCCCTGGGTAAGCCTTTTCGATGCGGTGATAGGACTCCGCCACCTCGTCTGCCGGGGCCGTCCAGATGTTGATGATGCCGGTCGCCACCTGGATGTTCTCGGTCTTCTCAAGGATGGGCTCGACGAAATCCAACTCGGCGCCGGGTGAGGCGCCCACCCACAGCGCGCCGTAGCCGAGGTTCTCGATCTCGACGGCCTGGTCCGGGGTCAACGGTCCGGCCGTCCACACGCCGTAGCGGCCGAGGTCGGGTTTCAGCGTGACTGCGTCGGTCATTGGCGGGTCCTACTCCCTAGGAGGTGTCGAGCGTGGCCGACCTGGTTCAGGCGAGCCCGAGTGGGCCGGCCAGTTCGGCCAGCGTGGGTACCAGCTTGTCAGGTGAGGTCAGCACCTGGACGGGCACATGGTCGGCGCCGGCATCGAGGTGCGCACGCAGGCGCGCCGCGATCTCCTCGGAGGTGCCGTAGGCGACCACGGCGTCCACCAGCGCATCGGAGCCCGGCTTGGCCACGTCGGCGTCGGTGAAACCGAGCCGTTTCCAGTTGTTGAGGTAGTTCGCCAGATTCAGGTAGATCTCGAGGGCCTTCCTGCCGGCGGCGCGGGCTTGATCGGCGTCGGTGGTGGGGACGACCTTGTGTTCGGGGGCCAGGAATGCGTCGGCTCCGATGATGGCGCGTGCTTCGGCGGTGTGCTCGGGTGTGGTCAGGTAGGGGTGCGCCCCGGCGCTGCGCCGTGCCGACAGCTCGAGTACCCGGGGTCCGAGCGCCGCAACCACACGCCGGTCCTTCGGGACGCCGTACTGATCGAGTTGGTCCAAATAGTCGGTCAATGCCGCGTAGGGCTTCTTGTACTCGGTCTGTGCTTCGGGATGCCCGACGCCGATACCGAGCAGGAACCGGCCCGGATGGGCCTTCTCGATGCGATGGAACGACTCCGCCACCGGACGGGCATCTGCGGTCCAGATGTTCACGATGCCGGTGGCCACCTGCAGCCGCTCGGTTGCGGCCAGCAGCGGCTCGACCCACGGCAGGTCGGCAGCCGGTGAACCGCCCGCCCAGATAGCGCCGTAACCGAGCTTTTCGATATCTCTGAGCTGCTCAGGGGACAGCTGCTGCCACTGCGTGTAGTGACCGAAGACGCCGAACGTGCCGAGATCAGGATTCGTCATGGTCGGCACAACCCGCCCCGACAGCGTGCCTATTCCGTTTCGCTCGCCGTGATCTCTACCGGCGTCGCGGCTTCCGGTGCCGGCGCCTGCAGCGGCAGGCACACGATGAAACGGGTGTCACCCGGGCGGGACTGCACCGAGAGGGTGCCCTGATGCTTTTCGACGACCACCCGCCAGGCCAGGTCGAGTCCCAGTCCGGTGCCCTCGCCGACGGGTTTGGTGGTGAAGAACGGCGTGAAGATGCGGTCGATGATGTCGTCGGGGATGCCGGGACCGTCATCGCAGATCTCGACCCGGATCATGGTGTCGTTTTCACGCATGGTTCGCATGGTCAGCGTGCCGTGGCCACCCATGGCCTGGATGGCATTGTCGATGATGTTGGTCCAGACCTGATTCAAATCGCCTGGGTAGCACAGGATTTCGGGTAGCGACTTGTCGAGTTCCTTGATCAGGCAGACGGGCTTGTCCTTACCGATCTTGTCGCCGAACATCATCATCGTGCTGCGCAGCAGTTCGTGTACGTCGGCGCTCTGGTATGCGCCGCGGTCCATCTGGGAGTACTGCTTGGCGCCGGCCAGCAGCGCCGAGATGCGCTTGGACGCCTCGGCGATCTCGTTCATCCGCAGCTCGTTGTCGATGGTGTATTTCAGCCATCCGATCGCGCTCTGCAGCGAGCCCTTCGAGTGGGCGTCCTCGAGCTGCGCGGAGACGCGTTCGAGCCAGTCGATGTCCAGACCGGCGTCGACGAATGTCGGGGCGTAATCCCAGGCGCCCGCGATCTGGTGTTCGTCCAACCACTCGCCGAGCTCGTCCTCGCGGTCGGAGGCCTCGAGCGCGGACAGTTCGACGTCCTTGTTCTTCGCCACCTGTTCGGCCACCTCGTTCTGGATGGTGACCAGCGCGCGCAGCCCTTCCGGCTCGAACTTGCCCTCGGCGAGCATGGCCAGTTTGTGTCGCATGTGACCGATACCCTCACGCAGGTCGGCGACAGCGCGCGCAGTGGCCGCGGCGGGGTTGTTCAGCTGATGGGTCAGTCCGGCGGTGATGGTGCCCAGCGCCAGGAGCTTCTCGCGCTGCCCGATGATCTGGCTCTGCCGTCGGCCGCCGACCATGTGCCCCTCGAGCAGGTGCACCGCCATGGGGAACTGGGACTGCATGAACGCTGCGAAATCGTTGGCGTCCAGGACGAAACACCGCGACGGCTTCGTGAGGCGCACCGACGCCTGATAGGTGTGTTCCTCGCCGGGGATGTAGGCCGACCAGGCGCCGAAGTACACGCCGCGCTGCGAGGTGCGGTTGGTCTGGATGTCGACGCCGCCGGAGCGCTTCGACATGATCAGCTCACCGTCGATCATCACGTAGAAACACGTCGCCGGGTCACCCTCACTGGAGATCGGACCCGCCGGGAATGTCTCGATGCTGCCTTCGCGGCACAGGATGTCCAACTGTTCGTCCGACAAGTCCTCGAACAGGAAGAGGGTTCGAAGCTCCTCGGCCAGACACTGCTCGCCCATCTGTGCATCCTTCCTCGGCCGCTGGTGGGCCCTACGCTTCTGCCAGGTAGCGGTGCACGAGCATGACCGCCATCGACCCTTCGCCGACGGCAGCCGCGACCCGCTTGGCGGACTCGGCACGCACATCCCCTGCAACAAACACACCGGGCACACTTGTTTCCAAATGGTGCGGCGGGCGTTCGAGCGTCCATCCGCTGATCTCGCGCAGATCGGGTCCGGCGACGATGAAGCCGTGGTCATCACGCACCACCACCCCGTCGAGCCAGTCGGTGCGCGGCTCGGCACCGATGAAGATGAACATCCGGCCGCAGTGGTGTTCTTCCCGTTCCCCGGTCTTGGTGTTCTCCAGGCAGATGCCCTCCAGGTGGCCGTCGCCCTTGACGGCGTGCACCACGGTGTTCGGTAGCTCCCGGATGTTCTCGGTGGCCCTGATCTGCTGGATCAGGTAGTAGGACATCGAATCCTCGAGCGTGCGACGCGACACGATGGTCACCGATTTCGCGGTGCGGGACAGGTACATGGCGGCCTGACCCGCGGAGTTGGCTCCGCCGATGACGAACACCTCGTCGTCGTCGCATTCCGAGGCCACCGAGGTGGTGGCGCCGTAGTACACCCCGGCGCCGGTCAACCCCGCGCAGCCATCAGCGGTGAGCTGCCGGTACTCGACCCCCATCGCCAGGATGACCGCGCGCGTTCCGATGGACCGGCCGTCGGACAGGTGCACGGTGCGGGCCGAACCGTCGACCTCGAGCCCGGTGACCTCGGCCGCCGTGATCAGTTCGGCCTCGAATTTCTCCGCCTGCCTGCGCGCGCGTTCGGCCAGCTGCGAACCCGACAGGCCGTCGGGGAAGCCGAGGTAGTTCTCGATGCGCGAGCTCTGCCCGGCCTGTCCTCCGGTGGCGGTGCGCTCGATGAGTACGGTCTTGAGGCCCTCCGACGCGCCGTAGACCGCGGCGGCCAGGCCGGCGGGGCCGCCGCCGATCACGACCAGGTCGTAGAAATCCTCCGACGGTGTGGTCGCCAGGCCGAGCGTGGCTCCGAGCTCGGCATCAGTGGGGTCCACCAGTGTCTCGCCCTGCTCGGTGATGACGACCGGCAACGTCAGGCCGTCCAGGCCGGCCGCGTCGAGCAGCGACTTGCCCTTCGCCTCGTCGGCGCGAAACCACGTGTAGTACAACCGGTTTCGAGCCAGGAATTCGCGCACCTGCGAGCTCCTGGCGTTCCACGGATGCCCGATGATCTTGGTGTGGGGGATGGCCCGGTCGCCCGTGGAGCGCCACGCATCGATCAGCGCGTCGATCACCGGGTAGAGCTTCTCCTCCGGTGGGTCCCACGGCTTGAGCAGGTAGTGGTCGAGATCGACGACGTTGATCGCGTCGATCGCGGCGTGCGTGTCGGCGTAGGCCGTCAGAAGAACCCGGCGGGCCATCGGGAAGATGTCCATCGCCTCTTCGAGGAACTCGATACCGCTCATCTGCGGCATCCGGTAATCGGCGACGAACACCGCCACCGTCTCGCCGCGCAGCTTGAGCTCGTTGAGTGTCTCCAGCGCGTCGGGCCCCGATTCGGCGCGCACGATCCGGAATTGCTCGCCGTAGTGACGCCGCAGGTCACGCGCGACCGCGCGCGACACCCCAGGGTCGTCGTCGACCGACAAGATCACAGGTTTTCGGGGCTGGTGTTCGGGTCCAGTCATCGCTTGTAAGTATGCGCTCTGACGAGGACATACGGACGGCTGGGTGGTGCGGATTACCGGGAGTTACTCGCTGGGCGAAACCGCATGTGAATTGGTGCCCGCCGGCGCCTGCGCGTCACCGTTGCGGTCCAGCATCGCGGCGACGTCGATCCCCGACGACTTGAGTGCCTCGACGATCTTGGCGACCGCCAGCGGGCTCACCCCGAGCAGACCGCCGACCGCGTCCTGGGTGTCGCCGGCGCCGCCGATGATCGACAACCGGTCGACCGAGGCCAGCGGCATGGCGGCGGCCTCGGTGGCCTTGACCACCGACGCGAGCACGTCGGGCAGCATCAGCAGCCGCGCCGCGTCAGCGGTGTAGCTGTTGAGCGCCGCGGCGATCTCCTTCTTACCGTGTGCCTCGGCGAGCAGTTTCGCCTCGATACCGGCGGCCTCGGCCTGCTGTTCGACCCGCAGCGCGTCGGCGAGTTCCTTCTTGCCCGCGGCCTCGGCGACGAGCTTGGCCTGCAGGCTGTCGGCCTCGGCCTGCTTTTCCACCCGCAGCGCGTCGGCGGCCGCCTTACGGGCGTCGGCCTGGGCCTGGCCCGCGCGACGGGCCTGCTCGGCGGCCGCTTCGGCGGCCAGGATGGCCGACTGCCGCTGACCCTCTGCGCGCGCCACATCGGCCTGGCGTTGCGCCTCCGCGGGCGCGATGACATCGGCCTGCAGCGCGGCCTGCGCCTGCTCGGCGCGACGCTGTTCCACCTCGATGCGGGCCTGCACGCGGGCCGCCTCCGCCTGCTCGGTGGCGATGCCGACGTCCTTCTGGGCACGGGCGTTGGCCAGTGGCCCGGCCTGATCGGCCTGCGCATTCTCGGCCTCGGTCTGGGCGCGCAGGCGGGCCAGCTCGACGTCGCGCTTCTGGTTGGCGGTGGCGATCTGGGTGTCAGCCTCGGCCTGGGCGACCGCGCCTTCCTGACGGGCCTTGGCGGACTGGATCTGGGCGTCACGTTCGGCTTCGGCGGTGCCGACGGCCGCGTCACGCTTGACCTCGGCGATCCGCCGCTGGCCGAGCGACTTCAGGTAATCGTTGGCGTCGGAGATGCCGGCGATCTTGAGCACATCGACCTCCATGCCGATGCGGGCAAGATCGCCGCCGGCTTCCTCGACCACGCTGCGGGCCAGGCTGTCGCGGTTGGAGTTGAGGTCTTCGACCGTCATGGTTGCGGTGATACCGCGGAGGCTGCCCGCGAGGATCTCGTTGATCTGGCGCTGCAACTCGTTGAGGTCGGAGGTCAGGAAGCGCTGCACCGCGGTCTGCACGGCCTCGTCGGCCGAGCCGATCCGGACCAGCCCGACGGCTTCGACGTTGACCGGCACACCATTGTTGGACAGCGCGTTCTGCAGGTTGATGCTGACGTTGAACGGCTCCAGGCTCATGATGTCCACGCGTTCGATCCCGGGCATCCGGAATCGGGCGCCGCCGCGGACCACCTTGGGCGTGCCGCGGCCGGTGAACACCGCGACCTCGTTGGGCGGCACCTTGATGTAGTTCTTCACGTAGACCAGCGGCAGCGCCACGAACAGCAGAACTGCCGCGACGGCGGCGATGATGATGATGAACAGCGTGGACAAGGTGTTCTCCTACCTCTCAGGCGGGTGAATCCGGTACCGCGGGAATGTCGGGAACAGCGACGACGTGGACGAAGTCCTTGTCGACCTCGGCGATGTAGACGCGGGTGGCTTTGATCAGGGTCTCGGGTTCTGCGGTGACAGCGCGGGCCCGGACGCGGTTGCCCTCACCGTCGACGAAGGCGACCTCGCCCCAGCCGTCGGTGGGGACATCGAGGGTGACGGTACCCAGCAGACCGACGTAGGAGTCGCGGCCGCGCTGGGAGTTGGACTGCTGCCTGCGCAGATAGGGCATGAGCACCCCCTGCAGCAGGGCGATCAGGGCGACGGCCGAAATGATGGCGATCAGGCCGGCGCCCAGGTCGCCGAGACCCGCCCATTCGCCGATCAGGCCGCCGGTGCCCGCCCCGAGGATGCCGGCGGACAGGCTGGTGAGGCTCAGGAACGGCATGCTGTCGGGATTGGCCCCGTGCCCGATGCCGTGACCGGCCCCGATGTCACCGAACGAGAACTCGGTGAGCAGCAGTGCTGCCAGGACCGCGATACCGCCGACGACGAACGCTGCCAGATAGACAGCCGTCACTCACACCCCCTCCTCATACACTGGGACCACCCGGATCTTGGCCTCGAGATGATCTTCGCATCCGGTCGAGCACGCTGGTGACGGCAGTTTTGGAGCACAGCCGCGGAGCGGGTATCGTAGACCAACGGTGCGGTTATCGCGCCGACTCTTCGCGTGCTTTCTGGAATATCTGGAATGTATTTCCAGGGGATCCACGTTGTCTAGTAGTCGGAGCTGTTGCTGCGCCGTGCACGGGCGCATACGAGAAGTTTGAGCTACGAAACCGACTGAATACACGAAACCGACACGACAGGATCGCCAAAGAGCATGGCCAAGAAAGACGGTGCCATCGAGGTCGAGGGCCGCGTGGTCGAGCCCCTGCCCAATGCGATGTTCCGCATTGAGCTGGAGAACGGTCACAAGGTGCTCGCGCACATCAGCGGCAAGATGCGGCAGCACTACATCCGCATCCTTCCCGAGGACCGCGTCGTTGTGGAGTTGTCTCCCTACGACCTGTCCCGCGGCCGCATCGTGTACCGCTACAAGTAATCGCGCCCACGTACCAGAACACCAACGAGACAAGAAGGATCGACGAGAGCCGTGAAGGTGAACCCGAGCGTCAAGCCGATCTGCGACAAGTGCAGGGTGATCCGCCGGCATGGGCGGGTCATGGTGATCTGCTCCGATCCGCGGCACAAGCAGCGGCAGGGCTGACCAGCCTGTTTGCAGGGCCCACAACTTAATGCAGACCTCCCAGCACCAACAGGCAGCTGGCGCGACAGCGCCGAAAAGAAGATGTAGTGGCCGCCTGACACGTCCGGCACGGAGGCCGGACCCCGCTAGCAGGCGGGAACGGACTGGGAACAGACCTCCGCAACGAAAAGGAAACACACCACTGTGGCACGTCTAGTGGGCGTCGACCTCCCGCGCGACAAGCGTATGGAGATCGCCCTGACCTATATCTACGGCATCGGCCGTACCCGCTCCCAGGAGATCCTGGCAGCCACCGGCATCGACCGGGATTTGCGCACCAAGGACCTGACCGACGATCAGCTCACCCACCTGCGCGACTACATCGAGGGCAACCTCAAGGTGGAGGGCGATCTGCGCCGCGAGGTGCAGGCCGATATCCGCCGCAAGATCGAGATCGGCTGCTACCAGGGCCTGCGTCACCGCCGTGGCCTGCCCGTGCGCGGCCAGCGGACCAAGACCAATGCGCGCACCCGCAAGGGCCCGAAGCGCACCATCGCCGGCAAGAAGAAGGCCAGGTAACCCCCGATGCCACCAGCCAAGAAGGGCGCCGCAGCCCCGAAGCGCGGCAAGACCACCCGTCGCCGGGAAAAGAAGAACGTCCCGCACGGTGCAGCGCACATCAAGAGCACGTTCAACAACACGATCGTGTCGATCACCGACCCGCAGGGCAACGTCATCGCCTGGGCGTCGTCGGGACATGTCGGCTTCAAGGGGTCGCGTAAGTCCACCCCGTTCGCCGCGCAGCTGGCCGCCGAGAACGCCGCCCGCAAGGCACAGGAACACGGCGTGAAGAAGGTCGACGTGTTCGTCAAGGGTCCGGGCTCCGGCCGCGAGACCGCCATCCGTTCACTGCAGGCCGCCGGCCTCGAGGTGGGCGCCATTTCCGACGTCACCCCACAGCCCCACAACGGCTGCCGTCCGCCCAAGCGGCGCCGGGTCTAGGGGAAAGGGATCTAGAAGACTCATGGCTCGTTACACCGGACCCGTCACCCGCAAGTCGCGCCGCCTCGGCGTCGATCTCGTCGGTGGTGACCAGTCATTCGAGAAGCGCCCCTACCCGCCCGGTCAGCATGGCCGCGCACGGATCAAGGAGAGCGAATACCGCCAGCAGCTGCAGGAGAAGCAGAAGGCCCGCTTCACCTACGGCGTCATGGAGAAGCAGTTCCGCCAGTACTACGAAGAGGCCGTTCGGCACTCGGGTAAGACCGGCGAGAACCTGCTGCAGATCCTGGAAAGCCGGCTGGACAACGTCGTGTACCGCGCCGGCCTGGCGCGCACCCGCCGGATGGCCCGTCAGCTGGTCAGCCACGGCCACTTCACCGTCAACGGTGTCAAGGTGAACATCCCGAGCTACCGGGTGACGCAGTACGACATCATCGACATCAAGGACAAGTCGCTGAACACGGACCCGTTCATCATCTCGCGCGAGACCGCGGGCGACCGCCCGATCCCGGCCTGGCTGCAGGTTGTCGGCGAACGTCAGCGTGTGCTGGTGCACCAGCTGCCCGAGCGGGCGCAGATCGATGTGCCGCTCACCGAGCAGCTCATCGTCGAGCTCTACTCGAAGTAGCAAGACGTTCTGTCCCCAACCCGGGGGCAGAAACCTAACGGCATCAAATAGCGGGTGCCGAGAAGGAGAAGAAACACCATGCTGATTTCTCAGCGACCCACACTGGGTGAAGAGGTTCTCGCCGAGAACCGCTCGCAGTTCGTGATCGAGCCGTTGGAGCCCGGCTTCGGTTACACCCTTGGCAATTCGCTGCGGCGCACGCTGCTGTCGTCCATCCCGGGCGCGGCGGTCACGAGCATCCGCATCGACGGTGTGCTGCACGAGTTCACCACTGTGCCCGGCGTGAAGGAGGATGTCACCGACATCATCCTGAACCTCAAGGGCCTGGTCGTGTCGTCCGAAGAGGACGAGCCGGTCACCATGTACCTGCGTAAGCAGGGCCCGGGTGAGGTCACCGCGGGGGATATCGTCCCGCCGGCCGGTGTCACCGTGCACAACCCCGATATGCACATCGCCACCCTGAACGACAAGGGCAAGCTGGAGGTCGAACTCGTCGTCGAGCGCGGCCGTGGCTACGTCCCCGCCGTGCAGAACAAGGCGTCGGGTGCCGAAATCGGCCGTATCCCGGTCGATTCCATCTACTCGCCGGTGCTGAAGGTCACCTACAAGGTGGAGGCCACCCGTGTCGAGCAGCGCACCGACTTCGACAAGCTGATCCTCGACGTCGAGACCAAGAACTCGATCAGCCCACGCGACGCCCTGGCGTCGGCAGGTAAGACCCTGGTCGAATTGTTCGGTCTGGCACGCGAACTCAATGTCGAGGCCGAGGGCATCGAGATCGGCCCGTCACCCGCCGAGGCCGACCACATCGCCAGCTTCGCGCTGCCGATCGACGATCTCGACCTCACGGTGCGGTCGTACAACTGCCTCAAGCGCGAGGGCGTGCACACCGTGGGTGAGCTCGTCGCCCGCACGGAGTCCGATCTGCTGGACATCCGCAACTTCGGCCAGAAGTCCATCGACGAGGTGAAGATCAAGCTGCATCAGCTGGGTCTCTCGCTCAAGGACAGCCCGGCCACGTTCGACCCGTCCGAGGTCGCCGGTTATGACGTCGCAACCGGTACCTGGAACAGTGACGCCGGGTATGACCTGGACACCGACCAGGACTTCGCCGAGACCGAACAGCTCTGAGCCCCAAAATATCTCGAAAGAGAACCGTCCCGGTCCTACCTGATACGGGGACCGGCCCCGAAAAGGAGTAGTCGCAATGCCCAAGCCCACCAAGGGCCCTCGCCTCGGCGGGTCGTCCTCGCACCAGAAGGCGATTCTGGCCAACCTGGCTACGTCGCTCTTCGAGCACGGCCGGATCAAGACGACCGAGCCCAAGGCGCGGGCGTTGCGGCCGTACGCGGAGAAGCTCATCACCCATGCCAAGAAGGGCGAGCTGCACAACCGACGTGAGGTCATGAAGAAGATCCGCGACAAGGACGTGGTGCACACGTTGTTCGCCGAGATCGCGCCCTTCTTCAGTGACCGCAACGGTGGCTACACCCGCATCATCAAGATCGAGAACCGCAAGGGCGACAACGCCCCCATGGCGGTCATCGAGCTGGTGCGGGA
>CAMFLL010000217.1 GCA_945957405.1 uncultured Mycolicibacterium sp. | reverse complement strand
CTGATCGCGCTCATGATCACCGACGCCACCGTCCGCAAGGACCGCGAGCTGGCACAACAGCGCAATCAGGCCCGTACCAACGGGCCCGGGTGACGTGCGACACTCTGCGGATGGTTTCCCCTCTGTCCCGCCCTCGGCTGGCCCGACCCAAACTCGAGGGCAACATCGCGGTCAGCGACGACCGCCAGCTGGGCTTCGCCGAATTCGGTGACCCGCAGGGCCGCCCGGTGTTCTGGTTGCACGGCACCCCCGGCGCCCGCAGGCAGATCCCGACCGAAGCCCGGGTCTACGCCGAGCAGAACCACATCCGGCTGATCGGCGTGGACCGGCCTGGCATCGGGTCCTCGACACCGCATCCGTACCAGAACGTCGCCGAGTTCGCCGACGACCTGCGCGTGGTCGCCGACACCCTGGGTATCGACCAGATGACGGTTGTCGGCCTGTCCGGTGGCGGCCCGTACACCCTGGCCTGCGCGGCGCTGATGCCCGACCGGGTGATCGCCGCCGGCGTGCTCGGCGGGGTCGCCCCGACCGTCGGTCCCGACGCCATCGGCGGCGGCGTCGTCGCACTCACCCCGTTCGTGGCCCCGGTCCTCGAGATCATCGGCTACCCGGTCCAACTGGCCGCCGCGGGGCTGATCAAGGTCATCCGTCCGGTCGCGGGCCCGGCGCTGGAGATCTACGCCCGGCTGTCGCCGGAAGCGGACCGGCAACTGCTGGTGCGCCCCGAGTTCAAGGCGATGTTCCTCGACGATCTGCTCAACGGCGGCCGCAAACAGCTCGCCGCACCGTTCGCCGATGTCATCGTCTTCGCACGGGACTGGGGTTTCCGGCTGGACGAGGTGAAGGTCCCGGTGCGGTGGTGGCACGGTGACAGGGACCACATCGTGCCGTTCGAGCACGGCCAACACGTCGTGAACCGACTGCCCGACGCCGAGCTCTATCACCTGCCCGGCGAGAGTCATCTGGCCGGTCTCGGCCGCGCCGAAGAGATCCTGGCTTCGATGGCGGACTTCTGGGAGGACGACAAGGCCCTGGGCAAGCGACACTGATCCGGTGGACCACAAACTGGCCGCCGACCTGGCGGCCGTCGATGCCATCGGTCAGGCCGAACTCGCGGCGGCGGGAGAGTTGTCGGCCGTCGAACTGCTCGATGCCGCGATCATCCGTCTGGAGGCCGCGCGTTCCCTGAACGCCGTCATCACCGACCTGTTCGACCGCGGCCGCGCCCAGGCCGCCGCACTGGACGCCTCCGCCGTCGTCCGGTCCGGCGCATCGGGCCCGCTGGCCGCGGTCCCGTTTCTGCTCAAGGATCTCGGCGCCTCGCTCGCCGGTGCGCCGGAGGCGATGGGTTCCCGCGCGCTGCGGACCCACGTCGCCGGGGAAACGGCCTGGGTGGTGCAGCGCTATCTCGCGTCGAACCTGGTGGTGTTCGGCAAGACCAACACCCCGGAATGGGGTAACCACTGCACCACCGAGCCGTCGCTGTTCGGCAGGACCACCAACCCGTGGTCCCCTGACATCACGCCGGGCGGCTCGAGCGGCGGGTCGGCGGCGGCGGTGGCGGCCGGTGTGGTGCCCGCCGCCTCGGGCGGTGACGGCACCGGGTCGATCAGGGTGCCCGCATCATGTTGCGGTCTGGTGGGTCTCAAGCCGCGCCGGGCCCGCACGTCGTTTGCGCCGTCGTCCGGTCACGGCCTCGAAGGGCTGGTCAACGAACACGCCCTGACCCGCACCGTGCGCGACAGCGCGGCGCTGCTCGACGTCGTCACCGGTGGCGACCCCGGCGACCCGTACCATGCTCCGGTGCCGGAAACCAGTTTCCTGCAAGCGATTTCACGACAACCCGATCACCAGCGGGTGTTGATCAGCACGCAGTCCCCGTTCGACGGCAGGTCCGCGGACCCCGCGGTACGGGCCGCCGTGGAGGCCGCCGGCGGGCTGCTGCAGGATCTCGGCCACACCGTCGAACCGGGTGCACCGTCGATCGACCCGGACGCGGTGGCCGACGCCATCGCCGTGCTGCACACCGTCAGCAACGCGCAACTACATGCCCTGGCCACCGAACACCTCGGCCGCGCACCCCGCGAGGACGAGTTCGAGCCGAGTACCTGGGTGATGGTCCGTGAGGGATTCAGCACCACCGGAACGCAATACGCCGACGCCATCGCCGCGGTGCACGCCCAGACCCGCCGGTTCGCAGCGGGCATGAGCGGCCACGACGTGTTGCTGGTCCCGACACTGCTGACCGGGCCGCCGCCGTTCGGCCTGCTCGACCAACCGCGCGGCACCACCAGGGCGTTCTTCGACGTCGAGTTCGCCACCACGGGCTGGACCGCGCTGGCCAACGTCACCGGCTGGGCCGCCATCTCGCTGCCGCTGGGCGCAGGCGAGGACGGCCTGCCGATCGGGGTTCAGCTGATGGCACCCGACGAGACCATCCTGCTGCAGCTGGCCGCACAGCTGGAGGCCGCCGCGCCGTGGGCCGGGCGCCGGCCGCCGCTGTGGGTGGGTGGGTCACTCGGTCCGGCGTAGCACCTCGGTGACCACGTCCATCGTGGTGTCCGGGTGCAGGAATGCGAACCGGCCCACGGTTTCGCCCTCCCACTTGGTCGGCGGGATGAACGCCACCTCGTCCTCGTGCAGTCGCTGCGCCCAGCTGTCGTAGTCCTCGGGCTGCCATCCCACCCGCCGGAACAGCACCACGCCGAGGTCGGGCTCGCGGATCAGCTCCAGTTGCGGGGCCTCCTTGATGAGCTCGGCGGTCTTGCGGGCCAGGTCCGCGGCCACCTCGATGGCATTGCGGTAGGCGTCCAACCCGTTGACCGCCAACGAGAACCACAGCGGCAACCCACGGGCGCGCCGGGTCAGGTGATAGGCGTAGTCGGACGGATTCCACTCACCCTCGCCGGTGTGGATGACGTCCAGGTATGACGCGTCCTGGGTGTGGGTCGCCCGGGCCAGTTGCGGGTCGCGGTACAGCAGGGCGCAGCAGTCGAACGGTGTGAACAGCCACTTGTGGGGATCCAGGATGAACGAGTCGGCCAATTCCAGCCCGTTGTATTTGGGGCGCAGCGACGGCGCGAAGATGCCCGAGCCGCCGTAGGCGCCGTCGACGTGGAACCACCAGCCCCGCTCACGGGCCAGCGCCCCGACGCCGGCGAGGTCGTCGATGATGCCGGCATTGGTGGTCCCCGAGGTGCACACCACCGCGGCGATACCGGTCTCGGATTCGGGCACCGCCGCGCGCACCATGTCGGCCGTCAGCCGGTGATCGGGGGTTTCGACGACCAGGGCGTCCATCTCGAGCAGACACAGCGTGTTGACGATGGAGGAATGCGCGTCGGAGCCGACAACCACACGCAGTCGTCCGGTGGCCCCGCGCTTCTTGGCAGTCTCCCTGGCCACGGCCAGCGACGACAGGTTCCCCGCCGACCCACCGGACACGAAGCACCCGCCCGAGGTGTGCGGCATCCCCGCTTCGCGGGCGATGACGCGCAGGACGCTGTTCTCGGCCGCGATCGCACCGGACGCCTCGAGCCACGAGATGCCTTGGATCGACGCGCACGACACCAGCATGTCGAACAGCAGGCTGGCCTTCGTCGGTGCGGCGGGGATGAAACCGAGAAAGCGCGGACTGTCCGCGGAGATCACGCTGGGCGCGATCACCGACGTGTACACACCGAGCACCTCATCGGGCTGGCGCGGATGATCGCGGATCAGCCCGTCGAGTCGAGTGTGCAGATCCGCAGCGGAAAGGGTCCCCTTGTCCAGGGGAACCGGGTTCATCCGCAGCCGGTTCTCGGCATACGCCAGAACGCTGCGGACCATCTGTTCGGTGGTCTGGTCTACCTCGTGCATACCCATGCCCGGGAGTCTGGCATTGTCGCGATCAGACGTTGGACGAATGGAGCCGGAAAATTGTCCGCAGCCGATCACCCCAATCACACCGCCGAGGCGCCGATGGTGTTTCCGCCGTGGCTGGAACGTGTACAGATCAAATATTTCAACCCGGTGATCCGCCCACTGGCCCGACGACTGCCGAGCTTCGGGATCGTCAAACACCGCGGGCGGACATCCGGCACGCCGTACGAGACGATCGTGACGGCGTACCGCAAGGGTGACGTGCTGGCGATCGGCCTGTTGCACGGTAAGACCAACTGGGTCAAGAACGTACTGGCCGCCGGTGCCGCCGACGTGCACTTGTACAGCGGCGATGTGCACATCGTGAACCCACGCGTCATTCCGGTGGGCTCCGACGGCGCGGGCCTGCCCCGGATGGCGCGCATGACGTTGAAGCGGTCGGCGGTGTTCGCCGCCGACATCGTCTGACGATCAGCCCTCGGTGAGCACCCGGCGCAGCAGATGCATCGCCACGGTGGTCGAGCGGTCCCTGATGTCCGCACGGTTGCCCGGTAGCAGCATGGTGCGGGTCAACGTCGGGCCGTCCGACCGCATCACCGTGAAACAGACTGTCCCGACCGGCTTTTCGGCCGACCCACCGCCCGGGCCCGCGATCCCGGTGATGGCCACCGAGGTGTCGACCTCGAAGAGCAGCAGTGCGCCGTGCGCCATGGCCTCGGCGACCGGTTCGGACACCGCCCCGTGCTCGGCGATCAACCCCGGGTCGACCCCGAGGATCGCGCTCTTGGCTTCGTTGCTGTAGACCACCGCGCCGCCCATCACGTAGTCGGACGATCCGGCCCGGTCGGTCAGCCTCGCGGCGACCATCCCCGCGGTGCACGACTCGGCGGTGGCGATACGCCGGCCGGCCAGCAGCGCGGCGATCTGATCGTCGATGGTGGCGCCGTCAGTGGAGAACACCTCGGCGCTGTGCTGCGCGGTCAGCAGATCGACCAACGCCCGGTAACTGTCCGCCGCGGCCGGCTCGTAGCGCGTGACGATCTCGAGTTCGCCGCGGCGCAGGCAGGTGGTGATCTCCAGCTGGTCGAAGCCGGCGACCGAATCCTGCGCGCCGCGCAACGTCTCGGCGAGCCCGGATTCGGGCAGCCCGTACATCCGGACCGTCTCCTGGCGATACTCGACCCGGCCGGCGATCGCCTCCTGCAGCGCAGGCGTGGTGACCGCCGTGTGCCACATGGGCTGCAATTCCCGCGGCGGGCCGGGAAGCACCAGCACCGTCGGCGTCCCGGGGACCACGACGCCAGGCGCCGTGCCGACGGGGTCGAGGATGGTGGCACCGGCCGGCACCATCGCCTGCTTGCGGTTGGCGGCCATCATCGAGTCGAAATCGCGGTCGGGACGGCGCGCGTTCAACCGCCGCAGTATCTGCGCGATCGTCTGCTCGAGGTCAGGGTCGAGGACGAGGTCACGCCCGCAGAATTCGGCGACGACGGCGACGGTCATATCGTCGGCGGTGGGGCCGAGCCCACCGCTGGTGATGACGAGGTCGACGCCTTCGTCGGCGTGGAACCGCAACGCCGCGTTGATGTCCTGGGGCCGGTCACCACAGATGGTGATGTGCGCCAACTCGATGCCGAGCTCCAGCAGCCGGTCCGCGAGCCACGGCCCGTTGCGATCCTGCACGCGGCCGGTCAGGACCTCGGTGCCGGTGACGACTATCCCTGCACGGACACTCACGGTCAGCGGGGAGTCGCGCCGGGTGCGCGCACCACCATGGGCACCGCCGGGAAGTAGGCCGCCATCTCCGAGCGCGACCTGCGCAAAGCGGCAGTGCCGTAACCCTTCTTGCGGTGATCCGGGTGGATCCAGATCCGGACGTTCACTTCTCCGTCGAGTAGTTCACCGAACACCATGCCGACCTTCACCGGCCCTTCGAGGGCGACGAACCACGCCGCGTCCTCGGCGCGGACCCGCGACACCGCGGCGTCAATCTCGTCGTCGATGCCGCCGGCAGGTGCACCCGAACCGTCACCGGCGGTGTTCATCTCCTCGGTGCGGGCCGCGAAGATGTCGCGATCCTGGTCTGCGGCGAACGGCCGCAGCGTCAGCTCATCGGTGAGGCTTGCCGGGCGCTCCCCCAGCATGAAACTCAGTTGGCTGTTGAGGTCGTCGAGTTCGGTCCTGATCTTGCGCCGCGATTCACGGGTCACCTGGTCGAACGACAACCCGATGACGGCCTCGGCGCAGCGCGGCGAGGTGTCGAGCAGCGCGGCGACCGCCTTGACCGCCGCTGCCCTGTCGTCGGCCTCCACGATCGCGTCGAGCACCTCGTGCCTGCGGTCCAGTGCGGTCAGGAGGGCATCGGTGATCTCGCGTCGGGCGGCGACGATGTCATGATCGGGCATGCCGTAAGCGTAGATCAGCGGACACCGGCATGGGTTCGAGGCGACACTGGAGGGATGGGCCGTCGACTGGCCGCGCTCTTCGCGAGCGTCGCGACGATCGTCGTGGTGGCCGCGTGCTCGCCCGCACCGTCCGACGAGACCGCCACCGCGAGCAGTGCGGCTCCGCAGCCCCGGCCGCAGATCGCCATGATCACGCATCAACCACCCGAGGACGCATTTTGGGATATCGTCCGGCGCGGCGCCCAGGATGCTGCCAACCGCGACGGCGTCGATCTCGTGTACCTGCATGATCCCGACCCGCGGGCGCAGGCGCAGATGATCAGCGACAGCGTCGGGCACCATGTCGCCGCCATCGCGGTGACGCTCGCCGATCCACCGGCTCTGACACCCGCGGTCAAGGACGCTGTGGCGGCCGGTATCCCGGTGGTGGCGCTCAACACCGGGATCGACGCGTGGCGGGCACTCGGTGTGCTGAGTTACTTCGGCCAGGACGACGGCGGCGCGGGCCGCGCGGCCGGGACACGGTTGGCCCAGGAACGCGCCCACAACATCCTGTGCGTGATCCAGGAGGGCGGACATCTCGGGTTGAAGGCCCGGTGTGACGGTGCCGCAGCCACTTTCGGCGCCTCCGGCGGTGTGGTCCAGCAGATCGTCGTCGACGGCACGCGGCCCGCCGAGGTCAAATCGGCGATCGTCACCAGGTTGCAGCAGGACCGTGGCATCGACCGGGTGCTCACGTTGAGTGCGGCGGTCAGTTTGATCGCGTTGCAGGCCGCGGGCGAGGCCAACAGCTACGCCAAGGTCGTCACGTTCGACACCAGCCCGGCGGTCATCGAGGCGATCAAGCGCGGCACCATCGGGTGGGCGATCGACCAACAGCCGTATCTGCAGGGGTATCTGGCGGTCGACTCGCTGTCGTTGTACCTGAGCAACAAGAACGTCGTCGGCGGCGGTCTGCCGACGCTGACCGGACCCGCGTTCGTCGACGAGTCCAACGTCGACACCGTGGCGGTGCGGGCCCAGGAAGGAACGCGATGACGGCGGAGTCCGCCGCGCCGAGTGTGCGACCAGTGCGAAAAAGCGCGCGTCGAATCGCAGTGATCGCACGCTCGACGACGTGGTGATGGTCTACCGGACGGCGCCGACGGCGTCCTCGACGCCCACCACGACGGGCGCCGAGTTGTACCCCGACACCCGCACCCAGTCGGCGGGCCCCGAACCACGCGGCACCACCGCGCCGAGTTCCACCGTCTCGCCCGGGAAGACCGTCACGTAGTTGTCGGTGTACTCGATGGGCAGGATCTCGTCACCGTCCTTCGTCGACATGACCTCGGCCCTGTTGAAGAACGCCAACTGCCGGGTCGGGTTGGTCAGCCGGATTGCGACCCGATCACCGCTGCCGCCGTCGGCGCGGGTGCGTGTCGCGGTCACGTCCAGCGTGGCTTTCGGCATGGTGTTCAGCGGTGTCATATCGGCCCAGCTGACCTGTTTGAGCTCGAAGGCGGCATCGTTGCGGGGGTCGCCGACGTCATCGCGGCGCTGCGACTGCCAGTAGACGTTCTCGGCGACGGTGTTCCCCTGCGCGTCCAGCAGGTCGGCGCGCACGAAGAAGACCCGGGAGCCCGGCGCCTCTTTCGGCAGCGTCATGGCCTGGGCGGTACCGCCCGACGCCACGTCGAGGCCGGCCACGGACCGGTCGTCGACGAGCCGGCCGGCCAAGTCGTACACCCGGACCCGCACACCCAGATCATGGGCCTGGTCGGGACTCTGGTTCACCACGGTGATGTCAGCCGTGCTGTGGTCGCCGGTGGCGTAGGAGTCGAACACCACCGACAGCGGGCGCAGGCCCTTTTTCGCTCCGTAATAGGAGCCCCCGGGGCGCAGGTAGTAGTCGAACAGGTTGCCGAAGAAGGACGGCCAGTGGTTGTTCAGCATCCAGTAGATCGTCATCTTGTGTGTGTCCCAACCACCGGCGGCGAATGCCTCGAACTGGGCGCGTGTCGACTCATAGTGCGCCAGTTGGGCTTTGGCGGCGAATTCCTGGGCGCTGCGCGACGACCCGTAGCGCGTCATCACTGCGGTGCGGATGCTGTCGAGCACCGAGTTGCTGTTGTCGGAGCCGGCGTGGAAGTACCAGTCGTCGTTGATGGGCCACATCTTGTCGGGGGGGATGAACTTCGCGAGGCTGGCATACGGCGGAATGTGTTCGTTGTCGCCCTGTTCGGCCGATGCTCCCCGGGTGGCCGGATAGCGCCCCGCGAACCAGTAACTCGGCGGCCGCCAACTGTACGGCCCGGCCATCTGGATTCCGTCCCAGGCGATCTCACCGTTCTCGTCGCGGTTGACCGATGACACGGTGTCCACGACGGCGTTCTGCCAATGGGATTCGGACAGGATGTCGTGATACCAGCCGCGCACCTCCGGCGGCGGCCTGCCGTCGCTGCCGTTGGCCCACAGGAAGGCCGCGGCATGGGCCCGCAACGCCTCGATCTGCGAACGCATGCTGGCCTGGGCGACGTTACGGTCCTCGTCGTCCCACTGCCACCACTTCTCCCACTGGTTGCAGCACATCCACCCGTACATCACCGGGATGCCGAGTTCGTCGGCGGTCTGCAGCAGGCTGTCACCGGGGAATTTGCCTTCGAGGCGAATCATGTTGAGCCCGATGTCTTTCACGTACTGCAGGATCGCCGTCTCACGCTCCGGGTCGTATTTGAACAACAGATCCGGCGTGTACGTCGCGCCACGCACCAGGAAGTCGCGGCCGTTGACCTTCAGATAAAAGCTGCCGCCGCGGCCCAGTTGCGGATACTGCTCGTCGTCGTCGCGGAACTGCTGGACCTCACGGATGCCGAACCGTCGCTGGTCGTCGTCGAGCACCCGTCCGTACTGGACGAACTCCAACTTCAGGTCGTAGAGATCCGGGGAGCCCAGGGTGTAGGGCCACCACAGGTCCGGGTTGTCGACCCTCAGCTCGGAATACGCCGACGGGTCGAACGTCACCTCGCGACGCTCGAACGCGCCGAGCGTCACGGGTTGTTCGACCTGGATGGTCGGCTTGCCCGCGCGACTGATGGTGGCGCGCAGTGCCCCGCGGACCGTGCGCGCGGTGTCGTTGCGGACATCGCCGTAGACGGTCAGCCGCGCCGAATCCGTCCGCGGCAGCGGTAATTGCGTGTTGACCAGACCCGACTCCACCGACACCGCACCGGACGATTTCAGGTAGACAGGTTTCCAGATACCGGCGTTGCGATCGGGTACGAACGACGGGTTGAGATTCTGGTCGGTCTTGGGATCCCGGTAGCCCAGCCCGCGATAGTTGATCCAGTCCCACCAACTGTCGCCCAGTTCGACACCGTCGACATCCTGGATCGCCTGTTCCGGGGTGACCCGCACGGCCAGCGTATTGGGTTGGCCGGGGTGCAGGTACTGCGTGACGTCCAGATCATGCGCGACGTACATCCCGACGATCTGACTGCTGTCGGCCACCCGCTGGCCGTTGACCCAGATCTCGGCGCGGTAGTTGATACCCGGGAACTGCAGCGCGTAGGTGCTGTGTCCCGTCGGCACGTCGAATGTGGTGCGGTACCACCAGTCTTGGCGATACAAATCCTGCGGTACGGCGTCGCGGAGGTTGGTTCCGTAGTACGGATCGGGATAGGTGCCGTCGTCGACGAGGGCCTGCAGAACCGTCGACGGCATCTGCCGGATCGAATGCCAGCCCTGCCCGCGGTAGTCGGGCCGGGAAATGGTCGCGCCGTCATCGGGCAGGCCGCGGGCCGAGGCCAGCGTCCACCCCGAGGACAGCTCGGTCTGCAGGGGCGCCGGCTGGTTGCGCGCGAAACCAGGCAGGTCGCCGCCGACTGCGAACAGCAGGACCGCCACCAGGACCGGAATGAGGATCAGCGACCCGACCCGGCGGCGTGTTCGGTTGGCGATGGCGCTACTCCTGATCGATTCCGCAGGCCCCCTGCGATGCAATTCACCTTACGAGATACCGATGGGGCCAACAGCCCGAGATCGGTCTGTGGGTAAACTAGAACACGTTCCAATTTCGGCGACCGTGATCAGGCCCACCAGGAGCAGATATGCATACTCCCCTTTGCGACCAGCTCGGTATCGACCTCCCGATCTTCGCGTTCACCCACTGCCGGGACGTGGTGGTGGCAGTCAGCAAGGCCGGCGGATTCGGGGTGCTCGGTGCGGTCGGCTTCACCCCGGACCAGCTCGAGATCGAACTCAACTGGATCGACGAGCACATCGGCGATCATCCATACGGTGTCGACATCGTCATCCCCAGCAAGTACGAGGGGATGGACTCCGACATGTCGGCCGACGAGCTCACCAAGACGCTGCAGGACATGGTGCCCCAGGAACATCTGGATTTCGCCCGCAAGATCCTGTCCGACCACGGCGTGCCCGTGGAGCACAGCGGCGAGGACGCGCTGCAGTTGCTCGGCTGGACCGAGGCCACTGCGACGCCGCAGGTGGAGATCGCACTGCAGCATCCCAAGGTCACCATGATCGCCAACGCGCTTGGCACACCGCCGCCGGACATGATCACGCACATCCACGACGCGGGGCGGGTGGTTGCGGCGCTGTGCGGATCGCCCTACCAGGCACGTAAACATGCCGACGCCGGCGTCGACATCATCATCGCGCAAGGCGGTGAGGCCGGCGGGCACTGCGGCGATGTCGGGTCGATCGTGCTGTGGCCCCAGGTGGTCAAGGAGGTTGCCCCCGTGCCGGTGCTGGCCGCCGGCGGTATCGGCAGCGGGCAACAGATCGCGGCGGCGCTGGCGCTGGGCACCCAGGGCGCCTGGACCGGTTCACAGTGGCTGATGGTCGAGGAGTCCGAGAACACCGCAGTCCAGCACGCCGCCTATGCCAAGGCCACCAGCCGCGACACCGTGCGCAGCCGCTCGTTCACCGGGAAGCCGGCCCGCATGCTTCGCAACGACTGGACCGACGCCTGGGAGGCCCCCGAGAACCCGAAACCGCTCGGGATGCCGCTGCAGTACATGGTGTCCGGTATGGCCGTCGCGGCGACCCACAAATATCCCGACGAGTCGGTCGATGTGGCCTTCAACCCGGTGGGCCAAGTGGTCGGTCAGTTCGAGAAGGTGGAGAAGACCTCAGCGGTGATCGAACGCTGGGTTCAGGAGTACCTGGACTCGACGGCGACGCTGAACGCGCTCAACGAGGCCGCGTCGGCGTGACGCGGTCAGGCGTAGAAGTCCTGCTGCCAACCCTTGTCGCCCGCACATTCCAGCGGTAGCCCGTCGGGGGTCTGCGCCGCCGCACCGCGATTGGTGGGACACGGCGCACCGATCTCCTGCACGCCGTACAACGGCGGTGACCACACCCAGAACCCCGCGTCGACCGGCGGCCACTGGTTCGGGATGTAATGACAGGCGTAGGTCTGGCCGGCCGCGCCGCGGCCGTAGATGAAGCGTTCCCAGCTGTAGCACGCGGTGCTCAGCTTGACGTCGTATACCATGTTCGGCACATCGGCGTACTCGGCGGAGGGATCGGCGCTGCCCGTCGGCGCCACCCCGAGAGCGGCTCCGGCGAGGGTCCCGGCAATCGCGCCGACGCCGGCAATCCTGCGAATCATGTCCGCCCCTCCGATGGTCCGCCCCCGAACTCCCGAGTCGCATCTTTCGCGCGAAGCCTAGCTTTTTCGGGCGAAACGCGGTGTGGGGAACACGGAATTCGCTGATCACGGTGCTTTGCTTGATGACAGCCATCGCACATCTGACTCCCCAGGAGGCGGTTCGCCATGCTGTCCAGCCGAAACCTGCTGATGCTCACCGGTGTGGGTGCCGTCATCGCCACCGCGGTGTTGTTCATCGGCGTGGTGCCTCGGGCCGGCAACGAAGGTCCGCTGCACATCGCCGATGCCGCAACGACCACGCCGACCACGCCGACCGCGACGACAACGACAACCACGACGACGACGAGCGCGACCTCATCTGCACCGGCCACCACCAGCACATCGCCGTCCACGTCCGCATCGCCGAGCGCGGGCGGCACAGATGCCCAGGGTTACGTCGATTCGGCGGCGCGGTGTGGCGATGACCAGACCCTCGTCGTCCACGGCAGCACGCAGCGGTCCCGGGTGGTGATCTGCAAAGGCTCCGACGGCGCGTACGAATACCGTGGTGTGCGGATCAGTGACGGAGCGTCGTTGCGTGCGGCGGCCGAGGCGACGGGCGATGGCACCTACGTCGCAACCAGTGATGGTGCCGAATACACGGTGACGCGAGAGGAATTGGAAGTCACATCCGGCGGCAAGGTGATCTACCGCGACACCTGGGTGGACTATCAGACCGTCAGCCCAACCACGACAGCAACGACAACCACGGCGACGTCCACCACCGCACCGACGACCACCAGCACGACAGCGACCACGACAGCGACAACCACGACAACAACGACGACGACAACGTCGCCGCAGCCGCGATAGGGCCTG
>CAMFLL010000216.1 GCA_945957405.1 uncultured Mycolicibacterium sp. | reverse complement strand
GAACATCAGCTTCCCAAGCTGAATACGCGGGTTCGATTCCCGTCATCGGCTCCACTGTTCTAGCAGGGCGGACTGGCAGTTCGGACGGCCTGCCAAATAGTCCGGCTTCAGCCCCGGCGCTCCCCCACATCCTCGATGAGGCGAGGCACGCCAGCGCCGCGAGCCCTTCGACGCATCATGCCCCGCCCGAACTCTGCGGCCCAAGCGCCGAGAGGAATCGATCTGCTCCTAGGTCCCGCTGCTGACGATCAGTTGAACGCGTCGTTTGCAGATTGATCGGCGCTGGCTTGGCCGAGCCATTGACTGGAATCCCCCACGCCGAGTATTTGGTGGACATCCCACGGGATGACCTCAAAGTTCTCACGCTTGCCGGCAATGAGAGGGTCCTCAAGGCAGAGGCGCACGACCTCTGGCTCCGATAGGTGCCCGAAGACCATGATGCCTCGCGACCCGTCGGCGCTCGGGCCCGCGAAAAGCATTGCACCGCTTAGCTGGTGATGCTTGATCCAACGCAGGTGCGCCGTCAGCTCGACATTGGTGTGTGTGGGGTCGCTAGGGCCGCGGGTGTGTATCACGAGGTTCCACATGCCGTCCTCATCCAGTCGTGTTGCGTCGCTATGGTTCAGCCTTGTCGATCCGCAGCAGCTGCTCGAGTAGTTCACCACCCGGCGCTCCGGCGTCACCGAACACCTGATGCTGCACGTGGATCATCATCGGAAGCGCCTGGCGCAGAACTTCGACGCCGGCCTTGGTCACCGCGATGTTCTTGGCACGCACGTCGGTCGTGCTGCGCGATCGTCGCACCAGCCCTTTGGTCTCCAGCGTCCCCATCATGTGGGAGACCTGCATCGCCCCCACGTCGCCGGCCTGCGCCAGCCGAGACTGCGTGACGGGGTCACCTCCCCGGCTCAGCCAGGCGGCCAGAGCGAGCGTCTGAAACTGCAAGTGTGTCAACTCGAATGCCGCCATCGCCCGGTCTGCCTCACGAACATAGCGGTGCAGCACCCGCCACATCACGAAACCGACCGCACGCTCCGGCGCTCCGAGTGACGAGGTGGCGAACATCTGCTCGATGGCGGTGCGGCGTTCGGTCACGACTGAAGCCTAACGCCGTTGCCATGAATAGTAAATGTATTTACTATCGAGGTATGGACGACATCGCACTGAACATGGGTTTTCATCACTACGAACACGTCGATGCGCTGATCAATGGCACTGTCACCATCGACGGAGCTTCCGCCCGCTGCCACACCGCCTGGGTGGTCTCGGACATCTTCGAAAGGATGATCCGCGGCAACGAATTCGACGTCTCCGAACTCGGCCTGACCTTCTACCTACGAACCCTCGAACTCGATGACCCGCCGTTCGTCGCACTGCCCATCTTCCTGGCACGACAGTTCAGGCACTCGGCGATCTTCGTCAACACGGCGTCGGGTATCGAGAGTCCAAAAGATCTTGCCGGAAAGACGATCGGTGAGTTCGCCGTATACGGACACGACGCCGGGGTGAACGCCAAGGGCATGCTCTCCGATGACTACGGCGTGACACCCGACCAATGTCGTTGGGTGGTGGGCGGGTTCGACTTCCCGATCGCACCGTTCGACTTCGTGCCGCAACCACACCCGGACGATGTGGAGGTGGTCCGCGCGCCCGACGACACCGCACTCGGGCCGATGCTGGCAGCCGGCGAGATCGACGCGATGATCACGGCCGACATCCCCCACTGCGTCATCGCGAAATCCCCGACCGTGACGCGACTCTTCCCCGACTACCGCGCCGTCGAGACGGACTACTACCGACGCACCGGAATCTTCCCGATCATGCACACCGTGGTGATACGACGAGACCTCCTGGCGCAGCGCCCCGAGCTCGCCGCGGCGGTGTACCGCGCATTCTGCGAAGCCAAGGACGTGGTGTCGCAGCGCTATCGCAATGGGCGGGTACTGAACCACCTCGACGAGATGCTGCCCTGGATCAGCGAGCTGTACGACGACGATATCGCCTTGCTCGGCGAGAACTACTGGCCTTACGGCATGGCCGCCAACCAGGCACCGCTGGATGCCTTCCTGCGCTGGCACCATGAACAGGGACTGTCCACCCGAAGGTGGCGCACCGAGGAGATTTTCGTGCCCGAACTGCTGGGCACCTGATTGGAGGCATCGTGAAAGTCATTGCGCTCGAAGAACACTTCGCCACCGTCGACGTGATCGACGCCTGGCAGAAGGTGGAACCGCGGTGGCAGGACCTCTCACTGCAGATGGCGACCCAAGGTCAGGTCGCCGAGCGGCTCACCGATCTCGGCGACGGGCGCATCGCCGCGATGGAGGCAGGCGGCATCGACCGGTCGGTGCTGTCGCTCACCGCACCGGGATTGCACAACCTGGAACGCGCCGACGCGGTGGCGCTGCAGGGCCCCGTCAACGACGCCCTCGCCGCAGCCGTCGCGGCGCACCCAGACCGACTGGGCGGCTTCGCGACACTCGCGCTGCCCGACCCCACCGCCGCGGCAAGCGAGCTCGAGCGCGCCGTGACACAGCTCGGGTTCGACGGCGCGATGGTGTTTTCCCACACGCGGGGGCGGCCACTTGACCATCCCGACAACTGGGCGGTGTTCGAGACCGCGGCGGCGTTGCGCGCGCCGCTGTACCTGCATCCGCAGTCACCGCCGCCGGACGTGCGCGGCGCCTACTACGGCGGGCTCGGTGGCACCGCGGAATTGGCACTCGCGACGTTCGGCGTCGGCTGGCACTACGACGCCGGGCTCGCGCTGCTGCGCTTGATCGTCGCGGGGGTGTTCGACCGGTTCCCCGACCTTCAGGTCATCCTCGGACACTGGGGTGAAGTCGTGCTGTTCTACCTCGACCGGATCGACAACATCTCGGCGGTCACCGGGCTTGGCCGACCGATCTCGGAGTACTTCCGCACCAACGTTCACGTCACGCCGGGCGGAATATTCAGCCAGCGCTATTTCCGCTGGGCACTCGAGGTGATGGGCCCGGAACGGATCATGTTCGCCTGCGATTACCCCTTCGTGTCGGCGCCACCGGGAGGTTGCGACGGATTCCTCGACGCGGCGGAACTCTCCGACGCCGATCGCGAGCTGATCGCGTCGGGAAACTGGCAGCGGCTGGTCGCAGGCATTCGTCGCGGTTCAAGCTAGCTCGGGCGAAAATTCTTTACTACACTGCACGGTGTAGTTTAGTCTGGAGCCATGGGTAGCAGGGTGACAACACCGTGAAGATGAGCAAGGACGCCCGCGAGCAGTTCCTGGCCGGTGTTCATGTCGGCGTGATCGCCGTCGAGCGCCCCGACCGGGCCCCGTTGGCCGTGGCGATCTGGTACGCCTACGAGCCCGGTGGCGCCGTGTCGATCTTCACAACTGAGGACAACCTCAAGGTCAAGCTGATCCGCGCGGCCGGGCGGTTCTCCATCACCGCCCAGCAGGAGCAATCGCCGTACAAGTACGTCACCGCGGAAGGTGATGTGACGTCAATCGAACCGGCCGACGAGGACGAGGCCCGGGCTGTGGCGATCCGGTACCTGGGCGAGGAGGCAGGTACGCGGTTCGCCAACGCCAGCCAGCACGCGGAGACGGAATCGGCGGTCTGCATCCGCATGCAACCGACGAGGTGGCTCTCCAGCGACTTCTCCGGTGTAGCTGGATGATTCGCCGTCGCCGGCGGTCGGCCTCGCACTTACCGGTAGGCGCGCACGAAGACGTCCACGCCGTCGACCAGTATCTCGTCGACTTCGCCCGACACGGTTTCGGTGCGTTCCAGCGCCTCGAAGGCGAGCTGGAACGTCAGCGCCACGAAATGCTGTGCAGCGCGGCGCGGTTTGTCGGTCTTGATGACGCCCGCCTCGGCCCACTCCTCGACGCGTCGGACGAACAGTTCCATGCCGTCACTGATGGCCGACGCCCGGTCCCGTTCCCACGAGCCGCGGCGAACGGACAGGCGGCGGTAGTGCGCGTAGTCGGAGGATGGGAGGGCCTCCTTGACGAAGTAGCGCGCGAAATCGAGCAGGCGTGCGTGCAGGTCGCCGGTCGCGCCCGCTTCCCGGTCCAGCGCGATCTGCACGGTGGCCGTGAGTTTCTCGCCTACCGCCTCGAGTACCGCGGTGAAGACCGCCTCCTTGTCGCCGAAGTGGTCGTACACGGTTCTCTTCGAGACCCCGGCTCGCGCTGCGATGGCGTCGACGCTGGCGAGCTCATAGCCCTCACTCACGAACAGCTCGCGAGCGGCTTGCAGCATGGCGCGGCGCTTCTCGATCGAACGACCGCGTCGCCCCTCGCCACCGGACGTCGATGTCATGTCGCACCTTCCAGACCGATCAACTGCAGAAAATACACTGCACGGTCTAGTGCACTGAGCGCCAGGGCACATCCCCATCCCCTCGCATCATCATCGCGAACGGGTCGCAGGTGCGCCGAATCCACATCGACATACACAGGGGGCCACTCGTGAATCTTGGCTTGGCGGGCCGCCGGGTGCTGATCACCGGCGGCTCCAAGGGGATCGGCCTGGCCACCGCCCGGTGGTTCGCCGCCGAGGGCGCGGATCTGTGCCTGGTGGCGCGCGACGCCGATGCACTCGCCATGGCCGCGGAGGGTCTTCGCGCATCGGCCGGAATTGACGTCTGGACATTGGCCGCAGACCTGTCGAAGACCTCGGAACGACGGCGCGTCTGCTTAGCGTTCCCCGACGTGGACGTCGTCGTGAACAGCGCGGGCGCAATCCCGTTCGGTTCCATCGAGCAGGTCGACGAGGAAGCGTGGCGACAAGGTTGGGATCTGAAGGTTCACGGCTACATCGACCTCACCCGTCGCTACCTCGAAGTCATGCGAGCGCGGCAGCGCGGCGTCATCATCAACGTGATCGGAGCCAGCGGAGAGCGACTACTTGACTCCTACATAGCGGGCAGCACTGGGAACTCCGCCCTGATGGCCTTCACCCGCATCGCGGGTTCCAAGAGCACGGCCTTCGGCGTTCGCGTGGTCGGAGTCAACCCCGGACCGGTCGCATCGGAACGCGGCGGCCACCTCGCCGCAGTGATCGACGTGGCTGGCGACGCCCCCACTAGCCCCTTCAGAATTCCCTTCGGGCGCCTCGCCACACCCGACGACATCGCAGCCAGCATCGTGTTCCTGTCCTCGGATCTTTCGTCCTACACCAGCGGCACGATCATGACGATCGACGGTGGCCTCACCCATCAGAGTGAATCGGCCTAGCAGACGTCGATAGAGCCTCGCGGCAGCATCGCCCGATCCGGCCGTACCTCGAATCAGTTGACGTGCTTGTCGAACCACTCGATGGGTAGTTCGGGATGGACACCGAAGAAGTTGTAGCCATCGAAGCGACGGTCGGTGCCTTCGATCCAGTACAAGCTCTTCTCCTCGACGGGCAGGGCGTCGTAGATGTCCTGCACATCCTGGGGCCGGGTCATGCTGTCGTCGTGCACCTGAGCAACCAGAGTCGGCACGGTGACGGCCTTCACGTGGTCTAACGGCGACTGCTCGGACAGATGAAATCCGGTGCGTTCGTGGACGGCCTTGTCGAACTTCTCGTAGCCGTCCTCCATCCCGATGCCCTTGACGAACTCTTCGACGATGTACCTACCCGAAACAGGCTGCAGCATGACCATGGCCTGAACCTCGGAGAACTCCTCCGGATGCTTGGACCATGCGACGGCAGTGGAATCTGCGCCCAGACACACCGACAGGAGCGCCTTCTTCATGGTCTTGGTGTCCGGTCGCGCAGCCGCGTAGCGCAGTGACCCGATGACGTCGCGGTATTCGGTGAGACCGATCCCGACGATTCCGCCGTTGCCTTGTCCGCTCATGCCGTGGTTGCGGATGTCGTAGGCCAGCACGTTGTATCCCGCGTCGTGCAGCGCCTTGTACTCCGGCAGGAAATTCACTTCGAACCCGCCCAGGCCGCCGAACTCGGGCAAGTGGCCTGGATAGCCGTAGCGGTTACCCGGCAGGAAGTGGTTGTGAATGATCAGCTTGTCGGAGTCGGCGGGCAGAAACCAACCCTCCAACGGCACACCGTCCAAGGACGGGAACGTCACGTCCTCGTACTCCAAGCCGACCTCATCGGGGCGTCGCAGTACGGGAGCGCGGCGGCCCGCCGTGGTTCCTGTGGTCCACAGCTGGACGAAATTGTCGAATGCTGCCTGTGCGTTGTCGTCGTTCGGCATGGTGTCCTCGCTTTCGGTAGAGACGGATGTGCCGACACTTCGACGCTACGACCGGGCCGCTGCATGGGGGAGACGCCAGTTATAGGGGGTACTCGTAAGCCCTCCCAAAGCGTCGTGGGCCTTCCTAGTGTGGGGTTATGGACACCGCGAAGGACATCAGAGAGTTTCTGATGACCCGGCGCGCACGAATCACCCCTGAGCAAGTCGGCCTACACCCTGGCGTTCGACGTCGGGTGCCTGGCCTCCGGCGCGAAGAGGCTGCGCAGTTAGCCGGAGTAAGCACCGAGTACTACACGCAGATCGAACGCGGCAACGTCAGCGGTGTCTCCGATGAAGTGCTCCACGCCGTGAGCAAGGCCCTGCGACTCTCCGATGACGAGACGGCTCACTTCTTCGGCCTCGTCCGTGCCAGAGTCGGCAACCGCACGCCCAGCCGGACGAAACGTGCGGCGGTGCACAAACTGCCCGATGGCGTCCAAGCGCTCATCGACGGCATGGCCGCGTCACCTGCCATCGTGATGGACGGGAACCTCGACATCCTGGCCGCCAACTCTCTGGGTCGCGCACTTTATGCACCAGTGTTCGACAGAGCCGTCGGGCGACCCAACCTCGCCAGGTTCATCTTTTTCGATTCCACTGCCGCGCAAGTGTTTCCGGACTGGAAATCGACAGCGGACGAAGCAGTCGGCCTTCTGCAGGCAGAGGCTGTTCGTGCGCCCCAGTCACCTGCGATCACCCACATTGTCGGGGAACTCGCCACGCAGAGTGTCGAATTCCGTACGCGCTGGGCAGCTCACAACGTCACCGCCCACCGGCACGGCACCAAACGGTTTTGCCATCCAGAGTTCGGCAACCTGACACTGACCTACAACGTCTTCGAAGTGACAGCCGCGCCGGGGCTATTCCTGGTCGGATACACCGCAGAACCCAACACCACGTCGTCAGAGGCGATCAGCATTCTGGCCAGTTGGAGTGTCACCGATCACCGATCTGGCGAGAGGTCAGATACCCCAACGGGTTCGACCGATTAGGCCGGTCGGAGTCGATGTATCCCCGTGTTTGGTCGCGGTGCATCCCAGTGGCCACCGCCTCCATCAGACGACGCAACCCTCCAAGGCGTCGTCAGTGGTGACACCGTACTTCGCGCAATGCATCGCCGACCCCACATCGAGAACCGACCAGCCAGAACCGTCCCGACGGAACAGCACTCCGGACCCCTGCACCGTGCCCGTTGTCCATCCCACCGCGAACGGCGCCGAACACTGGATATGCCCGAACCCGGTGGGGTGCGCCACCCGGCTGTTGAAGTCAGGGCTGGATCTCAGCGCTGCCAGCAGCGACTCCTCTGTCGCCGCTGCGCACACGTCGGCATCAGGAGCCGCGGAAACAGCGGTCTCCTCGACCGTTGTCGCGACGAGAGTGTTCGCTGGTGCCATGCCGGTGGCGACCGCCGGGGAGGACGGGGCAGCGGTCATTGGGTTGTAGGGGTTGGATCCGCAGGCAGTAGCGATCATCAGGGCGACGGTCAGGGTCAGGGTGAGAACGGATAGTCGACGCACAGATGTCCTTTGCTCGGGTCACGATCGGTACACAAGAGACATCGTCACCCCTGGAGCGCCGCGGCGCGACTCCTGGCGGTCATGATTCACGACTGCGGGTACCTGCAGCCCGCTCATCGCACAGGCTCGCCTTGTGTGTCCGGGCTCGACGGGAGAGCTGAGTCACATCCACCGGGCGACAGTGCCCGAACTCACGGCGGGTCACCCGACGCAGTTGAAGTTGGGCGGCCGCGATGCCATTTCCGCAGGATGTCCTCCAGCGATTGCTCGCCGGTGCGGTACCTGGTGCTGATGTAGGTCGGCGGGCGGGGGACACCGAAAAAGGCAAGGACAGCAGTTATTTTCGCCGGCCTTTTGGGCTGACAGCCAGGCATGTACAACACGCGGACGAACCGGTCGGTGCTGGTGAAGCCGGCGACGTCGGCCCAGGGCGTCCAGTGTGTGCCGATGGCGTAGCCGTCGCGGGTGAGCATGAGCGGCAGGTCGAAGAGATCGCGGATCGGAGCCGACGCCATCACCACTCTGGCCGCGATGACGGTGACTGCCGGCACGACGTAGAGCCGCCAATCGCCGGCCGGCAGCACGCTGGCCATGAACGCGAACAACAGAACTCCGAGCAGCCCGATGACGACGGTGCCGGGACCCCAGGAGTACTGCTCCGGTAGCAGCAACATCTCCTCGGATTCCGATCGCGCCGACGCCACAACGGGCGCCGGGGGCGACTCGCCGGCCACCACCGCGCCCGGCGACCACGCGTCACCCCACTCCCAGCTGTCCCACTCGACGTCGGTCACGACCGTCGCACGCCCAGGGCGGACCGCTCGCCTGCTGACCGCGTTGAGCTCATCGCGATTTCGGGTCACCGTGGCGATCAGGGTGTCCAGGTCGCACGTCAGGGCGCCGACATCAAGGGTTTCAAATCCGTTGGGAGCCCGTGCTTTGTCCACTTCACCGGTGTCCGCGAAGTCGGTGATCGCCACCTGGAAGCCAGACGGTGACATTCCACCGACAGCGCTCGCGCCCACCTCGACCGTCGCCTCATCGTCGTTGCCGACGCGCACGCGCATCCAGAGCGAGCCTTCGTCACCGAAATCGAACGGCAGGAATGTCGTGCCACGGCGTAGGCGCAGGACGTCGAGTTCCTCGAGCCACAGATCCAACAGTCGGGCCAGCGCGCCGGAAACATCCGTGTCGGACATCAACGTCTCGTCGACGTGGAGGTAGAACGAGTCGCCGCAATGGCGGTACTCGCCGAGCGTGAACATCAGGTCGGTGTACCAGTCATCGGTTCCGCTCGGTGCGAACCACAGTGGGACGCTGCTCATCTCACCGCGCCCTCCCCCATCACGCCGCAACCCCGATGCCGCGACGACAGGCCTGACCGGTGTGGTTGACAGATACCTGCTCAGGCGAGTGTATTACTCGACGCCCGGCGGGCGTCTTTGTCAGATGTCACTTGGCGAAGAGCTGATCGATCTGCGCAAACGCCTTGAACTCCAGCGCGTTACCGGCCGGATCCTTGAAGAACATCGTCCACTGCTCGCCCGGCTCACCCTTGAAACGAACATAGGGCTCGATGACGAACGTGGTGTCGGCGTCCTTGAGTTTGTCGGCGAGGTCACGGAAGTTCGGCACCGTCAATACAACACCGAAGTGCGGCACCGGTACGTCATGACCATCCACCGGATTCGTGCCGGCCGTCGGTTCACTGGTACCCGCGCGCGAGTCGACCTGGTGCGTCACCAACTGGTGACCGTACAGGTTCCAGTCGACCCACTTGGTGTCGGACCGACCCTCGTCCAACCCGAGGACCTCGCCGTAGAAACGTCGCGCCGCGGCGATGTCGTCGACGGGGATGGCCAGATGAAATGGAGCCAATGTGGTTGTGGCATCGGACATGTGTGTTCCCTTCGGGTTGGGTGGTGCAACTATCAGATGGCAGTGAAGAGCAGCTGGGTTCCGGGACGGGATTGGGCGACGAGGCCGAGGTCGTCCTCCGCGACGACACCGATCACGGGGTAACCACCGGTGGTGGGATGGTCGGCGAGGAAGATGATGGGCTGACCGGATTCGGGGATCTGGATCGTCCCGGTCACCATGCCTTCGCTCGGTTGATCGCAGGCATCCGGAAAAAGCCGTGGACCGATGAGCCGGGCGCCGACGCGGTTGGTGGCAGAGCTCACCTGCCACTGGCTGCGGGTGAACGCGTTCCGTGCGTGGTCCGATATCCCCTCGACGCGAGGACCCCATCGGAAGCGGATGCGTTCGGCGCGCGCAGGCACAACGGTCAGCGCCAACTCCAGCGGCACATCGGGCACTGGCCCTGCCGGCACCGCCAACGGTAATTCGGCTTCGGCGGGCACAGCAGTTCCGCCGAGGCCGGACAGGGTGTCAGTGGAGGCCGAGCCGAATGTACGGGGTGCGTCGATACCACCGGCCACCGCGACATAGGTGCGTAGACCGTATAGGGGCTGTCCCAATGTGATTCGACTGCCGGCGTTGACGAAGAACCGCCCGGGTTCGGTGATCGGGCAGTCGTCGACGGACACGGTCACCGGTGCACCGGTGACCGAGATGTAGCGGTCGACGTCGACGACGAAAGACAGCCCACCCATGGTGCATTCGAGGCCGGCAGCGTGTTCGAGGTTACCGACCAGCCGGTTAGCCAATCTCAGTGCCGCGCTGTCGGCAGCTCCCGACGGTGGTACACCAAGGTGGCCGTGTCCGGGGCGGCCGAGGTCCTGGACCGTCGTGAGCATACCGGGGGTGATGATCGCCAACGTGCCTGTGCGGATGCCGCCGGGCCGTGGATTCACGTCGCCGCCTCGAATCGAACGACGTCCCCGACGTCCAGCCGGTTGGGCGGATCATCGTCAGAATTCCACAGCACCAGTTCGGTGCTGCCGATGATGTGCCAGCCGCCCGGGGTTTGGCCGGGATAGATCACCGAGTATCCGCCGGCGATCGCGACGGCTCCCGCGTCCACACGCGTCCGCGGGTCAGCACGTCGTGGCAGGTGCAGCGGCGCAGCGAGGCCACGCAGGTAGGCGAAACCTGGTGCGAATCCGAAGAAGCCCACGGAGTAGGTCCCGCAGGTGTGCAGGTCGACGACTCGCTGCTGCGAGAGACCAAGGTGGCGTGCGACTTCGGCCAGGTCGCACCCGTCGTATCGGACGGGAATCGTCACAGTGTGGGAGGCTTTTTCGGATCTGCCGGCAGACGGCTCCGCGGACGGCGCACACGGCATCGACGCGATGCCGCGGTGGACGTCGTCCATGCCGGACGCCAGTTTCGCGACGACGAGGACCGACGTATCGGACGGCACGACGTCCTCCACGAGGTCCGGCGCCCAGGACTGTGCACGCAACTCCCGGGCCCACGTTCCTGGATCGCCCGTGGTGATGTCCACGAGCCATCCGCGGTCGCCGCATCGACGGGGATTGGCGCGCGCTGGAATAGTCACTGCCCCTGTCCTTTCGGGGGCAGCGATGTGATGACGACTCCGGCTTCGGTGAGCCGTTGCCGAAGCCGCATCGCGATGGCTGCCGCACCGGGGGTGTCGCTGTGCACGCACAGTGCGGCCACCGGATGCGACGGGGGTGCGATGGCGACCACGTCGCCGGTGATGCTGGGCACTTCACCGGTCATCACCATGTCCACGCCACGCTGCGCCGCGTACTCGGCGTCGGTGATCACGGCGTCGGGTTCGGAGCGTGGCACGAGCAGTCCGGCAGTGGTGTAGCTGCGGTCGGCGAAGGCCTCGACCAGGACGGTGGTGCCGGCCGCGACCGCGGTGCGCCACGTCGCCGTCGACGCTTGGCACACCACCGGCAAGGCGGGGTTGAACAGCCGCGTCGCATCGACGATCGCCGTAGCGTGTGGAAGATGATGAGCGGCAGAGTTGTACAGCGCGCCATGCGCTTTCACGTACCCGATGGCACCGCCGGCGACCCGTACAAAAGCGTCCAGTGCGCCGAGTTGGTAAAGCAGGTCGTTGACCAGGCTGTCGTGAGGGACGTCGATGAATCGGCGCCCGAATCCATCGCGGTCGCGGTAGGAGACTTGAGCACCGATGCTGACGCCGCGTTCGACGGCGAGACCGCATGTGCGGCGCAGGATGTCAGGATCTCCGGCGTGAAATCCGCAGGCGATGTTGGCCGCGGTCACGTGGTCCAGTAGCGCTGCGTCGTCGCCGAATTCGTAGACGCTGTAACCCTCGCCGACATCGGTGTTGATCGCTACCGAGGTCATCGCGGTTGTGCCCAGAACGCGTGGAGGTTGTGTCCCGAGCGCGACCAGGCGGCGTGCAGGCCCTGCTGTCCCCCGTCGATGTGCAGGACGATCTGCCGGCTCAGTTCCTCGGCGTCGCCGGCGACCAGGGCGGCGACCATGGCGTGATGTTCCTCCTGGACCCGCTCGTAGGCCCCGGTTCCGTGCACGTAGTAGCGCGAATACGGCTCGAGTCGGTGGAGCAGTTGCGCGATGACGTCGTAGCGCAGCGGCAGTTGAGCCAGCCGGTACATGTCCAGGTGAAAGCACAGGTTGTGGCGGGACCAGGCGGCCGGTCCGATGATGTGCACACCATTCATCTCGGTCGCCATGTCCTCGAAGCGACTGATGTCGCGACGTGACACGCGTTCGATCACCGCGGTGCTGAAGCTCGGCTCGATCAGACGCCGCAGGTCGTAGATCTCGTCGATCTCGTCGAGGTCCAGTTCGGTGACGAATGTGCCCCGGCCGGGTAGCGAGCGGATCAGACCTTCGCCCGCGAGACTGCGCATGGCCTCCCGCATGGGGATCCGGGAAACGCCGAATTGCTCGGCAAGGTGATCCTGCACCAATCGCGAGCCGGGCGGGTAGACACCTTCGACGATGGCCGTGCGGAGCTTCGCCGCTAGCTCATCAGGCCGATTGTCCAACGATCTCGGTCCAGGCATATGCAGTGTATACAGTGAATATGCCGCGGAGCGCAAGGCATGTCCGCGGC
>CAMFLL010000215.1 GCA_945957405.1 uncultured Mycolicibacterium sp. | reverse complement strand
GTAGTACGCCGTATCCATCAGCGCGCCCGCCTGATTCGCGGGGTCCGCGTTGAACGCCTTGGCGATGGCGAAATCGGTGACCTTCACCTGGCCGGCATCGGTGAGCAGGATGTTGGCGGGCTTGACGTCACCGTGCACCAGTCCGAAATTGTGCGCCTCCCCCAACGCCCGCCCGCTCTGCTCCAGAATGTGCACCGCCCGCTGGACGTCCATCCGACCATCACCATTGACGGTGTTCAGTGAATGCCCGTGCACCAGTTCGGTGATCAGATAGGCGAGGCGGCCACGCCCCTGCATCTCGGTTTCGCCATAGCCATGGACGGCCGCGATGCACGGATGGTTGAGCAAGGCGACGGTACGAGCCTCGGCGCGAAACCGTCGGGTGAACTCCGGGTCGGAGGAGAATTCGGACCGCAGCAGCTTCACGGCTACGTGGCGGCCGATGTCCGTGTCGGTGGCCTCCCACAGTTCGCCCATGCCGCCAGAGGCGATCAACCGGTCCAATCGGTAACGGCCGAAGAGCATTTCGCCCGGACTGTCGAGCACGACGGGGGTTAGTGCGGCCGACTTGGCCGCATCGACCAGCGCCTGTGCGGCCACCCTCTCGAAGCCGGGCCCGCTGCGGGCGCCGATCTTCTCGCCCAGGAGCTGCACCATCTCTTCGGGGGTGGTGACGCGAGCGTCCAGGAACGCCACCGAGTTCGAGAGGCCCGGGACGTCGGTGTCGTCGATGCGGACGGGTAGCAGGTAGTCGTCATCGGGATTCTCGACCGCACGCGCCAGCACTGCCTTGACCTCGTGGCGGGTCCACTTCTTGCGGACGTACGCCTCCGAGATGATGACGATGCAGTACCGCGCATCCTTGCGGTACACGGTGTCCAGGTGGATGGCGAGGTCCTTGCCCCACAGCGACGCCTTCTCGAAGTCGTCGTAGAAGACACTCATCCCGACGGACCGACAGAGCTCGGCGATACGCGCGGCCAGCGGGCGGTCCTCGCCCGCGAAGGACAGCGCCACGTCGTACATGCGCCAATGCTAAGCGGGGCCCCTGCGTACGACGAAGCGATCCGGCAAGATCAGCCGACGCGCTGTCGACCGACGCCTGAGGCTACGACGCGTCAAGCGCGCGGCGCAGCTGCAGAGCAAGCACTTTCGAGTAGGTGCGGCACATCTGAAAGTTACCGGCCGAGAACCACAGACCGGGTTGCGCGGTGGGTCGCCACATGTTCTGCAGCTCTCCCCCGTCGTCATAACCCCACACCGGGCCCACCGCGTCAGCCACGGCATCACCGAACAGCCGGCGCACATTTTCCTGCTGCCCGTAGAACCCGGTGGCCAACACCACCACGTCGGCCTCCAGCACCGACCCGTCGCGCATCAACACACTCGACGCCATGAACTGATCGATATCGGCGTACTGCACCAGGCCGATATCGCCGTCAATCAGCAGCTCCGAGCACCCGACGTTGAGGTAATAGCCTCCACCGCGCCGCATGAACTTCATCAGCTGCCCGGTGTTGTCCTCGCCGTAGTCGGTCCGGAAACCGATGCCGTTCAAGGCAGAGATGAGTTCCCGGTCGTAGGAGATGATCTTCTCGGTCATCTGCTGGCTACCCGTCACCAGATCCGGGTACGGCACCGACAACCCGATCAGATCGGAGTCCGCCAGCGTCGGCGCGGTCAGGTACGAGGCGTCGACCGCGGCCGCACTGGGATCCATACTCACGACGGTGGTCGAACTGCGTTGCACCATGGTCACCGTGGCGCCGTTGGCATGCATGTCCTGCGCCACGTCGTGGGCACTGTTGCCGGTGCCGATGATCACCACGTTCTTACCGGCGTAGCGGGCCGACTCGGTGTAGGTGCCGGAATGCAATACCTCGCCGGTGAAGCCATCAAGACCCGGCAGGTCGGGCACATACGGGATTCCGCTGACCCCGGTTGCCAGCACGATGTGCTCGGGACGCACGACGCGCACGCTGCCGTCGCCACGACGAATGCGTGCTTCCCAGGCCGACCCATCAAAGGAAGCGCCGTCGAACCAGGACGAGCCCCAGAAATTGATCTCCATGGCGTCGACATAGGTCTCGAACCAGCCGGCGAGCTTGTCCTTCGGCACGAACACCGGCCATGTCGACGGGAACGGCAGATACGGCATGTCGTTGAGCCAGATCGCGTTGTGCAGCGTCAGGGCGTGATACCGGTTGCGCCAGTTGTCCCCTGGGCGTTCGTTGGCGTCGATCACCAGCGCATCGACGTCGAGTTGCCCCAGCCGTGCTGCCAACGCCAGCCCGGTCTGCCCGGCGCCGACGATCAACACGGCAGGGTCGTGGTCTTGGTATGCGCGTGCCGCAGTGCGCCGGTCGAGCCAGTTGGGTCCACCGAACTTCGACGAATCCGCCTGTCCGACAGGTCGGTTGGCGGCGGTGTGCTCCGGGTGCGCGGTGAGACCGTCGAGCATGGTGAACAGGTTGCGGGCCCGGTGCCCGTTGGGGCCGGGTACCAGCCGCACCACCCCGATGCCGGTACCGTCGGGCAGCTCGAAGGAGAAGAACGCCTCGATGGACGTCACGCCGTGGCGCTCGACCACCCGCGGCTCGACGTGCCCCGCGGCCAGCGCCACGGACGACGCCCGCACCGACGGCTGCCGCGCCGCCAACTCGTCGGCGACATCGCTCACGGTGTGCAGGTCACCGGTGAAAGCGATGATGTCGCGCCACTGGCAGTCCGGGTCGAACAGGTCGTCGTACTCGCCGAGCGTCAGCGCGGCGTCGAAACGTGACAGCCACAGCGCGGCGGCTTCACGGCAGTCCAGGGCCGCATCGGCGGTGATGGTCATGATGGTGCCTCCGTGGTCAGACTAGTCAGGGAATGAGGGACAGGGCGCGGAGTGCGTCGAAGTTCTCGACGAAGCTCTGGTGGGTGTCAATGCAGTCATGGAACCCGGCTTGCCGGATCTTGACGGTGCTTTGCACCATGTCGGAGTCGTTGGCGAACCAGTCGTCGGCGAACGGCCATGACACCGCCTGATCCAGCGTGAGCGGCGCCAACTGATGCTCGGCGACAATCTGATCCCACACACCGCCCTTGTCTGCCATCTGCGCCTGCAACGACATCGGCTGCGGCGGTGCGGTTTCCATGTCGAACGCAGCGGCGATATCGGGCCACAGGTGCTGCCAGCGGAAATTGTCACCATTGGTGACGTTGAAGATCTCACCCTCGGCGCTCGGTGCCCGCAGTGCCCACGTGCACGCTTGGGCGATGATGCGGGAATCGGTCGCCTGATGCAGCGCCGTCCACGCCTTCTCGGTGCCGGGGAACCGCATCGGCACCCCGAGGCGTTTGCAGATGGTGGCGTACACCGCCACGCCGGACAGCATGTTCATCGGCGAACCGACGGCGGGCCCGATCACGGCGTCCGGGCGCAGCACCGTCCAGCGGTAGCCGTGCCGCTCGGCGTGGGCGAACAGCAGGTCTTCCTGGTCGTTGTAGAAGATCGGCCCCAGGAAGCGGGGGTCGGATTCTTTGGCCGGTGTCTTGTAGTGCCCGAGGTGTTCACCGTAGGACTTGCCGCCGCACACCAGCACCACCTGCCGCAGGGACGACGCGGCGACCACCGCGTCCAGCAAGTTCGCCAGCATGGCGACGTTGGGCGCCACCGTCTCGGCCATGGTGGGCTTTTCGATGTAGGCGGCGAACACCACGGTGTCGATATCGCGCCGGCCGGCCAGCGCGGCAGCGGTGGCATCGCGGTCGAGCAGGTCGACGGCGATGTGTTCACCGAGGGGTGCGCCATCCGAGACCACGGGGCCGCGCCGGGCGACAGTGACGACGTCGGCGCCGTCCTTGGCCAGCGATCGCACCACGGCGCCGCCGACGACGCCGTGTGCTCCAGCCACCAATGTGCTCATGAGGTCTCCTTCGCGCTGCGGGTTCGCAGCCTGTCGAGGGCCACCGCCAGGATGATGACGACGCCCTGAATGATCTGTTGGTAGAAGGACGACACGTCCAGCAGTGTCATCCCGTTGATGAGGACGCCGATGATGGCCGCCCCCACCAGGGTTCCGATGAGCGAGCCGCGGCCGCCCATCAGCGATGTGCCGCCCAGCACGACGGCGGCGATGGCCGACAGTTCATAGCCCGCGCCCAGGTCGGGCACAGCGCTCTGCAGCCGCGCCGAGGCGATGATGCCGCCGATCCCGGCGCACAGACCGGAGATGACGTACACGCTGGTGAGCACGCGCCGCACCGGTATGCCGGCCAGCCTCGCGGCTTCGGCATTACCGCCGACCGCGGTGACCCAACGGCCGAACACCGTGCGGTTCAGCACATACCAGCCGACCGCGAACACCGCGACCATGATCAGCACCGGGATCGGAATACCGAGCAGCGAGCCATGTCCCAGCCGCGCATAGCTGAGTGTGGTGGAGAACATGGTGGTGCCGTCGGTGCCGACGTAGGTGATGCCGCGCAGATAGGTCAACGCGGCCAGTGTCACGATGAACGACGCCAACCCGACGCGCGCGACCAGCACACCGTTGACGGCGCCGATCAGCATGCCCACGGCCAGCGCGCCGAGGATCACCAGCGCCGCTGGGACACCGGCCATGGCGAGGGACACCGCGACGAAGGCGGTGACGCCCACCGCGGATCCGACCGAGAGGTCGATGCCCGCGGTGATGATGACGAATGTCAGGCCCGCGCCGAGAATGGCCGTCACGGAGATCTGCCGGGCGACGTCGAGCAGATTCTCCGGTGTCGCGAAATTCGGTGCCACGACGGCGAACAAGACGATGAGTGCCACCAGCGCACCGGCGACGCCCAGCCGGTCGGCCAGGGCCCGCATGCCGTTGCGCACACGCGCCGACGACAGCGGTGGACGGGTCGGCGTCTGCGGTGACGCCATGTCGACGGTCATGATGCGACCTCCAGGGTTGTGCCACCGGTGGCGTGCCGGATGACGTTGTGTTCGGTGATGTCGTCGCCGGCCAGTTCGGCGACCAGGCTGTGCTTGCGCATGACGAGCACGCGGTCGGCCAGGCCGAGCAGCTCGGGGAGATCCGAGGACACCAGGATGATGGCGACGCCCGACCGCGCGAGTTCGTCGATGAGGCCGTAGATGTCGGCCTTGGCGCCGATGTCGACGCCGCGCGTGGGTTCATCCAGGATGAGCACTGTCGGTTTCTTGGCCAGACAGCGGGCCAGCAGCACCTTCTGCTGGTTGCCGCCGGAGAGTTGGCCGACGGGCTGGTCCAGCCCGGCTGCCCGGACATGCATCCGCTCGGTCAGCTCCGCGGTGGCGCGTCGGCGGCGGCCGGGGGTGGTGATGCCGAACCGCGTGCGGCCGCGACTCGACCCCAGGCAGACGTTGTCGGCGATCGACATCGCCAGGAAAAGCCCTTGCTCCTTGCGGCTTTCGGGCAGCATCACGATGCCGAGCGACGCCGGTCCCGACATCGAGCTCAGCTCCACCGAACGCCCGTCGACGGTCACGGTGCCCTGCGTCGGCCGGTCCACGCCGGCGATCAGCCGACACAACTCACTGCGGCCCGCCCCGACGATGCCGGCCATCCCCAGTACTTCTCCGCCACGCACCTCGAAGGTGGCCGGCTGCGTCACCTCGGAGGCGAGGGCGTCGACCCGCAGCCGGGTGTCATCGTGTGGCGTGCCGGCATCGCGTGCGAAGAGTGTCTGCACGGGCCGGCCCACCATGGAGGTGACGATGCGGTCTTCGGTCATGTCGGTGCGGACCATGTGATCGCTGACCACCCCGTCGCGCAGGACCGTCACCTCGTCGGCGATGCGGGTGATCTCCTCCATGCGATGGCTGATGTAGAGCACCGCAAGACCATTGGCGCGCAACTCTTCGATGATGTCGAGCAGTCTCGTCGCCTCCCGCTGGGACAGCGCCGCGGTGGGTTCGTCGAGGATCAGCACGCGCGGATCCTCGGCCAGCGCGCGGGCGATCTCGATGAGCTGCTGGGCGCCCGAGTTGAGCGTGCCGACCCTGGTCTTGGGCGCGATGTCGGCACCGATCCGCGCCAGCGCCGCAACGGCTTCGGCTTCGGCGGCGCGTCGGTGCAGCCGGCCGAACCGGTCGCGGGGCTCGCGGCCGAGCACGATGTTCTCGGTCACGGTCAGCTCGGGCACCAGGCTCAGTTCCTGGTGTACCACGGTGATCCCGCGGGTGCCGGCATCACGCGGTCCGGACAGCTCGACCTGCTCACCGGCGATGACCACCCGACCACTGTCGGCCCGCTCGGCGCCCGAGAGCACCTTGATGAGCGTGGATTTGCCCGCGCCGTTTTCACCGGCCAGGACGTGCACCACACCAGGGGCCAACGACAGGGACACCTCGCGCAGGACAGGATTACCGTTGTAGGACTTGACTATCCGGTCGAGCTCGGCACACGGCGCCACGGTCAGCCCCACTTCTGGTAGTCGCCGATGGTGTCGGCGGTGACCAGGAAGGTAGGCACCAGTTGCGGCTTGGAGTCCACCTGCTCCCCCTTGGCGAGTTTGATCGCGAGGTCCAGTCCAGTGGTGCCGAGCTTCGCCGGATCCTGCCCCGATGTGCCGATGATCGATCCCTGGCCGATCAGGTCGGTGAGTTGTGCGGCGCCGTCGACGCCGACCACCTTGACGGTGCGGCCCTTCTGCTGGGCCGCCAACGCGATGCCGACGGCGGTGGGATCGTTGACACCGAAGAAACCGTCGAGATCCGGATTCGCGGTCAGGATGTTGCTCGCGACATTCATCGACTTGTCACGGGTGAGGTCGGCGCGCTGGGTTGCGACGACGTCGATACCGGGCGTCTTGTCGATCGCTTCCTTGCAGCCGGCCATCCGGTCGCTGATGGCACTGACCGGGGAGCCGTCGACAATCGCGACTTTCCCTGTGCCGCCGAGCTGTTCGAACAGATAGGCACAGGCGTCACGGCCGGCCTGGACGTTGTCACTGGTGACGGTGGCGGCGGCGCCGGGGGCGTTGACGTCGATGGCAACCACCGGGATGTCGGCCTGGCTGGCGCGCAACACGGCCGGTCCGACGCCGTCGGTGTCGACTGCGTCGACGATGATCGAGTCGACTTTCTGCCGGATGAAGGTGTCGATCTGGTCGCTCTGGGTGGCGACGTCAGCATTGGCGTACTGCACCGAGACGTCGACGCCGGCCTGTTTGGCGGCGGCCTCGATGGCTTTGCCCTCGGCGAGGAAGAACGGATTGGAGGCGGCATTGAGACTGACCCCGATGGTCGTCGTGCCGGAGTCCTTGGCACTGCTGGCGCAGCCGGCCAAGGCTGACGCGCCGAGCACCAGGGCTCCTGCGAGCACGACAAATCGACGAGTGTTCATGACGGTGTCCTTTGTGGAAGTGGAGGGGTCAGACGACGGGGGTGACGCCGCCGTCGATGCAGAAGTTGGAGCCGGAGACAAAGGCGGCTTTGTCCGAGGCGAGGAACGCAACCATCGACGCGACTTCGTCGACGGTGCCGAGCCGGCCCACCGGAATCCGGTTGAGCTCGACGTACTTGGTGAGTGCGGTCTCCTTGTCGACACCGAACTCGTCGGCAAGGGAGTCGGCCAGGCCACCCGGCCGGTCGTAGATCGGTGACCGGATGAATGCCGGCGACACCACGTTGGAGCGGATGCCCTCCGACGTGAACTCGGCGGCAATGACTTTCGACAGCATCAGCACACCTGCCTTGGACACGCTGTAGTCGGGCAAGCGGGGGTTGGGCATCCGCGCGGCCTCCGACGCGATGTGGATCAGGGCGCCCGCGCCGGCCTGACGCATCGCGGGGATCACCGCGCGGGCCGCGCGGATGTAGCCCAGCAGGTTCAACTCGAGGGTCGAGCGCCAGTCGTCGTCGGTGGTCTCCAGGAAGCCCCGACGCACCGGCGCGACCGACGCGTTGTTGACCAGGATGTCGACGCGCCCGAAGGCGTCGAGCGCGGCCCGGACGACAGACTCGGCGGCATCGGCTTGGCGGAGGTCGGCCTGCACACCGCGCACGTCGGGCCCCAGGCCATCCAGCCCGCCGATCTCGATATCGGCGCCCAGGATCCGGATGCCGTCGGCCAGAAGTGCTTGCGCACAAGCTAATCCGATGCCGCCGCCGGCGCCCGTAACGATTGCGACTCGACCATCCAAAGCCATCACTCACCTCCGTGTGATCATGTGACTACTAGCACAATCTCACACAGCGAACATCTTGTCTAGTGAGCGAGAAAAACTTCTAGCCGAAGTTGGCAAGCCCTTGGCTGGCCATCTCGGCGCCGAGCGCCTCGGAGATCTCCCGACCACCCTTGATCAGCTCGTCACGCCAGCGCGGCAGGTCGGCGCCCAGAATGGATTCGCGGATGCCACTGATCGACAAGGCGCCGCGCACCTGGCCGCGGTAGTCGGTGATCGGCACCCCGATGGCGCCGACCCCGACGGTGACGTCCTGGTCGCTGATTGCGATCCCGTCGGCGCGCGTGTCCTTGAGCAGAGCGCGCAGATCCTCGGCGTCCACCGGCGTCGAGGGCGTGAACTTCTGCAGCGGCGCATTGCGCTCGAGGTAGGCATCCCACGCGGATTCGGGCAGATGCGCCAGAATGGCGCGCGGCGCGGCGCCGGCATGCAACGGGAGCGACCCACCGAGCTGCAGGGCCAGCGAGCGCACCCGCATGCCCTCGATACGTTCGATGCACACCGCGTCGTCCTTACGCGGTACGCACAGGAAGACCGTTTCGCCGGTCAGGTCGTGCAGGCGCTCCATCACCGGCATCGCGAATTTGCGCTCGTCGAACCGCGACACCGCGGCCGTCGCCAACGACAGCAGCTTGAAGCCCAGCCGGAACTGTCCACGGCGGCTGCCCGCCTCGACGAAACCCTCGGTCTGCAGGCTGGAGAGCAGCCGGTAGATGGAGCTGCGCGGTTCGTTGATGGCGTCGGCGATATCGGCGGCGGACGCTTCCCCCCGCGACAGGAAGTCCAGCAGGTCAGACACCTTGCGGACCAGCATGAGCGAGTTCTCTGTCGGCATGAGTCCAATTTATCGCTCAGTGGACAATGCGACCAGTAGGCGCGCATTGTGGTTTGTCCGATCAGTGGACATCACGTCCGTTGAGTGATAACTTTCAGCGCCATGTTGCCTGAAACACTGACACCGACGCCGCCGGATGCGGCATTGATCGACCACATCAAGGAGCGCGCGCAGTTCGCGCGACTCGAGACCGTCCGCCTGATCTCCATCGCCAAGACGGGCCATTACGCGTCGGGTTTCTCGTGCGCGGAGATCCTTGCGACGCTCTACTACGGCGTCATGCGGCTACGGCGCGGTGAGCCGGATTGGCCGCAGCGTGACCGGTTCCTGTTCGGGAAGGGACATGCGGCTGCCACGCTGTACCCGCTGCTGGCCGACTGGGATTTCTTCCCCGCTGCCGACCTCGACGAGTACACCCGCCTGGGTAACGCCTTCGGCGATCACCCCGACATGACGCGCATTCCCGGGATCGACTTCAGCAGTGGATCGCTGGGACACGCGCTGTCCACGGGTACGGGGATCGCGCTGGGCACGCGGATGCAGGGCGTCGATTCCAATGTGTATGTGCTGCTTGGCGACGGTGAACTGCACGAGGGCCAGATCTGGGAGGCCGCACTGTCGGCAGCGCACCACAACGTGTCGAACCTGATCGCGATCGTCGACCGCAACGAGCACTCCCTCGACGGCCACATCGACGGCGTCACGAACATCGAACCGTTGGCCGACAAGTGGCGGGCGTTCGGCTGGGACGTCCACGACGTCGACGGCCATGACGTCGAGGCACTGCTGACGCTGCTGCGCACCACCGCGGCCGATCCCGATCGCACGCAGCCGGCCGTCATCATCGCCCACACCGTCAAGGGCAAGGGCATCAGCTACATGGAAAGTGAATTCGGTTGGCATCTCGGCTGGCTCGCCGAGCAGGACGAGGCCAACGCCATCGACGAGTTGAGGAACGCACAGTGACCATCGCCCCCGTAGCTCAAGGGCTGCAGCCCGACTCCTGGCATCTGCTGTCCCTGCTGGACCGCGCGCCCGGTCTGCACATGCTGGCCGATACACTCTCCGATCTGGCCGACGAAGGCCACCCCATAGTGGTCGGCACGGCAGATCTGAAGTACTCCAACGGATTGGTGCGTTTTCAGGAACGCCATCCCGACAAGTACGTCCAGTTCGGCATCTCCGAGCAGCACATGGTGTCGACGGCCGCGGGCCTGGCCACCACCGGGTTGCAGCCCTATGTCGCGACGTTCGCGTCGTTCATGGCGCTGTTGGCGTGCGAGCAGATCCGCACCGATATCGCCTACACCAAGCAACCGGTCCGGCTCATCGGCCACCACGCCGGCATCACGCTCGGGTTCTACGGCACCTCGCACCACGCGACGGAGGACCTGGCGATCACCCGCAGCATCGCGGGACTGACGGTGATCGCCCCGGCCGACGCCACCCAACTCGGCACCGCCCTGCGGGCTGCCGCGGACTATCCCGGGCCCATCTACTTCCGCATCGGCCGCGGCCAGGATCCAGACGTCTACACCGATACGCCTACGCCGTTTGAGATCGGCCGCGCCATCGAACACGGCACCGGGGCCGACCTGACGATCATCGCGACCGGGTCAATGGTGCATCCCAGCCTGCTCGCGGCGGCGGCGTTGCGGGCCGACGGGCTCTCCGTCGGCGTGCTCGACATGCATACCGTCAAACCGCTCGACGAGGCCGCGGTGCTGGCGGCGGCGCAACGCTCACCGGTCCTGATGACGGTCGAGGAGCACAGCATCCTGGGCGGCCTGGGCGGAGCGGTGTCAGAAGTGGTTGCCGCCGAGGGCCTTTCGACACGCGTCGTGCGGCACGGCATCAAGGACGAGTACGTCCTGGTCGGCCCGCCGACCCATCTGTACCGGCACTACGGTCTGGACGCCGACGGCGTGACCGCGATGGCACGGAAAGCCTTGGCCCAGTAGTTGCGCGCAGCGTCGAGTTCGACGCCAGGGTCGTTCCGCGGGCTGGTCTACGACCCCGGTGTCAAACTCGCGTGAAGCCTAGGCCTTCAGCGCGGCGGCGGTGGTGATGCCGTAGACGAGGTGCGCGCTGAGATCCTGACCCAACGTCTTCGCGTCGTAGTCCCAAATTGGTTTGTAGAGCTTGGCGGGTGCGAGCACCGCGTAAGACTGCAGCCAAACCGACGCACCGAAAACCAGTCCGTGCCAAAGTCTTCCGTGCAGCAGTTCACGATCGACCACACCGAACACCGCACCCCAGCCGATGCCGGTCGACCAGTGCACGGCGTTGTTGACCAGCCGGGCGTCATGCGCCGGGATGTCGCGATGCAGGGCGCGTTCGGCTACCAACCTGCCGAACTTGGCCGGCGCGGGCGCATCATCCCACCCCTGCAGGCCCGCCGAGGTTTCCCACGCGCCGAATCCGCTCTTGCCGCCGCCGCGCCGGTAGCGGTAGTACCAGAGCGCATCCATCGCCAGTGTGCCGATCGCACCCGCTGCCGCCCCGCGCGCCGCCGCCACGATGAGGCTCACGGCGCACTCACCCCGGCCCGGCCACGCTCTTCGAGCGACACCGCCCAGTACCGCAGGCCGATGGCCCACCCGACGAGCGCCACCATGCCCACCAGATCGCCGGGGATCAACCGCGGGTCCTGGAAAGCGTCGATGATCATGCCGATGGGACTCAGCAGTGCGAAGAGGATCCACAGCCAGAACACCACCCTGGCAAGCTGGGCCGCGGGCCGCGTCAACCGGTAGAACAGCAGCGCACGGCGCACCGTCATCCGGTCTCCCGTTTCGGGCGTCGCACCGGACTTCTCCGCATACAGCGACAAGAACCGGAACGCCATCGCGATCAGCGTCATGACACACAGCGAGATCAGATCCGAGTAGATCTTGCCGCCAGAGAGATAGTTCGGGATCCCCAACGTATCCAGCCGTCCGAATGCCGAGGCCATCGTGGCACCGACCTGAAAGACCACCAGACCGAGGAAGAAGTAGTAGAAGGCACGCAATATCCGAGCGGCACGGCTGTGCATGGGATAGGCGATGAGCAACCGCCGCAGCGTGATCGGCTCGCTTTCATTGGCGGGTGGGGGCTCAGACGTCGAGACGAGCGTGGTCGCTTCCGCCAACCAGGCCTGCGCTTGGGCGGATGCGCGTTCCTGATCGTCGGGGTCACTGGCCACCAGCTTGCTGGCGTTCCACCATTCGGTCGCGAACGCCACCTGCCTGCTGGCGTCGTCGAAGGCCAGTTTGCGTCGCCCCATCTGCGATCGGCGTTCGCGCCAATCACCGACCACGAGGGCACCGATACCGATGGCCGCCGTCAGGATCGGCGTGAACACGGTCAGGGCGATGCGAGTGATCTGCTCTACATCCACTACACCCCCGACGCCGACGGATCGTGCCTGATGATGCCATGTCGGGGCGTCGGCGTCAGGAGACTCGCCCGCGCGAGGTCGTTCGCCGAGGACCAGTTGGTCATACAGCGCCACGATTGCCTCGATTGCGCCGCGGTGCGACACTGACAGCATGCACCGAGTGCGGTGCGCTGCTGGGGGGCAGAAACATGGATTCGGGGGAATCTGTGGTCGTGGCCGATACGGCCACTGACCATGCGACGAGCATGCAACGCTGGACGGCGTTGACGTACGGCGTGATCTGTCACGCCTGCTTCGCTCTCGGTGTGGCGGCGATGTACTTCGGCATGAGCCGGTCCCTGGGCCGCGTACCGGCACCATGGGACTGGTTCGCCAACGCACTGCTGTTGGCGCAGTTTCCCTTGG
>CAMFLL010000214.1 GCA_945957405.1 uncultured Mycolicibacterium sp. | reverse complement strand
CCCAACGCCGGCGGCGTCAACAACTACCACCACCCCGAACGCCTCCTCGACAACCCCAACGACGAGGATGGTTAGGTGGCGGCGATAGTGGATGTGCTGGCGGCGATCACCGATGACATCGGTGCGCTCCTCGATGGGCAGGGCCGGGTGACGGTCGGTGTGACCGGCCCCCCGGGAGCCGGAAAGTCCACTGTGGCAAGGGCTCTCGTCGGACGATTGGACTCGACGGCGTACCTTCCGATGGACGGCTTCCATCTGTCGAGTGCACAATTGGACCGGCTCGGCCGACGTGACCGCAAAGGCGCCATCGACACGTTCGATGTCGACGGCTACGTCGCGATCCTGCAGCGGACCGCGTCGTCGTACCGGCGGGCCGATGTCTACGTGCCCGACTTCGATCGCTCGATCGAGGAGCCGGTCGCGGCCGGCCTCGTCGTCCCCGCGGATGCGCGAATTGTGATCACCGAGGGCAATTACCTCGGCACGTGGGAACCGGTACGCGCACTACTGCACCGGCTGTACTACTTGGACCGCCTGGCCTCGGCGCGCCAGAGCGACTTGGTGGCGCGACACGTCGCCGGTGGGCGCGACCGCGTCGCGGCGCAGGCATACGTGGAGTCTGTCGACGAAGCGAATGCGCGCATGATCGCGGCCACCCGCGGCGTGGCCGACCGGGCATTCGACGTCGACGATCAGCGAGAATCGTCGGCGTGAACAAACGCAATGCAGATGTCGCCGACGCCGTCGCGGCCGCTGGTATCGAGCCGGCCATCAGAATCCTCGATGCCGATGCGAAAACGGCCGCGGCCGCGGCCGAGCAGCTGGGCTGCGAGGTCGGCGCCATCGCCAACAGCCTGGTGTTCGAGTGCGACGGCGAGCCCTTGCTGGTGATGGCCAGCGGTGCGGGCCGCGTAGACACGGAGCTGCTGGCGCGCACTTTGGGAGTCGCGGCCATCACCAAGGCCAGTCCGCAGTTCGTGCGTGACGCCACGGGTCAGGCAATCGGCGGGGTCGCGCCCACCGGCCATCCGCAGGGTTTGCGGACCGTCGTCGACCAAGATCTTCAACAGTTCCCGACGATCTGGACGGCGGCAGGTACGCCCGACTCGGTGATGCCGCTGACCTACCCGCAGCTCATCGAGCTGACCGGAGGAGTCGAAGCACCGGTTCGTTAACGTCGGTCCCGGGTGATGGCCGCGTGGCGCCTGCGGTGGAAATCGGTGGTGCCGAACTCGTACTGCACCGCGGTGAGCCGCTTGAAGTAGTGGCCGATGGCGAGTTCCTCGGTCATACCCATGCCGCCGTGTAACTGCACTGCGTTCTGTCCGATGAACCGCGCGGCACGGCCGACGGTGACTTTTGCGGCAGATACCGCGCGAGACCGCTCGACGGGCTCGGCGTCCAGTTTGAGGATGGCCAGATACACCGCGGACACCGCCTGCTCCAGCTCGATGTACATATCGACCATGCGGTGCTGCAACACCTGGAAGCTGCCGATCGGTACGCCGAACTGTTGGCGCTGCTTGGTGTACTCGACGGTGTCCGCGAACACCTTTCGCATACAGCCGACCGCCTCGGAGGCAACCGCGGTCGCGCCTTCTTCGAGGGCACGCCCGAGGTTGGGCCAGCCGAACCCCTCCGCGCCGAGTAGTGCAGGGCCGGGGAGCCGAACACCGTCGAGCACGATGTCTGCGGCCCGCCGATCATCGACGGTCCGATAGCTGTGCACCGTGAATCCGGGTGGGGGAGCAGCGGCATCGAACTCGGTCAGGAACAGCGACATTCCTTCGGGAGCCTGCGCGACGATGATCAGGTGGGTCGCCAGTGGCGCGTCCAGCACAACGATCTTGGCACCGTTGAGCACCCAGTCTTGCCCGTCGCGGGCCGCGGTACATACGGGATCGTCCGGCCCGGTTTCCTCGGTGTAGGCCAGGGCGACAACAGCATCCCCGGCGACGATGCGCTCGAGCATCTCGCGGGCGACCGGACTGTCGGCGCGCTGCAGTATCCCGCCACACACCACGACGGTGCTCACGTAGGGCTCGATCACCAGCGCATAGCCGAGTGCCTCGGTGATCACCATGAGTTCGACTGGCCCGCCGCCGATTCCGCCGACGTCTTCGCGGAAGGTACCGCCGAGAATGCCGAGTTCATCGGCGAACGAACGCCAGATATCGGGCTGCCAGCCTGGCCCGGTCTTCGCGGCCGCCCGGCTCTTGCCGAGGTCGTAACGGGTGGCGAGGAATTTGGTCAGGCCGTCGCGAAGCAGGTCCTGCTCTTTGTCCAATGCGAAGTCCATTTACAGTCCTAGCGCCGCTTTGGCCAGAATGTTTCGTTGAATCTCGTTGCTGCCCGCGTAGATCGAGCCGGCTCGGTCGTTGAAGTACCGCAGCGGCGCCACGGCCTGCCACGGCTGCCCACTGACGTACCCGTCTCCGGGTGGATCGTATTCGGCGACCGGACCGCCCGGAGCGGTGGCATGGGGCTGATAGGCCCTGCCGCGTGGCCCGGCGGCCTCCATTGCCAACTCGGTGATGACCTGGCTCAGTTCGGTACTGATGATTTTCAGCATCGACGACGCCGGGCCGGGATTCCCACCCGCGGCCACCACTGCCAGTGTGCGGAACTCCAGGATCTCGAGCACCTCGGTGCGGATCCGTGCGTCGGCGAGCTTCGCCGCGAACGCCGGGTCATCGATGAGCATGCCGCCGTGGGGACTGGGCTGGGTTTCGGCAGCCTTCGCGATGCGTTCGGCCATCACCTGCAGTGCCGGTGCCGTGGCGCCACCGCCACGTTCGAATTCCAGCAGATACTTGGCCACGGTCCAGCCGTCGTCGATCTCACCGAGCACATTGGCTTTCGGGACACGGACCTGCGAGAAAAAGACCTGATTCTGTACTTCCTCGCCGGAGGTCATCACCAGGGGATGGATCTCGATACCCGGGGTGGACATGTCGATGAGGACGAACGTGATGCCCTGCTGCTTGCGCTCGCTGCGCGAGGTGCGGACGAGGGCGAACATCCAGTTGGCCTCGGACGCATGGGTGGTCCAGATCTTCGAGCCGGTGCAGATGAGGTCACCGCTCGCATCATCGGAAACAGCGGCCATCTGTAGTGAGGCCAGGTCCGAGCCCGATTCGGGTTCGGAGTACCCCTGGCAGAAGAACACTTCGCCGGTGAGGATGCGGGGCAGGAAGTAGTCCTTCTGCTCCCTGGTGCCGTAGCGGATGATCGCGTGCGCCACCATCCGGATGCCCATCGGGGACAGTGAGGGAGCGCCGGCCAGCTGGGATTCCCGGCTGAAGATGTAGTGCTGGGTGAGTGTCCAGTCGCACCCGCCGTACTCCAGTGGCCAGGCCGGGGCGGCCCACCCCTGTTCGAGCAGGATCGCCTGCCACATCATGCTCGCATCATGATCGGCGTAGACGCTGGTCATCAGGCGACCGGCCCGCCGCAGGTCGGGGGTGAGGTTCTCGTCGAGAAATGCGCGTACCTTCTCGCGGAACGCGCGGTCTTCCTTCGACCATTCCAGGTCCATCGGTGTCCTCATGTCATGCCGGCTCAGTGCTTAGACCGTACAACTGGTTGGTTGACGTGTGAAGGGCCGACGACGAAATTTGATCAAATCGTACATTGATCCAACTCTTGAATTTTTTATGGCAAAAACGGTCTTGGACAGGAATTGATCGGGACTTTAGCGTTGTGGGCGTGACCGCAACTGTGACCAATCAGCTGACCGGGCAGATGATCATCGCCGGTGACTTCGTCGCCGGAACCGGTACCGAGGTACGCGGTTTCGATCCTGCCGCCGGCACGCCCCTGGAACCCGTGTACCGCCACGGTGACGCCGCCGACGTCGACGCGGCATGCGCTGCGGCCGCGGCTGCCTTCGGCCCCTACCGGACGACCAGCTCCGAACAGCGCGCCCAGTTCCTGGAGGGCATTGCGGACAACATCGAGGCCATCAAGGATGTGCTCGTTCCGCGGGCAATCGCCGAGACCGGTCTGCCGCAGGCACGTATCGCCGGTGAGGTCGGCCGCACCACCGGGCAGTTGCGTATGTTCGCCGGGGTGCTACGCGAGGGCAGCTGGAACGGTGCACGCATCGACCCCGCCCTACCCGAGCGCACTCCGGCTCCCCGCTCCGACATCCGCCAGCGCGAGGTCCCCCTCGGCCCGGTTGCGGTGTTCGGCGCGAGTAACTTCCCGTTGGCGTTCTCGGTGGCCGGCGGTGACACCGCCTCGGCTTTCGCGGCCGGGTGCCCCGTCGTGGTCAAAGCCCACGACGCGCATCCCGGCACGTCCGAACTCGTCGGCCGCGCCGTGTCGGATGCCGTGGCCGCGGCCGGACTGCCCGCGGGCACCTTCTCCCTGCTGTTCGGGTCCGGGCGCACGCTCGGTACCGCGTTGGTGACCGATCCCCGGATCAAGGCCGTCGGCTTCACCGGATCACGGTCGGGCGGAACAGCTCTAGTGGCTGCCGCGGTCGCGCGGCCCGAACCGATCCCGGTCTACGCCGAGATGAGCTCGATCAACCCGGTTCTCGTGCTCGAGGGGGCACTCGCGTCCCGGGCCGCGGAGCTGGGTAAGGCCTTCGTCGCCTCGTTGACCATGGGATCCGGGCAGTTCTGCACCAACCCGGGCCTGGTGATCGCCGTCGACGGCCCCGGGCTCGATGCCTTCGTCGAAGCCGCGAAGGAGGCCGTCGAGGCCGCCGCCGCCACACCGATGCTGACGCCGGGTATCGCCGCGAGCTACGCAGACGGTGTCGAAGCGCTACGGGGAGCGGCCAGTCTGGTCGCCCGCGGCGTCTCGGCCGACTCCGACACCCTATGCCGCGCCGCGCTGTTCACCACCGACGCCGCCAGCTTCACCGCGTCCGAGGTGCTGCAGGCCGAGGTCTTCGGCGCGTCGAGCCTGGTCGTCCGATGTGCCGATGTCGACGAAATGGTCTCGCTCGTAAGCGAACTGGAGGGTCAGTTGACCGTGACGGTACACGCGGACGACACCGACCAGGTGACGGCGGCGCGGCTGCTGCCCACCCTGGAACTCAAGGCGGGCCGCATCCTGTTCAACGGATGGCCCACCGGTGTCGAAGTGGGCCACGCCATGGTCCACGGCGGCCCGTACCCCGCCACATCGGATTCGCGCACCACGTCGGTGGGTGCGCGTGCCATCGAGCGTTTCCTGCGGCCCGTGGCCTACCAGGACGTCCCGAAAGCATTGCTGCCCAGCGCCATCGCTGACGGCAACCCCGACCGGATCTGGCGTCGCATCGACGGCCGGCTCACCCAAGACTGATCACCCCACTCTCATCTGCAAGGAGCTCAACATGCTGGACGGCGTTCTGTTCTTCCCCGTGACACCTTTCACCGCAACCGGTGAAGTGGACCTCGACACGCTCGCGGCGCATATCGCCAAGGGTGTGGACGCCGGCCCGGGCGGCGTGTTCGTCGCTTGCGGCACCGGGGAATTCCACGCATTGGAGACCGAGGAGTTCAGCCGGGTGGTGCGCACCGCGGTGGAGGCCGTGGCGGGCCGAGTGCCGGTCTACGCGGGAGCCGGCGGATCGGTCGCGCAGGCCAAGATCTTCGCCACCGCCGCCCAGGAGGCCGGCGCCGACGGGCTGCTGCTGCTGCCGCCCTACCTGGTGTCGATGCCGCAGCAGGGCCTGATCGACTACACGCGCGCCGTCGCGGGGGCGACGTCACTTCCGGTGATCGTCTACAACCGCAGCAACGCCCGCTACAACGAGGAGTCCGCCGTCGAGGTCGCCCAGATCCCGAATGTGGTCGGTTTCAAGGACGGCACCGGCGACATCGACATCGTGGCGCGCATCGTGCGTGCGGTCACCGACGCGCTGGCGCCGTCGAACAAGCCGTTCCAGTTCTTCAACGGCCTGCCGACGGCGGAGGTGTCTCAGCAGGCATACCGGGCGATCGGTGTGACGCTGTACTCGTCGGCGACCTTCGCGTTCGCGCCCGAGCTCGCGCTGGCGTTCTACAACGCCCTCGAACGTGACGACGACGCGGTGCTGGCTGCGCTGTTGCGGGACTTCTTCCACCCGCTGGTTCGCCTGCGCGACACCGTGCCCGGCTACGCCGTATCGCTCATCAAGGCCGGCGTGGCCATGGAAGGTCTCGATGCCGGACCCGTGCGCCCGCCGCTTGTCATGCCCTCCGAGGACGACCTGGCAACGCTGGCCGACATCATCCGCGCCGGCCGCGCCGTGCTCGCGAACGAACTTGCTGTCGAGGCGGTGCACTGATGAGCGGGCCGGTCCGGATCACCGGGGCTCGCATCACTCCTGTCGCGTTCGCCGATCCGCCGCTGCTGAACACCGTCGGCGTGCATCAGCCATACGCGCTGCGCGCCATCATCCAGCTCGACACCGATGCCGGGCTGGTGGGCCTCGGTGAGACGTACGCCGACACCAGACACCTGGCCCGGCTGCAGGCCGCCGCCGAGGCGATCACGGGGCTGGACGTCTTTGCGCTGAACGTGATTCGCGCGGCCATCGCCGAGCGCCTGCGCGGTGACGACGCCGCCGTGGGCACCGCGGGCATGATCACCACGGCCAGCGCCGTGGACCAGGTGCTCTCACCCTTCGAGGTGGCCTGCCTGGACGTGCAGGGGCATGTCACCGGCCGTCCCGTATCGGACCTTCTGGGCGGTACGGTCCGCGACGAGGTGCCGTTCAGTGCGTACCTGTTCTACAAGTGGGCTGCGCACCCCGGTGGTGAGCCCGACTCCTGGGGCGAGGCGCTGGACCCGGCCGGGATCGTCGCGCAGGCCCGCCGCATGGTCGACGAATACGGTTTCACCGCAATCAAACTCAAGGGTGGCGTCTTTGCGCCCGAGGAAGAGATGGCCGCGATCGAAGCGCTGCGCGCTGAGTTCCCGGACCATCCGTTACGGCTGGACCCCAACGCAGCCTGGACCCCGCAGACCTCCGTCAAGGTCGCGTCGGGACTCGCAGGGATCCTGGAATACCTCGAGGACCCCACTCCGAATATCGACGGGATGGCCGAGGTGGCCCAGCAGGCGCCGATGCCCCTGGCGACCAACATGTGCGTCGTCGCATTCGACCACCTGGCCCCGGCCATCTCGTACGGTGCCGTGAAAGTGGTGCTCTCCGACCATCATTACTGGGGCGGGCTGCAGCGCTCGCGCCTGCTGGCCGGTATCTGTGACACCTTCGGGCTGGGGTTGTCGATGCACTCCAACTCGCATCTGGGGATCAGCCTGGCCGCGATGGTGCACCTCGCCGGAGCGACGCCGAACCTGACCTATGCCTGCGATACGCACTGGCCGTGGAAGACCGAAGAAGTCGTCAAACCGGGCGTACTGGAGATCCGCGACGGTGCCGTGGCGGTGCCGACCACCCCGGGGCTCGGCGTCGAGATCGACGACGACGCGCTGGCCGCGTTGCACGAGCAGTACGTGCGCTGCGGTATCCGTGACCGGGACGACACCGGGTACATGAAATCCATCGATCCGTCGTACGAATTGCTCAGCCCGCGCTGGTGACCCGCCCTACGGTGGGTGCCATGGCAGAACAGTCGGCGGCGATCGAGGCCGCACACCCACCGGAACTGATGCTCAAGGTGATCAACCCGATCCTGCGACAGGCGCTGCGCTCGCCGCTGGGCAGCCGGATCACCGAATTCATGCTCGTGCGGTTCACCGGGCGCAAATCGGGTCGGCAGTTCGCGGTGCCGGTGAGCGCCCACCACCTCGACGGCAAGCTCTACGTCGTGCTCGAAGCGCAGTGGAAGTACAACTTCCGTGACGGCGCGGACGCGCAGGTCTCGCATGGCGGGAAGACGACGGCCATGCGTGGTGTCCTCATCACGGACAAGCCGACGGTCGCCGACATCACCCACCGGTTGGCGCAGTCGTACGGCGCCAAGAGGGCACAGCGCACGATGGGCCTGAAATTCCGCGATGACCGGCTGCCGTCGGCGGCGGACTGGACCGAAGCGGTCGAACGGCTGAAAATCGCGGCGATTCACCTGAGCCCGAGGTGATGACGCTCCTACACTGATGCTCGTGGTTTGAGTTCGGCGCACGAACCCATACAAGGAGTGCATCGGTGTTTTCGCTCGCGAGGCTGTCCTGTTTCATCGCGGTCGCCGAAGAGCTGCACTTCGGTCGGGCCGCCGAGCGTCTGCACATGACACAGCCGCCGCTGTCGCGCCAGATCCAGCAACTCGAGACCGAGCTCGGTGTCCAGTTGATCGACCGTACGACGCGGTCGGTCACGTTGACGCCTGCCGGGATCGCCTTCCTGCCCGACGCCCGGCGCATCCTGCAACTGGCCGAGAGTGCCGCGCTGACCGTGAAGCGCGTGCCCGCCGGTGACCTCGGCACCGTCGTCGTCGGCTTCACCGCGGCCTCGGCGCATGCCGTACTGCCGCGGCTCTTGGACCGCGCCCGTGAACACCTGCCCGACGTCAAGCTCGAACTGCGGGAGATGGTGACCGCCGCTCAGATCGAAGGCCTGATGACCGGCGACCTGGATCTCGGGATGGCGCGCCCGCCCTTGAAGCGGCCGGGGCTGGTCTCGCGGCCACTGCTACACGAACAACTGATCGCGGCGGTGCCGGCCGGCCACCCGCTGGCCTCGCTGTCACGCCAATTGACGCTGACCGACCTCGACGGCCAGGACGTCATCATGTATTCGCCGGTGCAGGCGCGCTACTTCAACGAGTTGCTCATCAGCACGTTCACCATCGCGGGCGCCACCCCGAACTACGTCCAGTACGTCACCCAGGTGCACACGATGCTGGTACTGGTGCGGTCCGGTATCGGTATCGCCCTGGTGCCGGCGTCGGCGGCCACGCTGCACCCCAACGACGTGGTGTTCCGGTCCATCGGCGCGTTCCGCGAGCGGCCGGTGGAACTGGACGCCGTATGGCGCGGTGACAGCACCAACCCGGCATTGTTGCGGCTCCTGCGCGACGTGCTGCCCGCCCGGGAGTGGACGACGGATGACCTGGTGGAAGAAGTGGTCTCGTAGCGGTTTCGGGGTCTAGCCTCGATCCGTAGTGCATTGGCGTTCGAGGGAGTCCGATATGCCAAGACATGACCGGGACCGGGGCCATGATCGTGACCGGGACATCTACATCGCCCAGCCACCGCCGAGACCGCGCCCGCAGGCCAAACTCGCCTGCGGATGCAGCTGTGGCTCCTGCAATGCGGGCGCGCACTGTCACAACGCGGGCGCGGGTTGCAACGTGAGGTGACGATCGGACCGCTGACGCGGCACGTCAGCGGACGGGCAGCGGCACCGGGGTCACCAGGTCACCGCCGGTCAGAAACGCGTCGAGATTGCGCAGGGTGAGCGCCTCCATGGCGGCCCTGGTCTGCGCGGTGCCGCTGGCCACATGCGGCAGCAGCACCACGTTGTCGAGTGCCAGCAGCGGTTCCGGCACGTTCGGTTCGTCGGTGAACACGTCCAGGCCTGCGCCGGCCAGTCGGCCGCTCGCCAGTGCGGCGACCAGTGCGGATTCGTCGACGACGCTGCCCCGGGCGATGTTGATCAGGTAGCCCTCGGGACCGAGTGCGTCGAGCACCTCGGCGTCGACCAGGTGGCGCGTGCCGTCACCGCCCGCCGCGGCCACGATCAGCACATCTGCCTCCCGTGCGAGGTCCACCGCAGTGGGTCGATAGGTGAACGGGGAGTCCGGCACCACGGTGCGGTTGTGGTACGAGATGGCGCAGCCGAAACCCGTCAGCCGGTCGGCGATCGCCGCACCGATCCGGCCGAGCCCGAGGATGCCGACGCGGCTGCCGGAGACCTTCCGGGTCAGTGGGTAGTTACCCACCGCGGCCCAGCGGCCGGCGCGCACGTAGCGATCGGCGGCCGAGAACCGGCGCATGGTGTCGATCATCAGGCCGAGGGCGGTATCGGCGACGCAGTCGGTGAGGACGTCGGGGGTGTTGCTGACCAGCAGCCCGCGGCTGACCGCCGCGTCGATGTCCGTGGTGTCGTAGCCGACACCGAAGTGCACGATGGCCCCGAGTCGGGGCAGTGCGGCCATCAGCTCGGCATTCACCCCGGTGCGCCCGGAGGTCACGGCGACCACGATGTTCTGCCCCTCGTCGGCGAGGAACGCAGCACGTTCAGAAGGGTCGAGAGGCAATACGAGGGCACTGTAGGAGGCGCTCAACGCCTCCTCGAGTGACGCCTGCAGGGGGCCGACCCGGAGGACTCGTGCGGGTGTGGTGTTGGGCATGCTGGTCACGATCTTCCTCTGAACGCGCGTGATGAACTTCCAGCACCGTAAGTTGACGTGGAGATACCTGTCCAACACGGAAATAGCATCGTTTGATGCTCAATGCGAATGACTCGCCTTTTTTCGATACCGGCAATGCGCCCAATTGCGCCGAATTATCGTAACGTCCCAGTTCAACGGGGGTTTTCCGGGTTCGGCTCTGGTCGCCCACGGCATCCTTGACACCCGTAAAACACCGATTTCCCGGCATTTGGCGGGGTTGACGGTTCTTTTCGGGCACTCCTACCGTGTGGTTGCGATCACAAACGGCATCTACATACGTGGACGCCACACAGCGTCGTCACACAGAGTCGCTACACACAGAGTCGCTACACCAGCGCCAGCCCGCGCATCAGCTCTCGGAGGATCCACATGAACCGCCCCCCACGATCTACGGCTCGGGTCTTGGCTCGAACCTCGGCACTGGCCATGGCGGGTGCCTGCGCAGTGGCGGCCAGTGGCTGCACCGTCGCGAATTCTGGACACGGTGGCTATGACCCGAACACCCTGCGCATCGTGCTCTCCCAGGAGCCGCCCACGCTGGAACCGTGCGAGAGCTCGCTGACCTCGACCGGCATCGTGGTGCGGTCCAACATCACCGAGCCGCTCATCGAGCGCGATCCCAACAGTGGTGATCTGCAGCCGCTGCTGTCCACCGGTTGGCGTCAGACCGCTCCGACGCAGTGGACGTTCGACATCCGCGACGGTGTGACATTTTCCAACGGGGCACCGTTCACCGCCGAGGACGCGGCGTTCTCCATCGACCGCGCCGTCAACTCCGACCTGCAGTGCAACGTCGACGGTTACGTTTTCGGGGATGAAAAGCTCAAACTTTCGACCACCGGAAACACCCTGACGATCGGCACGGAAAAGCCGGATCCGATTCTCCCGCTGCGTATCTCGTTCGTCGAGATCGTGCCGAAGACCACCAGCACGACCGAGAAGGTGCGCGAGCCCATCGGCACCGGTCCATATGCCATCGAGGACTGGGAGTACGGCCAGAAGCTGATGCTGCAGCGCAACGACACCTACTGGGGTGCCAAGCCGGCGTTCGCCAAGGCCGAATACCAGTGGCGCAGCGAGGGCAGCGTGCGCGCCGCGATGCTCACCAACGACGAGACCGACATCGCCGTCTCGCTCGGCCCGGAGGACGGCGCAGGCGACCTCGGCGTCCCGTTCCAGAACAACGAGACCACCGCCCTGCGTATGCAGGCGACCGAAGCGCCCCTGAACGACATCCGGGTGCGTCAGGCCGTCAACTACGCCGTGAACCGAACCGGAATCGTCAAGGCCCTGTTCCGCGGCCTGGGGGAGCCTGCGTCCCAGCTGATTCCGTCCGGTGTGGTCGGCTACAACGCAGATCTGCCGCTGTGGCCGCACGACACCGAGAAGGCCAAGCAACTGGTGGCCGAGGCCAAGGCGGACGGCGTTCCCGTGGACAAGCAGATCCGGATCATCGGGCGCACCGCACAGTTCCCCAAGATCGGCGAGACCATCGAGGTCATCCAGAGCGAGCTGACCGAGATCGGATTGAACGTCAAGATCGAGATGATGGACACGGCCAGCCAGCTCCAGTACCAGCTGCGGCCCTTCCCGGCCGACACCGGCCCCTACCTGCTGATGATCATGCACGGCAACCAGGCCGGTGACGCGGCCTTCACGATGGACCAGTACATGCTGTCCGATGGTCCGCAGAGTGCTTACGGCACACCAGAATTCGACACCAAGATCCGAGCCGCCGAGGCACTGACCGGGCAGGCCCGCCAGGACGCCTTCGCCACACTGTTCGCCGAGGAACCCCAGGAGATCATGCAGATGGCCTACATCGCGCACATGAAGGGGATCCTGGGCAAATCGGCCCGCGTGAGCTACACACCGAATTCCGCCACCGGCGACGAGATGCGGCTGGCCGAGATGACGCACGCCAGCAGCACCTCCCGGACCGACCAGTCCTGACCGGCCCGAATCAGACAGCCCCAGACTCGAGGAGAGCTGACCGCCATGTTCCCATTCGTTCGGCGCCGGATGTACACCAGCGCAATACCGTTGATCGTCGTGCTGCTGGGTGTCTTCCTGCTGGCACGCATGACCGGCGACCCGACCAACCTGTACCTGCCCGAGTCGGCGACCGCCGACCAGCGCGCCGAGTTCGCGGCCAAACACGGATTCGACCAGCCCATCACGACGCAGCTCGTCGACTACTTCAAAGGCGTGATCCACCTCGATTTCGGCACCTCGCTACGCACCGGCGAGTCCGCATCCGAGATGGCGCTGCGCGCTTTCCCGGCCACCCTGCAGCTGGCACTGACCACGATGCTGCTGGCCATCATCGGCGCCGTGATCATCGGCTGCTGGGCGGCCTACCGGCCCAACTCGCTGGCCGACCGGTTCTCGAGCCTGCTGTCGATGACCGCGGCGAGCATCCCCGACTTCTGGTTCGCCATCACCGGCGTGTGGCTGTTCTCGGTTCTGCTCGGTGTGCTGCCGACATCGGGCGTCGACGCGGGGGCGCTGTCCTGGGTCCTGCCGATCGCCACCCTGC